>NZ_JZEY01000098.1 GCF_000969445.1 Devosia chinhatensis | reverse complement strand
GAGTATCGACGAGGAGGATGTGAGTTTCCGCGATGGTGCGCGTGATGGGTGAGGAAACGTGCGGGGTGTTGACGGCGCGGTCAAGGGCGGGGAATGGTTCCGGGGGATCATCGCCCGGCTGCTCTTCAAGCACGCTATAATTGATGGTATTGACATTAAGGCGCGCCGGAGTGACGGTCTTTAACCGTCCAAGCTGCAAGCCAAGGCATTCCAGTCGGGTGGAGAGGCCCAGCACCGGCTTTTCGCCCAGCCGCGCGGCTGGGCGAAAAGCCGGTGCTGGGCCTCTCCACCCGACTGGAATGCCTTGGCTTGCAGCTTGGACGGTTAAAGACCGTCACTCCGGCGCGCCTTAATGTCAATACCATCAATTATAGCGTGCTTGAAGAGCAGCCGGGCGATGATCCCCCGGAACCATTCCCCGCCCTTGACCGCGCCGTCAACACCCCGCACGTTTCCTCACCCATCACGCGCACCATCGCGGAAACTCACATCCTCCTCGTCGATACTC
>NZ_JZEY01000097.1 GCF_000969445.1 Devosia chinhatensis | reverse complement strand
CACCCCCGAGGTGAGAGTTGCGGGGCCGGATGGGTTAACCCGACTCACCACCCGACGCAAAAGGCCCGGAGCTTCAGGCGCCGGCCTCCCCCACCCGGACCGGGAGTACCGGCGATGGCCTTCAACCAGCTTCTGGGGGCGGATTTCTATGCGTCCGTCCAGCGTGATCTCCGCACCGCGATGGCCCGCGATGGCATTGATGTGCTGTTGCTCGATAGCAATGACGACATCATCTATCCGACCGGCTTTTCCCACTACACCACCGAACGTCCCCTCGTCTTTGCCCTAACGCAGGACAACGCCCCACTGCTTGTACTTGCGCTCGAGCGCCACCCTGCACTCGTCCAAGCCCGTGCCGCCGACCTCGTTGCCTATTCCGAACTGCCCGGCCGCAGCCTCACATTTTCGGTTCGCGCGCTGCAGCTCTGCGACACCGCTGGCGTCACCGCTTGCT
>NZ_JZEY01000096.1 GCF_000969445.1 Devosia chinhatensis | reverse complement strand
GGGAGGTGAGGAGGAGGGGGAAGAGAGGGAGAGAGGGGGAGGAGAGGAAGGGAGGGGAGGGGAGAGTACGGGAGAGGAAAAAAGGAAAGGAGGAAGAGGAAAGGAGGGGGCCAGGAGGGGCTGCGGAGGGCGGAGAGAGAGGGCGCGAACAGAAGAGAGGGAGGAGAGGGAAAAGGGAGGGGAGAAAGGAGGGGAGGGGAAGGGGGAAGGACAGATGCGAGGGGAAGATGGGGAAGAGGGGGAGGAGGAGGGAGGGGAGGGAGAGGAGGGGAAGGACGGGGAGGAGGGGGAGGAAAAGAGGAGAATGAAGACGGTGGAGAAGGAGGGGGGGGAGGAGGAGAGGCAGAACAAGGATGTGGGGGTAAGGGAAAACAGGAAAGAAGCAAGAAAAGAAGAAAAGAAGACGACGAAGGAAGAAAAGAAAAAAGAGCAGAGAGAATGGAGAGGAGGAAAGGGAAGGATGTCACGAGACAGGAGATGGAGAAGGTAGGAAAAGGGCAAGAAACAAAGAGACAAGACGAGAGAGTGGAAGAGGAATAAAAGAATAAGAGAGTGATGGAGGAAGAAGACAAAACCGGGAAACAACAAGGAAAGAAGGAAAGAATGGAAGAAAAAGAATGAGAATACGGGGTAATTGATGGATTAGAAATCGGTATCGATCAGACATCGTACGTGGCGGCGGCGCGATGCTTGAAGC
>NZ_JZEY01000095.1 GCF_000969445.1 Devosia chinhatensis | reverse complement strand
GGCGAGAGGCGGCACACAGGTCGCCATTGTCGTCGGCGGCGGCAATATCTTTCGCGGCATGGCAGGCGCTGCCGCTGGCACCGATCGGGTCACTGCAGATCTCATTGGCATGCTTGGCACCATGATCAATGCTCTAGCCCTGAGCAACGCGATTTCGCGCCAGGGCATCACGTCCAAGCCGTTCAGCGCCGCGACAATGCCATCGGTGGCAGACCCGATCACCGCGCGCGACGCCAAGCTGGCCCTCGAAGCGGGGTTTGTGGTCGTTCTGCGCGGCGTCACAGGCAATCCCTCTTGCACCACCGATGCGGCGCCCAGTTTGCGTACATTCACACTGGCATGCGCAACGGCGCCGGAGCTCACATACGTCGATGACCTTTATGTCGAGAATACGATGACGCACCCCGGTGCCAACCGCCCACCGCATGCTCCTATC
>NZ_JZEY01000094.1 GCF_000969445.1 Devosia chinhatensis | reverse complement strand
CAAGTGTGCGATGGGGTCAGGACGTCTGTTCAGCGGCGAGCGGAGGGGGTGGGGGGTTGGGCTGGGCCGCGCGAGCGGCTGACGTAGCAACGCTGCGCGGGGAGGGCGACTCGGGGTGCGGGGTGGATGCGGGGAGGGTCGCAGAGGCCGCGGCGGAGTGGAGCGGGCCGGGGAGGGGCAGCGTGAAGGGCGAAGGGTGTGGGGATGGGGCGCAGGAGGAGCCGGGAGCCGAAACGGCGACGCGACGGAGCAGAAGGCTGGCCAGGTCAGCGCAGGCCCGCCGCATCCGCGAGCGCTGTTTCGATCAGCGGGGGGGTAGCGGAGAAGACGTTAACGCCGGGGCCGGGGCGCTGGGACAACAGCCCCGACACTTCCTGGAGACTGCACTTGATAATGTGGGGATAAACGCGATTGCGGGCATAGGCGGAGATGATGCC
>NZ_JZEY01000093.1 GCF_000969445.1 Devosia chinhatensis | reverse complement strand
CCCGATAACGGCAAGCTGACGCTCATCCGCCGCGAAGCCCCCGGCTCCTGGCTCGAACAGGCGCTCGTCGCCCGCCGCCAGACGCATTTTTCCTATGATGCGGAAACGGTGATCGATGTCGCCCCCACCGACGAACGCACCTTTGCCGGGCTCACCGCCTATTACAGCCGCTATAATTTCGTCTACCTGACCGTGGGCGCCCATTCCGACGGGCAGCGGGAACTCTTGATCATGGCCGCGGAAATGAGCTGGCCCGCCGGCAAGCTGCGCTTTCCGGCCGAGCCGGTGCGGATCCCTCATGCGGACACGATCAACCTCAAGCTGACCATTCGCGGCCACACGCTGCCCTTCTTCTACGCGCTGACGGCCGCGAGGCGCAAGCCCATCGTCCCGGTGCTCCGCGCAACCCTGCTCTCGGACGACTGCGGACGCCATCT
>NZ_JZEY01000092.1 GCF_000969445.1 Devosia chinhatensis | reverse complement strand
CGCTGCCTGGAGCACGGCTGTCAGCACTCTCGTGTCCATTTCCGCAGTGGTCAGAGCATTCAGGTTGGCGGCGAAATCGTCTTCGAAGGCACTATCGGTAACGCGCTTCCACACTCGCCCACGCAGATAGATGTCGAACTCCACCGGGTCGTCGATCATCACGCCGCGCCAACAGTCGCTAGCGATATCGAGCGGATACGCCTTGGTGATGCTGAACGTTAGTGGCATCGATTCCCCCAATCGATGGCTGAGTATCGCCTTATGACAGCAAAGCACAACCAAAGGATTGACGAGAGAACGAAGCATGGATTGCTTTCCACCACGCTCAACTGGGCTACTGGATAGTTCCGGGGATTCGTGTCCCGGCAAGTGCCCCAGGTCGAGTTCAGAAGTGTCCGGGCATCATTAGCCACGGCTCCACCTGCTGCCGGTCATGGAT
>NZ_JZEY01000091.1 GCF_000969445.1 Devosia chinhatensis | reverse complement strand
TGTGCAAGGCTCTGCCGCCCTATGACCTGACCTAGATCGAGGAACCCACGCCGCCGGAAAGCATCGACGCCCTCGCCGATGTGCGCGCCAATAGCCCCATCCCCATCGCAGCAGGCCAACGCTTCTACGAGCTCCCGCGGTTCCTCGAGGCGCTCGCCAAGAAGGCTGTCGACATTCTCCAGCCCGACGTCTCCCATGCCGGCGGCATGGGAGACGTCGGGCTGGAGAATGTCGACAGCCTTCTTGGCGAGCGCCTCGAGGAAGCGCGGGGGCTCGTAGAAGCGTTCGCCTGCGGCGCTGGGGATGGGGCTGTGGGCGCGCACGTCGGCCGGGTCATCGATGCTTTCGGGCGGCGTGGTGTCCTCGATCCAGTTCAGGTCGTAGTGCGCCCGACGCTTCCAGTGGGCCACGGCCGTGGGCCCTGTTGGGCGGCCCGTGCAAA
>NZ_JZEY01000090.1 GCF_000969445.1 Devosia chinhatensis | reverse complement strand
AGAGGGGGAGGGAAAGGGGACAGGGGGGGGGAGAGGGAGGGAGAGGGAGGGGAGAAGGGGGAGGGAGGTAACAGGGATGGGGGAGAGAGAAGGGAGAAAGGGGAGGGGGGAGGGAGGGAGTGGGAAGGAGGAGGGGGGGGTGAGGAAGAGGAGGGAGGAGAAAAAGGAGAGAAAGGGGGGGGGGAGAGAAAAAGGGAGGAACGGGAGGGAGGAGGAAGAGAGGAGGGGGAAGGAGAGAGAAGAGGAGAGGAGGGAAGAGGAGGAGAAGAGGGAGGAAGGGGAGGGAGGAGGGAAGGGGAATAGGGGCGGGAAGGAGGGAGGGGGGGGAGGGGAAGGAGGAGGAAAGAGAAAAGAAGGAAAGGAGAGAAAAAAACGGAGAGGGAAGAGAAGAGAAAAGGAGGGAGGAGGAGAGGAAGGGGGGAAAGAGGGAAAAGGAGCGGAGGGAAAGGAGGGGGGGGGGGGGGGAAGGGGGGAAGTAAAAACGAAACAGAGGGAAGTATAAGAAGCGTGGAAGAGGAACGGACGGGTAGAAAAGAAAATGTGAGGAATGGGGAGAGAGATGACAAAACGAGAAGGAAAAGGGAAGATAGAGAGAAGGAAAGGAAAAAGGAGAGAAAAAAAAGAAAAGAGAAAGAGAGAAGAGGAGAGAGAGAAAGAGGAGAAGGAAAAGAGGAAAGAAAAAAAGAAGAAGGGGGCGGAGAAAAAG
>NZ_JZEY01000089.1 GCF_000969445.1 Devosia chinhatensis | reverse complement strand
TGCAGCGTGCCGTCGAACGCATAGATGACCAGGTTCCTGGCTCCGACAGACAGTCTCCGCCGGCTCTTGACGGCGCTCTCCTCGAGTGTGCAGAGAACCAGGCCATCAAGAGAAAGCTCGCCCGTACGCACCTCTGGCGGAAAGGTCATAGCCTCAGGGAAGAGACGAACCAGATCGCCGTTCCGCGCCTCGCAGACATTGGCGATGCCAGACTCGCGGCCGAGTTTGGCGTGAGCTGCCAGATGCGCGGCTTCGCCGTGGACCGGGACCAGCACCTCCGGCTTGACCAGGGAATAGAGCTTGCGCAATTCGCCACGACGCGGATGGCCAGTGACATAAACCAGTGCGTCATTGGCTGTGATGACCTCGACGCCTTTGTCGATCAACTGGTTCTGGATGTCCTGCACCTCGCGCTCATTGCCGGGAATGGCCCAGGACGAGAAGAT
>NZ_JZEY01000088.1 GCF_000969445.1 Devosia chinhatensis | reverse complement strand
AATCCCTGGCCGCGCATCGGCCTCATCGCGCTGGCAATTCTAGCCGCCATCTGGCTGCTCGACGAACTCCCCGGCCCTCCGATCTGGGACCGCCTGTTCTAGACCCTGCACAGCCCGCATCCCCCAGATGCGGGCTTTCGCTATGCTGCACGAGGGCTAGCCAGCCGCATGCCGGCATCGACATCATTTCAATAATCAAATGAGAGAAAGGCCTGGCTGAGAGCGCTCTCAGCCAGGCCTTTCTCTCATTTGATTATTGAAATGATGTCGATGCCGGCATGCGGCTGGCTAGCCCTCGTGCAGCATAGCGAAAGCCCGCATCTGGGGGATGCGGGCTGTGCAGGGTCTAGAACAGGCGGTCCCAGATCGGAGGGCCGGGGAGTTCGTCGAGCAGCCAGATGGCGGCTAGAATTGCCAGCGCGATGAGGCCGATGCGCGGCCAGGGATT
>NZ_JZEY01000087.1 GCF_000969445.1 Devosia chinhatensis | reverse complement strand
CCACCGATGACCGTCCACAGTCCCTGGTCGGGAGTATCATGGTGGTCTACGACGCAAGTCACGGTTACCGAGACGAACGTGATGATATGTTGAAGAAAAACAGGAGAGGCGAAGGGCGAGGAGAAGAGTTCAGTGTAGGTACGCGGGAGGAAGGGAGGAGAGGTGGGGGAGGGAGGCAACGGGGGAGGGGAAGGGGGGAGTGAGAGCGGAAGAACAGGTGGAGTTGGATTGTCTGGCAAGGTGCGGAATACGGGTTAGGAATAAAGAAAAGGGGAAGGGTGGCGCGGACGGCTAGTGAGGATCAAAAATGCGCGGAGGCGTTGAGCGAGAGTGCGGACAAGTGGTAGAGGTCTGCAGAGGTGTTGCGATCGTAAGCGAGAGGGGCATCGAGCAATGTGGCGGCTTCGTAAAGGCCAAGGGGTGAGGCAAAACGCGAGAGCGTGCCATAGG
>NZ_JZEY01000086.1 GCF_000969445.1 Devosia chinhatensis | reverse complement strand
GCGGAGGGTACCATCGGCGCGGGCTGCGCGAGGGGGCCTGGACGCGCGCACCCGCCGGGCCAGTGCAACGGAGTCTAGGTCGGGGGTGCGCTCGTCTGCCGTCAGAAGGGCGGCGACGAGGGCGGCGTTGAACGCGGCACCGCCCGGGTAGTCGGGGGCGCCGAGGCCGGCGAGCAGGCGAGCGCCGGCGGCGGCGATGGCATCGGACACGGGCGTTTCGACGAGCGGGCGCGCGTCGAGATCGAGCTTTTGCAGCACGATGTCGCCGGAAATTTCCGCGACGAGGTCACGGTTCATGGCGCCGAGAAAGGCCAGTCTTTTCATGAGGCAGTGGTAGCGGGCGGCGCAATTGGCGGCAATCGGGGGCGCACCAGGAGGCACATCTCGCTCGGGCTTAAAGGTCGTATTTCTCGGGCGTGGAGTAATTGTCGTCGTGCCGGTCCTCCATGGTCCGCGCT
>NZ_JZEY01000085.1 GCF_000969445.1 Devosia chinhatensis | reverse complement strand
TGTTGGAACTTGCCCGCCTGGCGCGTGGCATCCGGAGTATCAAGGGTGGTCTTGTGGTACCGCAAACGCTCTGACCAAAGTCGTTCCTAACGCTCATTGATCGCGGCATTGAACACGCACGCCCGGATGACCATTCGGGAAGATTCCCGATGCAATGGGCATACGTAAGGCTGCAAGGTCTTGCGAAAAATTCCGGCTGCGCGCTGAAAGTTTTGAACCACAAGCAAGAGAAGCGTCTTTGCCCAAGGCGTGGCTGCGGTCACAACAACCTTGATAGGGTGAGGCCGCACCAGTCATTGCCCGCAATGTTGTTCGGTGCGAGTCCTAATGCGGCAGAGACTTTTCCTAACGCTTTCCTAACAAATTAACCTCCGTCCCCGTTTTCACCAATGTTCCTAGGTTCACCGGACCAAGCAAGGACACTTTAAGCACCTTTCAGACACAAAGTAGCCAGAACA
>NZ_JZEY01000084.1 GCF_000969445.1 Devosia chinhatensis | reverse complement strand
CACGTACGATGGTGGCTGGGCCCTGCGGACGCAGTTGGGAGACAACTGTGTTTGTGGGACGCTCGAGGCCCAACGCTTCGTCGACGATGGCTTCGGCCCGCCTACCGTGCGCGGTAGCATCGCCGAGATCTAAAAGCCGGGCCGCGACCCGCGGCCAGCCTTCAAGACCGCGACCGTTGCCGAGGGCGTGGAAGACATCAAGGATCTCAGGCCCGGCATGATGCTGGAAGGCACGGTGACCAATGGCGCCGCCTTCGGCGCATTCGTCGATATTGGCGTGCATCAGGACGGGCTGGTACACGTGTCGCAACTGGCCGCCAACTGCGTCAAGGACCCCCATGTGGAGGTCAAGGCCGGCGACGTCGTCAGGGTAAGGGTGGACTGGGTCGATGTTCCGCGCAACCGCAACGGACTCTCGAGGCGCAGGGGGGATCAGACGAGCGACCCGCGCGCGAGCG
>NZ_JZEY01000083.1 GCF_000969445.1 Devosia chinhatensis | reverse complement strand
AAAGGAAAAAGGGAAAAAGAAAAGGGGCAGAAAGTGGAAAAAGGGAGAAGAAGGAAGGAGGAAGCGGACCAGGGGGACAAGGTGGACAGAGTCGGCGGAAAAGGGTTGGAAGAAGGACGCGGGAGGGGGGAGGACGGAGTCTGAAAGAAGAAACGGAAACAAAAAGGGGTGACGGTGAATAGGGAGAAACGGGGACGGAAGGGAAAAGAAGGAGAGGGAAAAAGGGGCCAGGGCGAAAGAGGCAGAAAGGACCAAGGAGGGGAAAATGGGGGACGCAGGCGGTGGGGTGGGCGGGAAATGGGGGGATGCAGAGGAGCGCGGCGCCATATAAGGCAGAAACAGAAAATCGGGGAATGCAGAGAGTGAACGAGAGGAGCACGAAGAGGTCTGATAGCAGACGAGAGAACAGCTGGAAGAAATGAGAAAGGAATGGAAGGGAGGCGGCAAGGACACGGTGCTGG
>NZ_JZEY01000082.1 GCF_000969445.1 Devosia chinhatensis | reverse complement strand
TGGGCAAACGCTGGCGATCTGTGGAGGGGGTGGTTGGCGCCATGGTGGGGTAAGACAGAGACGGCAGTACATGCGACATGGCCAACGACATGACGGTAGGGATGCGCGAAGCTGACGAGGGCAAGGAAAAGGTGGAGCAGGAGGCGGAAGACGAACTAGCAGAAGTGGGGATCGAGGGGGAGGGGGGAGCGGGGAAGGGAGGACATCAACAGGGCATTGCTCGCCTCGGGCGACCCGATCGGGGTGATGAACCTCATTCGCAGCCAGTTCTCCACCATAAAGGGCGGGCGCGCAGGCCGCGGCCAGCCGACCGCCCGCAGGCGGAGGCAGGAGCGAGGAGACGCCGAACGAGATAAGAGCGAAGAGGAGATCGTCGGCAGTCAGGCCGGAGACGAGCTGCATGAGGGGGCGGGCCGCTGAAGAGGCGGCAGCAGCGGGAACCGGATGGGGAGACTCGACGATTTCGATG
>NZ_JZEY01000081.1 GCF_000969445.1 Devosia chinhatensis | reverse complement strand
GGGAGTAGGCCGCGCAAGGTGCAACGCGCCCTCTGGGGTGAGTAGGAGCGTGCCGGAATCGTTACCATTGGCCCTCTACGTGCCTGCGGTGTAGGAGCCGGTATCGGCACAGTCGAAGATCATCTTGGGCACCCGGCGATGGGCAAGGCGCTTCATTTCCGCGACGGTCAGCACCTTGTCGATGGCAGGCATGCGGGGTCTCCGGGCTCAGCACTCACGTCCCCCGCAACTAACATGTTAGTTGCGGGGGACGTGAGTGCTGAGCCCGGAGACCCCGCATGCCTGCCATCGACAAGGTGCTGACCGTCGCGGAAATGAAGCGCCTTGCCCATCGCCGGGTGCCCAAGATGATCTTCGACTGTGCCGATACCGGCTCCTACACCGCAGGCACGTAGAGGGCCAATGGTAACGATTCCGGCACGCTCCTACTCACCCCAGAGGGCGCGTTGCACCTTGCGCGGCCTACTCCC
>NZ_JZEY01000080.1 GCF_000969445.1 Devosia chinhatensis | reverse complement strand
CAGCAGGCACGAGGGGGCGGGAGTAGATCGGTAGCTGGCGGGTAGGAGGCAGCGCTGAGCAGCGAACGGCGAGGGAACCAAGGGCGGCGTCGGGCAGACCGAAGCGGACGCGAGGGAGCTTGAGCGGAGCGGGGCGTTGGTGAAGACAGGGTCGGAAGCCGAGGAGGTAGGCAGCAAGGGAGGGGGCGGGGACGAAAGAGGGGGACAGGGAGCGGAAAAGGCAGGAGACGGCGAGGAGGGAGAAAAAGGCGAGGGAAACGGGGTAGTGGAGAAGAGGGTGGAGGGAGACAAGGGAGAAAAGGAAAACGACGGGGGAAATGGAGAAGAGGAGGAAGGAGGAAAGAGAGGAGAGTGAGAAAAGACGAAGAAAAAGAGAGGTAAGCGGGGAGGGAGAGCAGGAAGAGGGGAGGGGAAGAGGAAAGAGGAGGGAGAAGGAAGAAGGAAAGGAGGAGAAGGGAAGAAAAAAGAGAGAAAGAAGAAGAAAAGAAAGGAAAAAAAAAAAAGGAAAAGAAAGAAAGAAAAAAAAAGAAGAGGAAAAAAAGAAAAGGAGAAAAGAGAGAAAAAAAAAAGGGGAAGGGGAGGAAGAGACAGAGGGGGAGAAGAGACAGTTAACATCCAGGGGGCAAAAGGAGGAAAGAGAAGAGACAGGGAAAACGAACGCGCCATGCGCAAGGACGTGACGGAGAAGTGGTAGGGAGGAGACGATAACAGAAAGAGCAAGCAGAAAGAAAAGCAGAAGGCGGGCAAGAAACGAAAGCGAAAGTTAGGTTCGGTGGAAATGACCCAGGAA
>NZ_JZEY01000079.1 GCF_000969445.1 Devosia chinhatensis | reverse complement strand
GTGCGTGGAGTCTCGGCGCGGGGAAAGCAGGACCGTGACGTAGCACCATCGCCGCCAGAGGCGGAGCGCGGTCAGCGCCAGGACGTGGCTGAAGGCATCGTGGGGCGTGGGTGCGCGGCACAGGGCACCGGAGGGCGGGCCGGTGAGTTGCAGCGCGACGGCGGTGGCGAGGGTGATGTGTTCGAGGGGGGCGGAGAAGAGCAGGTGACTGGTCGTCAGGGCAGCGAGATCGGGAAGAGGGACAGGACATGAACGAGGATCGAGGCGATGCCGAGGTCGGCCCGATCCCGAGCGAGCGCCATCAGGCGCACATGGACGGCGTTGAGCGCCCCCATGGTCGGTACGAAGACGAGCCGCGCACCGGTTCCCAGCGCCTGGCGCCAGGCCTGGCGCGCAGCCTTGTCGCGAAGGATGATCGTCATGCGATGATGTCCCAGATCTGCCGGCCAATGCCGGCGTGCTGCTGGGCAA
>NZ_JZEY01000078.1 GCF_000969445.1 Devosia chinhatensis | reverse complement strand
GATGTAGGGTGGCCGGGACGGGCAAGCGGGGGGCGGCTTCAGGGGAGGATGGGGGAAGGATGGGGGTCGATAATTCGGTGAGCCCTGCCCCGCGCATGCCGGCGCGCAGGGCGGAAATGATCTTGGTGCGCTTGAGGATATTGTTGTGGAGCTTCTCGCGACGGAGAGCCAGGAACCGGTAACGCAGGCGAATATCCTCGGGATAATCGGCATCACCAAAGACCGGCAACGTCAATTCCTTGGCCGCGGAGCGAACTTCGATCGCGAGGCTAGAGATTTCGATGGCGCCGGTCGGAATGTTGGAATTGACCGCAGAAGCTTCGCGCAGATTCGCCTCGCCGTCCATTGGGAGCACCAATTCGGCTCGCCCTTTGTCGGCCATCGGGAATGCGGCAGCATCGGGGTCATTCACGCCCTGGGTGCTTTCATCAGGTGAGCGCCGGATCATGGATACTCATCCAGCACAGCTTC
>NZ_JZEY01000077.1 GCF_000969445.1 Devosia chinhatensis | reverse complement strand
CCAGCACCGCGACTGTGGATGCGGCATGGTCCAGGCGCTGCTGGCTGTCGCGGCGGCGGGACGCAACCGGCAACTGCACGGCCAAAAGCCTCCTTAGATCAGTGGCCGATAGGCCCGAGTGTGCAGCGACGTTCAGTCGCGCCGCCTACACGTAGCGAAGAGGGACGTCCACGGCAGGAGCGGGAGCGAGATAAGCTCGCTCGGCGTGAGCTCGGTCGCCATAGACGCGTCGGTGCAAAGCGCTGCAGAATTATATCCGGACAGGGCCACCGGCAAGGGGGTGATGGCGCGGGCCCGGATGGTAAAGCCGAGGCGGGTTTTGACGGGATGGCGGCGGGCCATTGTGTGTCTGCTACGCGTCGAGGTGCTTGCCGACGGGGCGCATCAGGTAGATGTCGACGATGGTGGCGATGATGACGGCTACGACACCGCCGGCGGACCCCGCCCCGAGATCGTTGCTGAGAATACCGGTGCGGAACACC
>NZ_JZEY01000076.1 GCF_000969445.1 Devosia chinhatensis | reverse complement strand
TTGGGGTGCGGCGAGGGGACGTTGGAGACGGGGTACGGGCGTGGCGTGCGCGTCAACTGGATAGCGGTCGGGCCCTCTGATGGGCATGGGATCCGTGCCGGGGGGCGGCCGAAACCTGCGCGGGCGGGGCCGTATCGGCGCGTCACGGATCAGCGAGATCAACGTCACCCCGATGGTAGACGTCATGCGGGGGCTGCTAATCGTCTTCATGGTGGCAGCGCCAGTGATGACCATGGGCGTACCGATCACCCTTCCCAAAACCGACGCGCAGGCCATGCCGATCGAACGCAAGCCCATTACCGTGACCGTGGCCGCTGACGGCACGCTGAGTATAGACGGAGCGCAGGTCGGCACGGCACGTCAGGTCGAACACGTCAGCGCCCTGGCCGTCGAAGGCACCGACCACAGGCTCGACGTTCGCGACTAACCCACTGCCACCACTCGCCAGACGCGGTACGTGGATGAGGCGGTTCCCGCCGCAG
>NZ_JZEY01000075.1 GCF_000969445.1 Devosia chinhatensis | reverse complement strand
CACGGAAACAATGGACGGCTATTGGTGGCCAACGTCAGATTGGTATAAGGGACAGCCTCGATCCTGTCCCCAAACTATATTGCCAGCCCCGAATTCGGCCAGGCCTTTGCCGACACGCTGAGCAATATCTCTACCATTCCCGGCGTCTCGTTCAACGCCCCCCTCCTGGCCGAGGTCAACGACCTTAACCAGAGCTCGATCCCCTATCTGATGCTGGCCCATTTCCGCTTCGGCGAGCCGTACGGCTCGCCGAAGCGGAAATGGGCCAGCATCAGATAGGGGATCGAGCTCTGGTTAAGGTCGTTGACCTCGGCCAGGAGGGGGGCGTTGAACGAGACGCCGGGAATGGTAGAGATATTGCTCAGCGTGTCGGCAAAGGCCTGGCCGAATTCGGGGCTGGCAATATAGTTTGGGGACAGGATCGAGGCTGTCCCTTATACCAATCTGACGTTGGCCACCAATAGCCGTCCATTGTTTCCGTG
>NZ_JZEY01000074.1 GCF_000969445.1 Devosia chinhatensis | reverse complement strand
GGGCTATGGGGGTGGGGCGTCAGGGCGCGGCACTGGTCGGGACGGTGTGGCGCGGAGGTGCGTGTAGTGTCAGAAGCCCCAGGTGGGACGTCACCTTGGCGTGCCAGATTGCCGGGAGCTGGCTGGCTGAGGTCCGGCCGGGGACGAGCTCCTGCTCGAGCTCCGAGCGCAGGATACCTCGGAGCGGGTACGTACCCCCGGCGGCGTAGACGGCGATATAGCCGGGCTCGGCGAAGGTCACCTCGGCCAGGATGTCGTCGATATGCCAACCGGCGATGGCATCTGCACCCAGATGGTGGTGCATCAGCGGCAGCATGGATTCGCAGAAGTCGGCGCTGCGGGCGATCTGCAGCTCCACGAACAGGCTCGGGCGTTGATGCATGCCCATGCCGCGCGCCGTGCCCAGCGGCCAATGCGACCAGTCCGTGGGCAGACCCTGCTCAGAGAGTGCGTGACCCGTCTCGTGCAGAACACCCATCAGGGA
>NZ_JZEY01000073.1 GCF_000969445.1 Devosia chinhatensis | reverse complement strand
GAGAGAGAGAAAGAGACGGGCAGGCAAGGGCGGGAGAAAAGGAGAGGGGGGAAAAAAAAAAGGGGGAGGGAGGGGAGGGAAGAGGAAAGGGAGGAAAAGGAAGGGAGGGAGGAAGGAGGGGGGGGGGAGAGAGAAAGAAAGGAGGAGGAAGAGGAGGAAGGAAGGAGAGAAAAGGGGGGGAAGGGGAAGGGGGGAAGAGGAGGAGGGAGGAAAAGAGAAGAGGAAGGGGAGAGGAGAAGGAAGAGGGAAAAAGGGAGGAGGGGAAGAGAGAAGAGGGAGGGGAAGGGAGAGGAAAGGAGGGAAGGAGGAGAGGGGAAGGGAGGGGAGGAGAAGGAGAGGGAGGGGCAGAGGAAGAGGGTAAGGACGAGGAAGAGGAAGGCGAAGGAGAGGAGAAAGGGGGAGGGGGGGAGGGAGGAAGAAGGGGGGAGAGAAGGAGGAAGGAAAAAGAGGGAGGGGAGAAAAGGGAGGGGAAGAGAGAAGAGGAAAAAAAAGGAGGAGAAGGAGAGAAGGAGGAAAGAAGGGAGGAGGGGGAGGAAAGGGGAGAAGAAGAGGAAGAAAAGAAAGGAGAAGGAAAGAAAGGAAAGAAGAGAGAAAAAGAAAAAAGAGAGAAAAAAGAGAGAAAAGAAGAAAAAGAAAAAAGAAAAAAAGAAAGAGAAAGGAGAGAGAAAAAGAAAAAGGAAGAAGAAAAAAAAAAAGAAAAAAAGAGAAGAAAAAGAAAAAAAGAAGAAGATAAAAAGAAGGAGAAGAAGGAAAACGAGAGGAAGAGAGGAGAAGAGGGAAAGGAGAAGAGTATAAGAGACAGGAGAATTGAGCGCATACATCTCCTCGACAGCGGCCAGATCCC
>NZ_JZEY01000072.1 GCF_000969445.1 Devosia chinhatensis | reverse complement strand
ACGTGCAGAAACTTGGGCAGCAGTGTGGGATGTGTAAAGGGCACCCAGCGGGCAGAGGATGGGTGCGCGAAATAGATAGGACGCAGAAAAAGGAGACGAGATGACCGCTGATCGCGCTTATGCCCAATATGACATCGAAAAGAAATCCCTGGTGGTGGCCTACGTGCTCTGGGCGTTCCTGGGATATGTGGGGGCGCACCGGTTTTATCTTGGCAGGCCGCTGAGCGGGATGTTCATGCTGATGCTGTACAGCATCAGCATGAACATCCCGCTCAGCGGCCTGCCAAGATAAAACCGGTGCGCCCCCACATATCCCAGGAACGCCCAGAGCACGTAGGCCACCACCAGGGATTTCTTTTCGATGTCATATTGGGCATAAGCGCGATCAGCGGTCATCTCGTCTCCTTTTTCTGCGTCCTATCTATTTCGCGCACCCATCCTCTGCCCGCTGGGTGCCCTTTACACATCCCACACTGCTGCCCAAGTTTCTGCACGT
>NZ_JZEY01000071.1 GCF_000969445.1 Devosia chinhatensis | reverse complement strand
TCATGGTCAGGGCAGAGGAGATTAGCGCGTGATACGGACAGGGTGGCGACGTACGAGGGTAACTCGATTTCCTTGACGAGTGCGTGCGTGCGGTTTGTTCTGCGAATGGCTATGGCGGGCATTGCAACGTCATTGAACCAGTTGTTCTTCACCATCGTGTATCCAGCGGCGGTGAGGCGCGTAACGCGGCTGCCGATCTCTAGCTTTTCGGGAAAATCGAACTCCCCGAACACGTCGCCGGCAAGGCATGCCTTGCCGGCGACGTGTTCGGGGAGTTCGATTTTCCCGAAAAGCTAGAGATCGGCAGCCGCGTTACGCGCCTCACCGCCGCTGGATACACGATGGTGAAGAACAACTGGTTCAATGACGTTGCAATGCCCGCCATAGCCATTCGCAGAACAAACCGCACGCACGCACTCGTCAAGGAAATCGAGTTACCCTCGTACGTCGCCACCCTGTCCGTATCACGCGCTAATCTCCTCTGCCCTGACCATGA
>NZ_JZEY01000070.1 GCF_000969445.1 Devosia chinhatensis | reverse complement strand
TGCCGATACCGCAGACAATCCGCGCATCGACACCTATTTCGTCGACCTGGACGATTGCGGTCCGATGATTTTGGACGCGCTGCTGTTCATCAAGAACAATATCGATCTGACGCTGATGGTGCCGACGATAAGCATTGATGGTGGAGACGCGGTCGACGGCGATCGAGAAGCTCGAGCGATCGACGGTCATCTGCTTGTCGTTGTTCTTGGGCGTGACGCGATCGTAATCGGGGAAGGTGCCCTCGATCAGCTTGGACAGCAGAACGACCGAACCCACGGTGAAGCGGATCTTGGTGTCGGACACTTCCACATTGACGTCGCCATCGGCGCCATCAAGCAGCTTCTGGACTTCGCCAACGGTCTTCTTGGGCACGATGATGCCGGGCATGCCCGCAGCGCCTGCGGGCGCGTCGATCTCGGCGCGCGCCATGCGGTGACCATCGGTCGCCACAGCGCGCAGCACGGTGCCGACATTGCTGACGTCCACGGTGTGGAAAT
>NZ_JZEY01000069.1 GCF_000969445.1 Devosia chinhatensis | reverse complement strand
ACGGGGGCAATGATTTCCGGCCGGACGATCGCGCACTAATTCATCTGGCTGAACTTTTGCCCGTCGTACCGCGGATTGCGCTGACGGCGACGGCGGACCCGACGACGCGCGAGGACATCAGCGAGCGGCTGGGGCGCGAACAGGCGCTGGTCTTCACCACCTCGTTCGACCGTCCCAATATTTCCTATTCCAGCGTGGAGCGGGACAAGGCGCGGGATCAGCTGCTGGACTTCCGGGGCACCCACAAGGGCGAGAGCGGCATCGTCTATTGCCTCAGCCGCGCCAAGGTCGAGGACATTGCCGAGTGGCGGAATGGCAAGGGAATCAAGGCCTGACCCGAGCATGCGGGCATGAGCGCACAATTGCGCAGCGCCAATCAGGACGATTTCCACAAGGGGGAAGTGTTGCGCGTGGTCGCAACACTCGCCTTTGGGATGCGGCTCGACAAACGTGTGGTCACCTATGGTGCACGCTGCGATGTGGCAGCGTCCAACGAGG
>NZ_JZEY01000068.1 GCF_000969445.1 Devosia chinhatensis | reverse complement strand
CCGGCCGCGTCTGCGCTCAGGACCAGGTCGCAGGCGCGGCGGGATGTAGTCAGTGCAGGGATCGAGCCGCGGTTCCGGCGGCTCGAAACGCAGACCGAGGCCCTCCGCGACACGATCGACACCAGCGCCGTCGAAAGCCAGCTCAAGGGGCTGACGGACCGCAGGGACGGTGCCGGAACCCAGTTGGAGGCCCTCGCCCGTCTCTATGCAAGTGGCGAGGATAAGCAGGATTTCGAGGCCCTCGCCACCATGGTGGCGAGGGCCTCGAAATCCTGCTTATCCTCGCCACTTGCATAGAGACGGGCGAGGGCCTCCAACTGGGTTCCGGCACCGTCCCTGCGGTCCGTCAGCCCCTTGAGCTGGCTTTCGACGGCGCTGGTGTCGATCGTGTCGCGGAGGGCCTCGGTCTGCGTTTCGAGCCGCCGGAACCGCGGCTCGATCCCTGCACTGACTACATCCCGCCGCGCCTGCGACCTGGTCCTGAGCGCAGACGCGGCCGG
>NZ_JZEY01000067.1 GCF_000969445.1 Devosia chinhatensis | reverse complement strand
CCCCTATATTCTGGCTCACCCCCACCCCATCCCTCCCCCCCGCTTCTCTTTGTTCATTCCGGTCTTTTCCTCTAACTCGACCCTTTGCCCTGTCTCTTATACCCCTCTGACGCTGCCGTCGATACTCCTTCTTTTGTTCTCTTTTTTCTCCTTTTCCTTTTCTCTCTTCTCTTCTTCTCTTCTCTTTCTCTCTTTCCCCTCTCTTCACTCCTCTCTCTCTCCCTCCCCCCTCTTCCTTTCCCTTCCTCCCTCCTTCTCTCCTTCTCTCTCCCCCTTTCCGTTTCACTCTCTTCCTCTTCTCCTCCTTCCTTCCTCTTCTTCTTCTCCCTCTCCTCTCCCCCTTTCTCTTCTTCCCTCCCTTCTCCTTCTCCTTTCTCCTTCCCTTTTCACTTCTCTCTTTCTCTCCTCTCCCCTCTCCCTTCTTCCCCCTTCTCCCTTTCTCTTACTGCCTCCTTCCCTCCCTCCTTCCTCCCCTTCCTCTCCCCTCCTTCCCCCTCTCCCTCCTCGCTCTCTTCGTCTCCCCCCTCCTCCCCCTCTTCTTCTCCCTTGCTTGCCTCCTCCTTTCTCCCCTTTCTTTCCTCCCCCTCTTTCTCCTCTCTTTTCCTCTCTCCCTCCCTCTCTCCTTCTTCCTTTCTCGCCTCTCCCCCATCTTCCCACCCTACTCCGCCCACCGCCTCCCGCTTCCCCTTCCGCTCCTCCTCTTCTGCCCCCCTCATTCCCTCTCCCCCTCCCCTTCCTCCCCTCCCTTGCCGTTATCCTTGTCCTTCTCCCCTTCTCTCCTCTCTTCCACGCCTTTTTCTTCTTTTTCTTTCCTCCTCTTCCTTTCCCTCTCTTTCTTCCACGTCCTTTTCTTTCCCTCTTTCCTTCCCCTTTTCTCTTCCTCTCTCCTCTTCTTCCCTTTCTCTTCCTTTCCTGTCCTTTACTTTTCATCTGTTCCCCTTTCCCACTTCTCCCTTCCCTGCTTTCTGTCCCGCATTATGTTGCCCTTTCCCTCCCTCTTCTTCTCTGTTCCCTCTTCCTCCTTTCCCCTCCACTTTTCTCCTTTTCTTCCCCTCCCTTTCCCCTCTT
>NZ_JZEY01000066.1 GCF_000969445.1 Devosia chinhatensis | reverse complement strand
GGCACTATCCTGATGGGACGGCTAGAGACGTGTATGTGGCTTCTACGAGATGTGGATGTACAAAAGCGAGGACGGGTAGCCTTGCCCAGCTATCGCGCGGACGCTGGACGCTGCGTGCGGTGATTGCGACCGGCCTGTCACTGTAGATTATGGGCGTTGAGAGGTCGCACACGGCGCTGCTGTCTGCGATGACCTTTGCGAGAGCCGTGGCGCTCTGCTCGAGCCAGTCTGACAAGACTGGCTCCAGCGTATCATAGCGCCATGTCATGGGATCGCCTGCCGGCAATCGCATTTCAGCGTCGCCCAGTCAATTTTCCAAGGCATAAAGGGCAGCGATGAGGTGGACGAACTGGTTTTGTCCATGCTCGTCCGTGACCAGCATGGAACCCAGACTCGCGGAATTGCCGGTAGGCCCCTGCCAAAGCCGTCCCTCTGCGACGAGGCCAGCTCCGACAAAACTGCCGCAACACCGATAGGCCGAGTTCGACGGTCTGCGCGCGGCGTA
>NZ_JZEY01000065.1 GCF_000969445.1 Devosia chinhatensis | reverse complement strand
GGCGGCGCCCGGCCAGCTCCTGCCGACTGAGCTGCAACAAAAGGGTCGGGTGCTGCAATGGCCGGGTTGGCCGGCCGCCCATCTCAACCCTGCCGGGTGCTACGCCGTGATGGCCCTGCAGCGCAAGACCCCGGGCTATCACGATCCGCACGCCATTGCCGCTTCCCTGGACCGCTGGACGCCCCGGCCCGACACTCTCCATGCCGAGCGTGGCTGCAACGGCACCTTCCTCGGCGACTCGTGCCTTTCACTTGCCGGCCTCCGCCTTCAGCCTTGCCGCCGCCCGCCTCGGCCCGCCGCTGCAGGCTGTGGTCAACCTTTCGCTGCATGCCCGGCAGGTCGACCTCATCCGGCACCACCTCCATTCAGCGCCACGCCGCCTGGCCCTGCCCTCGTACCAGCACGCTCCGCCTGCACTCGCCTCCCTCCTGACCCAGCCCGGGTCCCGTCGGCTCATCCCAACCGGCCCTGACGACGCCGGCGTCTTGCCGGACCAGAGTCGCCTCGAGGA
>NZ_JZEY01000064.1 GCF_000969445.1 Devosia chinhatensis | reverse complement strand
CCGTTTGCATCTGCTCTCTGCCATTCGCTGCTCTTCTTCTTTCTCTGCCTGCCTCTCCCTTCTCTCCCTCCCCCTATTTTTTCTCGTCTCTCCGTCTCCCCTCGTCCTTCCCTCTCCCTCTCTCTTTGACTCCTCCCTCTCTTACTTTCTCTATGCCTCTTCCATCCCTCCCTAGCCCGTCCTCCCTTCCCTTTCCTCCCCTTTCTTCCCCCATGTCTGTTCCTTCCTGCTTTCCCTCCCCTTTTTTCCTCTCCCTTTCCTCCTCCTTCCGCTCCTTGTCCACCTCGTTCCTCCTCCTCTCTTGCATGCCTCTACTCCATACCCCCCCCCCCTCCTTGCTCCTCAGCCCCCTCCCTTCCTCCGCCCCCCTCCTCCCCTCTCCGCCGCCCACCCCCTTCTTCTCCTTCTTCTTGTCTCTCCCTTCCTCCCCGCCCCTCCCCCGCTGCCCTTCCTCCTCCCTCACTCCCCTCCCGACCTTCCTTCTCTTTCTCCCCCCTCCCACCCTCTCTCC
>NZ_JZEY01000063.1 GCF_000969445.1 Devosia chinhatensis | reverse complement strand
ATCTTGGCGAGCGCGGTATCGCTGGCCTCTTCATAGGCAATGGTGCCCTGGACCGTCCCGTCCTCGTTGATGAGGAAGGTCAGCGCGGTGTGATTGACCAGATAGTAGTCGCTGTCGACATCGCCGCTTCTTTCGGAAAACACCACGACAGCCGCCTTCGCGGCATCGGTCTTGGCCTGGTCACGCACTAGGCCGGTGATCGTGGTCTCGACACCCTCGACATCGCCATTGCCCCTTTCGCGCGTGGACCTCTCGGCTCGCCCGGTGACGGACTCAATGCCGCGGTCGTCTGCCGCCCTGGCGAGTATACCATACCCCTCACAGGCGCCGGCATGCGCGTCTCCGGTGCCAATGGTCAGTCATCCTACGCCGTCGACATCGACCGCATCGAGCGCCTCTATGCCTGTCCATCGCCCCCGATCCTGGCTGTCAAGGACATCACCATCCCTGCCGCGCTCCCCGTCGCCCACCGCGGCGGCACGCCCCGCTGAGGCACCGGCGACGGTGCCTCTT
>NZ_JZEY01000062.1 GCF_000969445.1 Devosia chinhatensis | reverse complement strand
CTTCACGCCCTCGTCCTCCTGTTCCTTGCCATCCTCGCTCTTCCCTCCTCTCTTCCTCTACTTCTCCTTTTCTTCTCCTTCTATCTCCTTCCCCGTCCTCCTCTCCCTTCTCTCTGCCTTCTCTTCTCCTCCCCTCTCCTTCCCTCTCCCTTTTTTTTTTTCTTTTCTTCCTTTTCCTTTTTCCCCGCTTTTTCTCCGTTTCTCCCCCCTCCCCCCTCTTCCCCCTTTCCTTCCTCCTTCCCTCCTCCTCTCTTTCCCCCCCTTTCGTTCCTCCTTTTCTTTCTCCTTCCTTCCTTCTCTCCTCCCTTCCCTCCCCTTCCCTTTCTCCCCTTCCCCTCTTCTCTCCTCTTCCTTTCTTCCCCTCCTTTCCTTCCCTTTCCTTCCCCCTCCCCCTCCCCCCTCTCCCCCCTCCTTCTCTCTCTCCTCCCCCCCTCCCCCCTCTCCCCTCTCCCTTCCCCTCCTCTCCCCTCTTCTCCCCCCCCCCTCCTCCCTCCTCCCTCCTCCTCTCTCTCTTTT
>NZ_JZEY01000061.1:480000-600000 GCF_000969445.1 Devosia chinhatensis | reverse complement strand
CAGCCGGGTATAATCATTGCCCGAGATATCGATGCCTGAGAATTCGACCGTGAGGAATTCACCGGCCGGAACAGCGGCGGCGCGCTGCTCGATCTCGGAGGCCGGGGCACTGACCATGGCAGGGATGATGCGATCCATGACCTGGCCGGGGACGAACAGCATGAAGCAGGCAGCCAGCAGCATCGCACTTTCCCAGACGCGGCTGCGGGTAATGAAGATCTGCTGGGTCACAGATACGAACATCAGCATGCCGATCAAGGACATCGAGACCGTCAGCGCCAATCCCCACCACGAGGTGACGCCAATCATCAGCAATTGGTGGTTGAAGATGAAGATCAGCGGCAGGATGGCGGTCCGCATTTCATAGCGGAAGGCCTGGACGCCGGTGCGCACCGGGTCGGCGCGCGAAATGGCCGAGGCAGCAAACGAGGCCAGGCCCACCGGCGGCGTCACATCGGCCATGAGGCCGAAATAGAACACGTAGAGATGGACCGCGACCAGGGCCACGGCGAGACCGTTGAGCGAGGCCACTTCGACGATCACCGGGGCGATGAGCGTGGCGACGACGACGTAATTGGCCGTTGTCGGCATGCCCAGGCCCAGCACCATGCAGATGACGGCCGTCATCAGCAACATGACCAGCAAATTGCCGCCCGAGACCGAGATGACGATTTCGGTCATCACCAGACCGATGCCGGTCAGGGCGACGGTGCCGACGATGATGCCTGCGGCGGCGGTAGCAATGGCGATGGTGACCATGTTGCGCGAGCCGGTGACAAGGCCTTCGAAGAGGTCGACCACGCCCGAGCGCAAGGCCTCCATGACCTGTCTCTGACCGCGGAACAGGGCGATCAGCGGCTTCTGGGTGACGACCAGGATGATGAGCGCGCAGGTGCCATAAAAGGCCGAGAGCCCGGGTGACAGCTGCTCGACCATGAGGCACCAGACCAAGATGAAGACCGGCAGGATATAGTGAATGCCGGTGGGCGCGACCTTGGCGGTGTCGGGCAGGATGAGGTCGGGATTGTTGGGGTCTTCGTCGGCCAGATCAGGAAAGCGCGACCGGGCGGCCAGAAGGCCGAGATAGAGCAGGATGGTGCCGATGCCGACCGCCCAGCTGGCGCCGGCGCCGAAGACGTCCCGCGTCCAGCCGAGGGCAAAGCCGACCACCCAGCAGAAGATGACGAAGGCGGCCGCGGTCATGCCGAACAGGGCCATGCTCATCAGCGTGGAGCGGTAGCGCTTGCGGGGAAGCCCCTGCAGGTTGAATTTCCGCGCCTCGATGTCGACGACGTAGAACAGCGAGATATAGGTGAGGAGCGCCGGAATGATCGCGTGGCGGACCACTTCGGAATAGGGAATGCCGACATATTCGGCGATCAGGAAGGCCGCCGCGCCCATGACGGGCGGCAGGATCTGTCCATTGACCGAAGAGGAGACCTCGATGGCGCCGGCCTTTACCGGGGGATAGCCCACCCGCTTCATCAAGGGAATGGTGAAGGTGCCGGTGGTCACGACATTGGCGACGGAAGAGCCCGAAATGATGCCTGTTGCGGCCGAGCCGAGCACGGCGGCCTTTGCCGGTCCGCCGCGGAAATGGCCGAGCATGGCGAAGGCGACCTTGATGAAATAATTGCCGGCGCCGGCACGCTCCAGCAACGCGCCAAACAGCACGAAGAGAAAGACGAAGGCCGTCGATACGCCAAGGGCGACGCCGAACACGCCTTCGGAGGTCAGCCAGTACTGGGTGGCGGCGCGGGGGACGGAGGCGCCGCGATGGGCGATCAGGTCCGGCAGGTAGGGGCCGAAAAAGGCGTAGCAGAGGAACAGGATGCCGACGATGGGCAGCGCCACGCCCAGAGAGCGACGCGCGGCTTCGAGCAGCATGACGACGCCGATGACAGCCACGACAATATCGAGCGTGGTGGGCAGGCCCGGGCGCCGGGCGAGATCGGCCTGGAAGAGAAAAATATAGAGCGAGCAGCCGGCTGCCACTAGGCCCAGCATCCATTCGTACCAGGGCACATAATCACGTGGAGCCTTTTTGGTCGCCGGATAGGCGGCGAAAACCAGAAAGAGTGCAAAAGCCAGATGAATGGCGCGTGCCTCGGTGGCGTTGAAGACGCCGATGCGCAGCTGGAAGGGCAGGGGCGAAGCGTACCAGAGCTGGAACAGCGCCCAGGCGAGCGCGGTGAGGTAGAGCACCGTCCGCGCGGCCTTGCTGCGGGGTTCACGCCCACCGGTATCGGCTTCGGCAACGAGACGCGCCAGTTCTTCGCGGTCAGGGACATCACTGGATGCTGTGGCAGGCTTATGCTGGTCGGGCATGGCAAATTCCGCTGGGCGCACTGGACGCTAGAGCAAGAAACGGCGGCCCCCGAAGGGGTCGCCGCATAACAGGCTGGATCGTTGTGACCGGCTTAGAGCCAGCCGCGCTCCTGGTAATAACGCTCGGCGCCCGGATGCAGCGGCGCGGAGAGACCATCGGAGACCATGGCCTGCTCGGTCAGATTGGCCAGGGCCGGATGCAGGGACTTGAAGGTGTCGAAGTTCTCAAACACCGAGCTCACCAGAGCATAGACGGCGTCGTCAGGGGTGTCTTCGGACACGGCCAGGGCCGCCAGCACGCCGAAGGTGGCGGTGTCGCCTTCGTTGTTGGCATAGGTGCCGCCCGGAATGGTGACGCTGGCGTAATAGGGATATTCGCTCACCAGGCCGTCGATGTAATCGCCCTGAAGCGCGACGAGCTGCGCACCGCAGGTCGTGGTCGGGTCGGCAATATTGGCAGAGGGGTGGCCCACGCCATAGATGAAGGCATCGATCTGGTTGTCGCAGAGGGCCGGCCCATGCTCATCGGGGCGCAGTTCGGAGGTCAGCGCGAAGTCGTCGCGGGACATGCCGGCTGCATCGAGGATGATGTCCATCGAGGTCTGGGTACCCGAGCCGGGCGCACCGATATTGACGCGCTTGCCAGCCAGGTCCTCGAAGGTCTCGATGCCGGCATCGGCGCGAGCGAGGAGGGTGAAGGGTTCGGGATGGAGCGAGAAGACCGAACGCATGCCGTCCCAGGCGCCCTGCTCGGCGAAAGCAACTTCGCCGTTGACGGCATGGAACATCACGTCCGTCTGCGTCACGCCGAAGTCGAGCTCGCCCTGGCGGATGGCGTTGAGGTTGTAAACGGAAGCAGCAGTCGACTCGACCGAGCACCGAAAGCCATGCTCGGCGCGGGTTTCATTCATAAGACGGCAGATTGCGCCACCGGCGGCATAATAAACACCCGTTACGCCGCCCGTTCCGATAGTAATGAACTGCTGCTGTGCAATCGTGGGAAGCGCACTGCCCATAAGGGCGACACCCGCAATGGCAGAGACAATGAACTGCTTTGTCATGGGAATTTTTTTCCTTCCGTTTGGTCGACTAGGTGCAACCTTATGTATTGGACCGCTTGGGTCTCTGATTTAATAGAACAGGGAATCTTCTCAGCCCGCAACCCATGATGGCGGAAACTTGACAAGGTTCAGGCATTTTCGTGCCAGAAAGGCGCGGGCTGCGCAATTTTCGTCTAATGGAATGGCTCAATGGATATCATCGTTATCGGCGCCGGCGTGGTCGGGATCAGCTGTGCGTGGCGCTTGGTGCAGGACGGCCACCGTGTGAGCGTGATCGACAGCGCCAAGGCGGTGGGCAATGGCGCGAGCTTTTCCAATGGCGGGCAGCTGAGCTATTCCTATGTCGCCCCGCTTGCCGATCCCTCGGTCTGGGGGCAATTGCCCAAGCTGCTCACCGACCCGGCCTCCCCGGTGCAGTTCCGCCCCGGCTTCGATCCGTTCCAGTATCGCTGGCTGATGCAATTTCTCGCTGCCTGCACGCCAGAGCGCGCGCGGCGCACGATCGACCTGCTCGGCAGCCTTGCCGAGCGCAGCAAGCGAATTCTCCACGACAGCGCGTCCTTGCGCGAAATCGACTTCAACTGGACGCAGACCGGCAAGCTGGTGGTCTATTCGAGTGAGAAGAGTTACAGCGCGGCGAGGCGCTATGCCGAGCAGCAGGCGCAAAGCGGTACGGACAAGCGCGCCGTCCCGGTGGCGGAATGCCTGGCGCTCGAGCCGGCGCTTGCCGCCATTGCCGACCGGCTGGTCGGTGGCCTTTTCTCGCCCGGCGACGAGGCCGGCGACGCCCATCTCTTCACCAAGGGCATGGCGGGCCTGCTCGGCGAAAATGCGCTGATGCTCGATACCGAAGTGCGGGGATTTGTGCGCGAGGGGCGGACGATCAAGGCCGTGCGTACCGGGAGGGGCGATTTCGAAGCGGATATCTTCGTGCTGGCTGCCGGGGTCGCTTCACGGGCGCTGGGGCAAAGCGCCGGGCTCGACCTGCCGATCTATCCCCTCAAGGGCTATAGCGCCACGGCGCCGATTCCCGCAGCGGCGCCTGCCCCTTCGGTGAGTATCACAGACGCCGCACGCAAGGTGGTCTATGCGCGGCTGGGCGCGACGCTGCGCCTTGCGGGCGCAGCCGATCTGGTGGGGCACGATCTTGGAATCGACCAGCGCCGCATCGGACAATTGCTGTCCGATGCTCGGCACGATTTTCCCGACGCCGCCGATTGGCAGAATGCCCTTCTCTGGGCCGGGCAGAGACCGGCCACGCCCACCGGACTGCCGATTTTGGGACGCAGTCGCAGCGCCGAAAACCTGCTGCTCAATGTCGGACATGGCGCGCTGGGTTTCACGCTGGCGCTGGGCTCGGCCGAGCGGATTGCCGATGAACTGGCAGGCAGGCGCGTTCCCGCCGGATTTGCACTTTGATGGGCTTTCTCGTCAGCCAGCGGGGCCGCGCTGGAGGGCGCTGCGCACGGCGCGGGCCAGGGCATCGCGCTTGAACGGCTTGCCGAGCACCTCAATGTCACCCAGAGGGGCGGCGGTCTTGAGCGCAGATTTGGGATAGCCGGACATAAAGAGCAATGCGAAGCGGTGCTGGCGCTGCCAGAGGGTTTCGACCAGGGCCGGACCGCTCATGTCGCCCGGCAGGACGATGTCGCTGAGCACCAGATCGAAGGTTTCGCCCTTTGCGAAGAGTGCCAGAGCGGTTGCGGCATCCTCTGCCTCGACGACGCGATAGCCCAGTTGCCGTAGCGTATTGCGGGCGAAGACGCGCACCAAGGCATTGTCCTCGACGATCAGAATCGTCTCGGTGCCACCCTCCAAGGGTTCCTTGGCACTGATCTCCTGGGCCATGTCGCTGGCAGAGAAACTTTGCAGCGAGCGGGGCAGGTAAAGACTGATCGTGGTGCCGTGACCCGGCTCGCTGTAGAGGCTCACCTGACCGCCGCTCTGACGCGCAAAGCCATAGACCATGGACAGGCCGAGGCCCGTGCCGCTGCCTTCGGGCTTGGTGGAAAAGAAGGGGTCGAAGGCGCGTGCGGCAATGTCGGGGGGCATGCCCGTGCCGCTATCGGTGATGGAAATGCGCACATATTGGCCCATCTTGAGATCGACGCCGGGCATGCTGTCGCGCTGGTCGATTTGGATGCCCGCTGTCTCCATGACGATGCTGCCGCCATCTGGCATGGCGTCGCGCGCATTGATGACGATGTTGAGCAGCGCCGAGTCGAGCTGAGTGGCATCCACCCAGACCGACCAGACTTCATCGAGATTGAGCGTGATGGAAATTGTTTCGGGCAGGACCCGTCGCAGCATGGCCTGCATGGCGGAGATGTGACGATTGAGGTCGAGACTGCGCGGGGTCAGCGGCTGCTGACGGGCAAAGGCCAGCAATTGCCGGGTTAGTTCGGCCGCCTGCTCGGCGCCGTGCACGATGCCTTCGGCATTGCGCTTGCTCTCCTCGTCCATATCGAGATCGAGAAGGGCCTCGGCATTGCCGACGATAACGGTGAGCAGATTGTTGAAGTCGTGGGCGATGCCGCCGGTCAGCTGCCCCAAAGCTTCCATCTTCTGGGATTGATTGAGGCGCGCCTCCATGACCATGCGTTCGGTGACCCGCTCGGCCAGGATGGCAACGCCATCGAGGAAGGGATAGAAATGCAGCAGGTAGGTATCGCCACTCTGGGGCTGCTCGATCTGCACCTGAACCCGCTGCCTGCTGAGGGTGGCTTCAGCCAGTGCATTGCGGTTGCGCTCCTCACGCAGTTCCGGGAAGAGCTCGAATAACGGCCGGCCGATGACGTCGCCGCTTCCCAGCTTCTCGGCCGCTGCCGCATTGTATTCGGTGATGTTCAGATCGCGGTCGACGGCGATGAAGATGTCCTTGATACCGCCCAGAAGATGCTCGAACCTATCCATCGCCAGACGGCGTTCGGTCGCTGAAATCAAGCGGAGCCGGTCGATGAAATAGCCGCCGAGCACCATAGCCGTGCAGAACAAGATTGCGCCGAACAGGCCGAGCCTGAAGGTGCGCTGCCATTCGTTCATCAACGGGGATGTTGCGACGGCGACGGCCGTGGCGATAGGAAATGCTTCAGAGCGTTGCCAGGCAATCGCACGGCGCTGCCCATCGGCATAGGAGATCAGTTCCGTCGTGCCGCTGGCCTGGCTTGCCAGCAGCCGTTCGTAAAGCTGGCGCTGATCCTCGGGCTGGTCAAGAATGGCATCGGGAATGAACGGTTCGCGCAGCAGCAGCCTGCCGTCGAGGGCGATCCAGGTGCCGACGCCGGGTTCTGCCCCATAGGACGAGACCAAGAGCGGCGACAGCCGATCGATCGGTATCGTCGCTACGAGTATGGCGATCAGCGTCCCGTCTGCGGCCCGCACAGCGCGGCTCAGGCCGAAGATCCAGCGGCCCGAAGACGTTCCCAGCCGTCCCAGCCGCGCTGCACCGACAAAGACGCCCTCGACCTTTCCCTCGATATGGGCAAGGGCGTAATCAACATCGCCCAAGGGGAAGGGTTCTGGATAGACGTCTGTGGCCAGAGCAAAAACACGGCCGCGTGCGTCGAGCGCGAAAACCGAATTGGGAAGCTGCGTCGTCGCACGGGCAATGCGAAGCGCCTCCGAAAGGCGCGCGCGAAATTGCGGCGTGCCAATGGCATCGGTGACATTGTCGGCCACATAGAGCAGACTTTGGTCGACTTCGGTGAGCAGGGTCGCCGTCGACGTCGTCAGCGCCGATGCCTGCTGTTGAAGGCGATTGAGCGCGAAATCGTGGTAGACGCTCTGCTCGCGCACCGCAAAGGCGCCGGCCATGACAAGGAAGACCGCACTCGCCACGAGCGCCGCGATCAGCGTTCTCCAGGAAGAGGCCCAATTTCTCATTGAGGGTTTCGCCGCATGTCTCAGAGGACTGGCGCTAATTTGCACGAAAGGGCGATGGCGCACAGGGGCGGCAGAAATTTAGGTGTTTCCACTTAAAGCGCTTCAGCGCAGGCCTAGAACGAGACGGGTGAGCTGGGCGACGTTCTTGACGCCCAGCTTGGCGAAGACATTGGAGCGATGCACTTCCACAGTGCGGTGGCTGAGGCCGAGTTCGCGCCCCGCCTCCTTGGCAGAAAAGCCGTTGGCCGTGAGATTGACGATTTCGTATTCGCGCTGGCTGAGCAGGTCGCGGCCGGGAAAATCAGGCAGGCCGGCGTCTTCCGGCTTGTCCTGGTCCTGCGTCGGACCGAATTGGGGCCGGGGTGCCTGAGGCAAGTGGACCAGCGGCACCATGGCATCGAGGGGGGCGGCCAGCCATTCGATGCCCAGGGCGATCAGATCGTTTTGCTCCTCGACACCTGGCTGATAGAGGGCCGCCACGGAAATGGACTTGTTGCGGCACGCGGCCAGAATGTTCTCGCCCAAGGCGCGGTCTATCGGGTTGCCCAGGATCTCGGCGATGCAATGCTCGCCCAGGACAAGGCATCCGCCGGTGATGCGAACGAGGGAATTGAGCGAAATGTCGTGCAGGTTGGTGGTGAGCAGGCCGACGCGGAAGCCATAGACCAGCAATCGTGTGCGCAGATCGTCGACCTGGCTGGAGGTCGTCAGCATCTGCGTGGCGGGCACGACGATGCCAAGGTTGAGGCTCTGCTGGTCGGACAACCACGCCGAGAGCGAACCCAGCGGCAGGGCCAGGGCGGCGCCAGCTGTCATATGCAGCCAGGCCTGTGGCTGCCGGCCCGGCCTGGCCGCGGACCAGGCCAGACGCACCTGATCGATGACCTCATCGAAACGCTGGCGGCTGGCGAACAGATCGGTCCCCTGCCCGGCGGCAAGCAGAGACGGCTGAGCGACCATGATGCCGCTTTCTCCGCGGGTGCTGGCGAGCCAGGCAGAAACCAGGCCGGCAGCGGGGCGAGGGGGAGGGCTGATCGCCGGGCCCTCGGAAAGATGGGACAAGGCGGCCTTGATGGCAGCGGAGCGGAAGGGCTTGGCGATGGGGTAGAGGCTGCCATAGCCGTAGCGCTCGAGCAGGCGATAGATTTCGGACAGCTGGGCAGCGCCGAGGCCGCTGACCACCTGGATCTTGCCGCGATAGCCGATGGCGTGGAGTTGACGCACCGCCTCGACCGCGTCGGCATCCTTGAGCCGCACATCAAGAAAGATGAGATCGGGATGGGTCGACGCCATGGCCCGGAGCAGGGCATCAAGGCTCAGAAAACTCTCGAAATCGACGCCATTTCGGCCGAGAATGCCGCAGATGACCTCGTTCACCGCGGGGTCGTCGTCGAGGACGTAGCACGTGATGGAGAAGTCTTGCATTCGATGCCGCCGCTATTGCGCCTTTGGCGAATATCAGAGGTATCTGCGAACGCATCATTTGCCAACTAACTTATGTTACATCGAACTGACTGCGCACATTATTCGCCTCCTTGAGGCTGAGCGGCCTTGAAAAGTAATAGCCTTGAATACGATTGCAGCCGGCTTCGCGCAGCAGATCGAAGGTCGCCTTGTCCTCGACGCCTTCGGCCACGCTGGTCATGCCCAATTGGCGGGCCAGCGAAATGATCGAGGTGGCGATGGCACGGGCTTCATCCGAGCGCGTGGCCATGGACACGAAGCTGCGGTCCACCTTGATCTCGGAAAAGGGCAGATGCGCCAGCTGCAGCAAGGAGGAATAGCCGATGCCGAAATCGTCGATCGACAGGCGCAGGCCGTCGAGACGGAGCAGGGTTAGCCGGTCGAGCGTGGCGACGTCCTGCTTGAGCCGCGTGCTCTCTGTGACCTCGAGCACGACGCGGGCGGGATCGACCCCGTAGCGGGCGCAGGCGCGCAACAGTTTCTGGACGAAATCGCCCTCTTCGAGAAGACTGGGCGTGACGTTGAACGACATGGTCGCCGAAGCATGGGCGGCATTGGCGCCAAGCCAATGCAGCGCCTGGCTGACCAGCGCCAGGGTCAGCCGTTCGATCAGGCCATGTGTTTCGGCCGTGGGGATGAAGACCGAGGGGCCGATGATGCCGTGATGGGCGTGATGCCAGCGGGCGAGCACCTCGAAGCCGACAATAGCGCCGCTGTCGCACGCCACCTGGGGCTGGAGCCAGGGCCGGATATCGCCGCGCTTGATCGCGGATTCGAGCTCAATGGGGTCGATCTCGAGGATGTTGTCGCTCTCGGCGCTGGGGCCGGACGTGTCCCCTGCGGGCATGACGGCGCGGCCCAGGGCCTCGGCAAGCTTGCTGCGCGTGAAGGGCTTGGGCAGAAGGCCCGCCACCGTCAGGCCATGCAGGCGCGCCGAGCGGGCCACCGCTTCCATGATGCGCCGGTCGGCGCCGCTGGAGAAGATGATGGAGGCGCGGACCTCGGCTTCGGCCAGCCGCTGGGTCAGCGAGATGCCGTTTTCGCCCGGCATGACGAGATCGAGCATGATATGCGACGGCTGCCAGTCGGCGACGACGTCGAGCACGTCTTCATCACGGTCAAGGGTGCGGCTCTCCCAGCCCAGGCGCTCCAGCGCCCGGCCGACATGGCGCGCGATTTCCGGGTCGTCGTCGACCAGCAGGATCCTGGGGGTCTGGTCGGCCATGAACATGCCGACAGGATTGGCAGAAGAACGCGTCATGACCTCATGCCTTTGCCGCAATGGATAGAAGATTGGCCCCCGTAACAGAGGCAGTTTCGCTTCGGCCTTCATGCAGGCGGATCCGGTTGCGGCCGGCAGCCTTGGCCTCGTAGAGCGCGCCATCGGCCAGGTCGATCAGCTCGGCCAGGGACGTGGCGTGCTCGGGATAGATGGCGCAGCCGAGCGAGATGGTGACGCCCGGCAGGACGATGTCGCCATTGGTGAATTGCAGCGCGGCGACCGCCTCTCGCATGTGCTCGAGCTTGGCGCGGGCAGAGTCCGCGTCGCTGCCCTGCAGGATGATGAGGAATTCCTCGCCGCCATAGCGGAACAGCCAGTCGGCCTCGCGGATATGGGTCTGCATGAAGTGGGCGACCGCTGTCAGGGCATGGTCGCCGGCGACGTGGCCATGCAGGTCGTTGTATTGCTTGAAATGGTCGACATCGAGCATGGCCACGGCCAGATGCTGATGGAAGCGATCCGCCTGGGCCAGGATCTTGTCGCCAATCGCATCGAGGTAGCGGCGGTTGAAGGCCTGGGTGAGCGGGTCGGTAATGGCCTGCTGGCGCAGGGAATCCTGCAATTTGAGATTGGCGAAGGTCAGCCCGAGTTGCGCCCCCACCATGTGCGAGAGGCGGCGGGCATTGTCCATCTTGTCGGCGGGGTCGTGATCCTGCTGGTCCTGACGGATGAGCGTGAGCAGCCCGATCGTGTCGCCATGGGCGATGAGCGGGACGCAGAGCGTGTCTGATCGTTCGCCATGATGATGGGCACAGGCGGGCGCGCCGTTTTCGAGCGTGTGCAGATGATCCTGGCCGCGCCGCAAGGCCCAGCAATCGGTGGGCGCCATCAGGTGCGCTGGTTCTAGGCCACCGAAACTGGCGACGCAGTCGAGCCGGTTGCGCGAGGGTGCGTGCAGATAGACATGCCCCGAATAGCCCGCAAAGATGCGCTCGAGAATGGGCGTCAAAAGGCGCGTGAGTTCCGGGACCGAGTCGCAGCTCTGCATATAGCCGGCGGCCTCGATGAGCTCCTGCACCTCGTTGCGGTCACGGCGCAATTCGGCCAGCGAGCTCTTGAGCGACTGGGCATATTGCGCGATCTCCGCCGAATCCTTGGATCGGCGGGCCAGCTCCCGCCGGGACGTGGCATAGAGCAGGGCGACCAGGATGAGGGTGCCGGTGACGAACAGTGACAGGGCAGAAAGGGCCGAAGTGCGCGCCAGGGCAACCTGCTGCTTCTGTGCCTCGAGGTCGCTGGCGAGTTCGCCCTGAATAGTGCTGACCACGAGGCGGACCTCATCCATCAGCGCCTTGCCCTCACCCAGGGAAATTCTCTGGCGGGCCGCGATCTGGCCGCGCGTTTCCATCAGGCTGATGACGGTGCGCATTTCCTCGAACTTGCCCAGCACGGCAGTTTCGAGGTCATCGAGCTGCGCGGTAATCGCGGGATGGCCAGTGGCCATCCGGTCCAGCTGAACGAGGCGCTGATCGGCGTAGCGAATGCCGGCGTAATAGGGCTCGAGGTAGTCGGTCAGCGCCGTGAGCACATAGCCGCGCTGGCCGGTCTCGGCATTGACGAGATCGGTCTCGATCCGGGCCACTTCGAGCTGGATGTCGGCAGTCTGCTCGACCCAGGTCGTGGCCTGAACCAATTGAGAAATATTGTGGAAGGTCCACCAGCTGTTGCCGACAAGGCAGGCAACGGCGAACAGGGATACGGGAGCCACACGCGTTACGCTGAAGTCAAACAGACGACCGAGCACGATAGTTCTCTCTGGATGCGGCCCCTAGCCGGCCGGACACGACGGGTTTTGTCGCGCCTTACCCTGTGCTCGACGGGGGTTAACGAGACGTTATCGGGACTTCCCGTTACGTGCTACCACCTAAGGCGCTCCGCAGAGCGGGAAATGCCGAAAGTCGCAGTGCCTTGATTTTAAAATGGTTTTTAGAATTTTTCTCGGTGTTCTAGTCCAGAATTACGCAATTCCACTTAACGCGGGGCCGCTATTCGGCAAGCAAAAGTTAAACGGGTGGGCATTTGATCGGGGCAGTGAGGCGCCTTGGTTGCGCCGGTGAACCAGAAGGGTCAGCTCGTGAAAATCTTCAGTACCTCCGTAAAGGCCAAAATCCTGCTCGTTGCAGCAATCCCGGCCGCGTTCTTCCTGGCTGTCTGCGTCGTGGCGGTGCTGAGCATTTCGTCCATGCAGGCGGCGACCAAGCAGGTCGAGCACACCTATAACGTGATCGGGCTGGCGACCGGTGCCCACGAACATGCGGTGGTCGCGCAGTCCGGTGCGCGCGGCTTTGCCCTGACCGCCGATGAGGCCCAGTTCAGAAACTTCGAGGAGGGCATGGCAACGACCATCGGCAATCTCGAAAAGGTGCGAGAGCTCGTCAGCGACAATCCGGTCCAGGTCGAACGGGCGTCCGAGGCGCTGCGGCTTTTCAATGAATGGGTTGAGGCGGCCCCCAATCAGACGATTGCAGCCCGGCGCCTGGCGACAACGGATGAGCAACTCACCCAATATGTCCGGAACTATGCAAGTTTCGGTGGCAGCCAGGCTTTCGCCGCCTTCCGCGACGTCATCTCCGCGATGGTCGCAGAAGAAGAAGGATTGCTGGTTGTTCGTGCAGCGGCCAGTGAAGCGGCCACCACCACCACCTATTTCCTGGTCGGCGGCGGCATAGCCGCCGCTCTGATCCTGGGATCGATCTTTGCCTGGGTCATCGGTTCGAGCGTCTCCTCGCCATTGGCGCGTCTCACCGGCGCCATGGGTGAACTAACCTCCGGCCGGCTCGACGTGGACGTGCCCCATGCCGAACGCGCCGACGAAGTGGGCGCCATCGCCCGGGCCCTGGCGGTGTTCAAGGCCAATGCGGTGCGCATCGCCGAACTCGCCGGCGAGGAAGAAGGCCGCCGGGCCGCAACCCTGGCGCGGCAGGACATGATGCAGCGCTTCCAGGACGGTTTTGCCCGGGTCGTGCATGCAACGCTTGAAGGCGATCTGTCGCAGCGCATCGACGAGCGCTTCGGAGATGACGAGATCGACATGGTGGTCGATAGCTTCAACGAAATGCTCGACACGGTCAGCAAGGCCGTGAACGAAGCCGGCGACGTGCTGGCCGGCATGGCCAAGGCCGACCTGACCCGCCGGATGAACGCCGATTATCGCGGCGTGTTCGACGACCTCAAGAGCAACGTCAACAGCATGGGCCAGCAATTGTCCGAAATCATGGGCAAGGTACGCGACACATCGGTAGGCCTGCGCATGGCCACGGGTGAAATCCTCTCGGGAGCCAACGATCTGTCCGAGCGCACGACCCGACAGGCGGCCGCAATAGAGGAGACTACCGCCGCACTCGAGCAGGTCACTGCGACCGTGACCGCCAATGCCAAGCGCGCCGACCTGGCGAGCCAGAAGGCCCGCGAAGTGACCAAGGCCGCCGAAAACGGTGGCCAGACGATCCAGGAAGCCACCCAGGCCATGGAGCGCATCACGCAGTCGTCGCGCAAGATCTCCGATATTATCGGGATGATCGACGACATCGCCTTCCAGACCAATCTGCTGGCGCTGAACGCTTCGGTTGAAGCGGCCCGTGCCGGCGAAGCCGGAAAGGGCTTTGCCGTGGTCGCCATCGAGGTGCGGCGCCTGGCCCAGTCGGCCGCCCATGCCTCCGACGAGGTCAAGGCGCTGATCGAGCAGAGCGCCAACGATGTGGCCGATGGCACGCAATTGGTGTCACGCGCCTCCTCGGCGCTGTCCTCGATGATCGACGGCATGCGGGACAGCAGCGTGCTGATCACCGAGATCGCCGGCGCCAGCGAAGAGCAAGCCCAGGCCATCGCCGAAGTGGGCCAGGCCGTGCGCCAGATGGACGAGATGACCCAGCACAATGCGGCGCTGGTGGAAGAGACCAATGCGGCCATCGAGCAGACCGAAAGCCAGGCGCGCACGCTCGATGCGACCGTGGAAGTGTTCGTTATCGACGCGCGGCCGGCGGGCATGTCCAAGGCGGCACCGCGGGCCGAGCCCGAGCGCCCCAGCTTTGCGGCAAAGGCCAAGGCTGCAGCCAAGACCTTCCTGTCGCGCGGCAATACCGCACTGGCCCAGGACTGGAGCGAATTCTGATGCTGTACCTTGCCTATGACGCGAACTGGACCGCTGAGGCCGAGCCCAATTCCGGAACGGCCGACGCGGCAGGCGTGAACCAGCCGAAGGAATTTGCCGTGGCGCTCGAGACGCTGGTGGAATCGCTCGAGGACCTCAACCTCTACCTGGCCAAGGCCTATATCGAGAGCGTCGAGCGCAGGCGCGCGGCGGCGAGCGCCGACCAGCAGCCGACCGGCAAATGATCCCTCAAGGCGGGCCCTGCGGCCCGCCTCTTCATTTTGAGCCAGCCCCCTGATGCACGCATAGCACCAATGAAGGGCTGGCGCCGCGCAAGCGAATGGCCTATCTCCCGCGCAACAGCCGGACGCTGTCGGATCCGGCCGGGTTGGAGGACTTTTCATGTCGGCCCAGACCCCCAGCAAACGCCTTACAACGCGCGATATTTCCGCGATGCGCCAGCGCGGCGAGGCCATCGCCATGCTGACTGCCTATGACGCTACGATGGCCAGCCTCGTCGAAAGCGCCGGGGTGGACATGATCCTTATCGGCGATAGCCTGGGCAATGTCGTGCTCGGGCATGAAACCACCCTGCCGGTGACGCTGGACGACATGATCCGGCATGCAAGCGCCGTCAAGCGGGGGTCGCGGCGGGCGTTGCTGGTCTGCGACATGCCGTTCGGCTCGGTTACCGATCCGCAGATCGCGGTGCAGAACGCGGTGCGGGTGATGAAGGAGACGGGGGTCGAGGCGGTCAAGATCGAGGGTGGCCTGGCCGTGGTGCCCATGGTCGAGATGCTGGTGGCACAGGGCATTGCCGTCATGGCCCATATCGGGCTCATGCCGCAATCGGTGCACCAGATGGGCGGTTACTACATGCATGGCAAGGACGAGGCTTCGGCTGCGCGGTTGCGCGCGGAAGCCAAGGCGCTCGAAGCTGCCGGCGCCTTCGCCATCGTTCTTGAATGCGTGACGCCGGCACTGGCCGCAGACATCACCCGGGCTCTCACCATCCCCACGATCGGCATCGGCTCGGGCAAGGATTGCGCCGGGCAGGTGCTGGTGGTGAACGACCTGATCGGGCTCAGCGTAACGCCGCCGCCCAGCTTCGCCAAGCCAAGGGCTGATGTCGCGGCCATCATCCGCGCAGCGGTGGGCGATTACGTCGCCGACACCAAGGCCGAGCGGCAGCCCATCCCCATGCCGCGGCGGGCTGAGTAATGGCCAATATCCTGATCGCGATATCCGGCTCGATCTCGGCCTACAAGATTGCCGATGTCGTTTCCGAACTGGGCAAGGCCGGGCACCAGACGCAGTGCCTGCTGACCAAGAGCGCCAGCCAGTTCGTCAGCCCCCTGGTGCTGGAAACGCTGAGCGGGCGGCCGGCCCTGTCCGATCTGTTCGGGCCCAGCGTATCGGGCACCGAGCATATCGATCTGGCGCGATGGGCCGATCTCGTCGTCTTTGCCCCGGCCAGCGCCAATATGCTGGCGCGGCTTGCCCTGGGGCTTGCCGACGACCTGCCCTCGACGGTGGCCCTGGCCACCGAGGCGCCGATGCTGGTCGCGCCAGCCATGAACACGGTGATGTGGGACAAGCCCATCGTGCAGCAACACCTGGCGACGCTGGTGTCGCGCGGCGCCGGACTGATCCCGCCGGCATCGGGCCTATTGGCCTGTGGCGAAGTGGGCATGGGCAAGCTGGCGCCGGTCGCCGAGATCGTCGCGGCCATTGAGCGGGCGCTGCTGCCGGACCGGCAGGATCTTGCCGGCCAGCGCATCCTGATGACGGCGGGGCCGACAACGAGCGCCATCGATGCGGTGCGCTATATCACCAACCATTCCACCGGGCGGATGGGCGCGGCGATGGCCGAGGAGGCGCTGCGGCGCGGCGCGGCGGTCGATTATGTGCTGGGCATGGATAAGGGCGTGGTGCGCCCGGTGGCGCCGCGCGGCACGCAAGGACGGCTGCGCGTCATCGAGGTTCGCACGGCCGAGGAGATGGCTGCAGCGGCGCTCCAATATCTGCCGCTGGCGCAGGGCGTCGTAGCCAGCGCGGCGGTGATGGATTATGCCGTCGCCGCGCCCGCCGCCAACAAGCTCAAGCGGGCCGCGGCCGCGATCGCGCTCGATCTGGTGCCGTCCCAAGATGTGCTGGGAAGCCTGCGTCAGGCTGCGACCGGCCAGTGGTTCCTGGGCTTTGCGGCCGAAACGGATGACGTCGAGGCCCATGGGAGGGGCAAGCTCGAAGCAAAGGGGCTCGATTATCTCTTCGCCAACGAAGTGTCGCGGCTGGGCGCGGCGGGCCAGACCGGCTTTGCCGTGGGCACCAATGCCGGCGTGCTGCTGGGCAAGGACGGATCGCGCCATGCGCTGGGACTGGGCAGCAAGGCCGACATTGCCCGGCAGATCTGGGACCTCATCGCATGACGATCATCCTTCGCGACAAGGCTGCGCTCAAGGCCTGGCGCAAGGCGCTGGGAACCGGGGCGCGGCTGGGCTTCGTACCGACCATGGGGGCGCTGCATGCCGGCCATGTGAGCCTGATGGAGCTGGCGCGGGAGCGGGCGGACGTGGTCATCGCCTCGATCTTCGTCAATCCGCTGCAATTCGGGCCCAACGAGGATCTGTCGCGCTATCCCAGGCCTATCGAGGCCGATATCGAAAAGCTCGAGGCGGCGGGCGTCGACGCGCTGTTCCTGCCCTCGGTCGAGGACATGTATCCGCCCGGCGCGTCCACCTTCGTCGACGAGGCGATGGTATCGCTGCCGCTTTGCGGGGCCGAACGGCCCGGCCATTTCCGCGGCGTGGCGACGGTGGTGCTCAAGCTCTTCAACCTGGTGCAGCCCGATGTTGCTCTGTTCGGGCAGAAGGATGCCCAGCAATGCGCGGTGATCGAGCGCATGGTGCGTGATCTCGACGTGCCGGTGGAGATCGTGCGCGGACCGATCGTGCGGGAGGCGGACGGGCTGGCGCTGAGTTCGCGCAATGTCTATCTCTCGCCAGAGGATCGCGCCGCAGCGCCGTTCTTGTACGAGAGCCTGGCAGCGGTCGCGGACGCTTATCGAGCCGGCGAGACCGACCCGGAAAAGCTGGCCTCCATCGGTCGGTCGGTGCTGGCCGGATCGGAGCGGATCGCGTTGCAATATTGGGAGGTCCGCGACCCGCAAAGCCTCGGTGCCATCGCCAAGGTCGGCGCGCGCGGGGCGCTGCTGGCGGTGGCGGCGCATCTGGGAACGACCCGGCTCATCGACAATTTGCCGATCGGGCCGGAAGACTAGGCCTCGGTCAGTTGATTATTGCCGAAATAGCGCAGGGGCCGGATTTCGTAAGAGCCGGTGCCGGGATTGGCGACGGCAAGCTTTTTGGCGAAGTCCATGGCTTCGTCCATGGACTGGCAATCGGCGACGTAAAAACCGAGAAATTGTTCCTTGGTCTCGGCGAAGGGACCGTCGAAGACCACCGGCTCGCCCGAGCTTTTCCTGAGCGTGCGGGCCTCGTCGGTATTCCAGAGCCGCACCACCGGGCCGAGCTTGCCCCTGGCGCTCATATCGGCCTGGACCTTGCCCAGACGCTCCATGCAGGCGGCATCTTCCTCGGCGGTCCAGCGCGAGACTTCCTGTTCGTCGTTATAGCACAAAATGGCGTAGAGCATGATGGCGATCTCCTCGAGCGCGGACTATGCAATTGCCGGCGCACTCATGCAACCGGTGGCGGTGGCCGGCGGGCAATGGTGATGGTGGCCCCGATCGAGGCGGCCATGATCGCGGCGATGCCCCCGACCTGGCCAAGGCCCAGCGTTTCATGCAGGATGACGAGCCCGGAAAGCGCCGCGAAGGCGGGCTGGCCTGACATGAGGATGCCGAAAAGACGCGCCGGGATATGGGGCAGTGCGACCATGTCGAGCGCATAGGGGATGGCGCTGGAGAGAAGCGCCACGGCAAGACCCAGCGGCAGGATGGCGGGATCGAGCAGGCTGGTTCCCGCACCGATGGCGCCGAAGGGCAGCGCGATGACGGCTGCCGTGCCGACGCCCAAAGCGGCGATATGGGCACCGCCGCCGGTGCCGGCGCGCTGGCCGAAAATGATGTAACCGGCCCAACAGGCGCCGGCACACAGGGCCAGGGCGACCCCGACCGGGGCAATGTCGCCGGAGGCATCGCTCCAAGGCAGCAGCAGGGCAAAGCCGGCCAGTGCCAGGACGATCCAGAAGAAATCGAGCGGCTTGCGGGCGCCGAACAGGGCCACGGCGAGCGGGCCGGTGAATTCGAGCGCGACGGCGATGCCGAGCGGAATGTGTTCCAGGGCGGCGTAAAAGAACAGGTTCATGGCGCCCATGGCACCGCCATAGAGCAGCACCGCCCGCCATTGCCGACGATCGAGGCGATGCCGCCAGGGGCGGAAGACGAGCGCCAGGACGAGGGCGGCCAGGGTGAGGCGCAAGGCTGTGGCGCCCTGCGCGCCGACCAATGGGAAGAGCATTTTGGCAAAGCTTGCCCCGGTCTGGGTGAAGACCATGCCAAGGGTGACGAGAAGGACAGGCAGGACGATGGAAGTGGGCCGCACGGCGTGGCTTTCGGGAGAATGTGCCGCCTTCTAGCAGGCTTGCCCCATGTCGTCATGCCGGAGCGCGGCGAATTACCCCGGCATCAGCACCAGGCGGATCATGTAGCCGATGACGAGGATGACGCCAACGCCGCCAGCCCAGAGGGCGACGAACCAGCCGACCTGCCTGATGCCCTTGGGAACAGCCATCAGTGGTAGCCCTCGTCGGGGTCAATCTTGCCGCGGAACACCCAATAGGCATAGCCGGTATAGGCCAGGATGACCGGGATCAGCACGCTTGCTCCCACAAGGAGGAAGATCAGCGAGCTTTCCGGCGCGGCGGCTTCGGCGATGGTGAGGGCGCCGGGCACGATATAGGGGTAGAAGCTGATACCGAGGCCGACAAAGCTGAGCACAAACAGCCCCAGGGCGGCAAGGAATGGCTGGAGGTGCTTGTCGGTGGTGAGGCCATGCCAAAGGGCAAAGGCGCACCCGGCCAGCATGACCGGCACAAAGGCCGAGAAGAAGGCCGTGGGCCAGCCGAACCAGCGATTGAAATAATTCTCGTTGATGAATGGGCTCCACAGCGAGACGACGCCGATCAGCCCCAAGGTGATGACACCGGTGGCCATGGCCAGGCGCCGCGATCGGGCCTGCAGCTCGCCGGTGGTCTTGAGGTTGAGCCAGGTGGCGCCCAAAAGGGCGTAGCCGATGGTGACGGCAAGGCCGGTAATGATGGTGAAAGGCGTCAGCCAGTCCCACCAGCCGCCGGCATAGGCATTGTCGACAATGGTGATGCCCTGGACCAGCGCACCCACGGCCAGCCCTTGCGTAAAGGCGGCAATGGTCGAGCCCAGCCAGAAGCCGACATCCCAATAGATCGACCCGCGCGCGGTGCGCCAGCGGAACTCGAAGGCCACGCCGCGAAAGACCAGGCCCAGCAGCATCATGATGATGGGCATGTAGAGCGCCGGCAGCACGGTGGCATAGACCACCGGAAACACCGCCATCAGCCCGCCGCCCCCCAGCACCAGCCAGGTCTCGTTGCCGTCCCAGACCGGGGCGATGGAATTGGTCATCAGGTCGCGGTTCTGCCGCTCCGGGAAGAAGGGAAAGAGGATGCCGACGCCCAGATCGAAGCCGTCGAGCACGACATAGGCGAGGACCGCGAAGGCGATGATGCCGGCCCAGACGGTGGGGAGATCAATCGCCATGGTGATGGGCTCCTTCGCGGATCGTGTCTTCCTGGGCCGGGCCGGGATTGATGCCGGCGGCACGGTGGGGACCCTTGTCCAGCTCGTGATCCTCTTCGAGGATGGGCGGGCGGCGGAACAGGCGGAAGAGATAGAAGACGCCCGCGCCGAAGACGAGGAAGTAGACCACGACGAAGGCCACGAGCGAGGCGCCCACGGCCGGTGCTTCGACCGGGGACAGGCTTTCCGAGGTGCGCATCAGTCCATAGACGGTAAAGGGCTGGCGACCGACCTCGGTGGTGAACCAGCCGGCGAGCACGGCAACAAAGCCGGAGGGGCCCATGACCAGGGCCGCCTTGTGCAGCCAGGTATTGGTATAAATGTTCTTGCGCCACCGGGCCCAGAGCGACCAGAGGCCGACAAAGAGCATGGCAAAGCCGATGCCGACCATGATGCGGAAGGCGAAGAACGGGATGGTGACCGGCGGACGGGCATCCTCGGGAAAGGCGTCGAGCCCGTCGAGGGGGGCATTGAGGTCGTGCTTGAGGATCAGCGAGGAGAGCTTCGGGATTTCGATGGCATAATCAATGCGCTGCTCGTCCTCATTGGGAATGCCGAACAGGATCAGCGGCGCACCCTCGGGATGGCTCTCGTAATGGCCTTCCATGGCCGCGATCTTGGCCGGCTGGTATTCGAGCGTATTGAGCCCATGCATGTCCCCGGCCAGGATCTGCATTGGGGTGACAATGGCCGCCATCCACATGGCCATGGAGAACATGATGCGGGCCTGGCGATTGGTGCGATCCTTGAGCAGGTGCCAGGCGCCAACCGCGCCCACCGCAAAGGCCGTGGTGAGGAAGGCCGCCAGCACCGTATGCACCAGCCGATAGGGGAAGGAGGGATTGAAGACGATGGCCCACCAGTCCTCGGGCACGAAATTGCCATTGGCATCGATGGAAAAGCCCTGGGGGGTATGCATCCAGGAATTGACCGACAGGATCCAGGTGGCCGAGATCAGCGTACCGACGGCGACCACAACCACCGCAACCATGTGCAGCGTGTCGCCGACGCGCTTGCGACCAAAGAGGGCAATGCCGAGGAACCCGGCCTCGAGGAAGAAGGCGGTGAGCACTTCATAGCCCATGAGCGGGCCAATGACGGCGCCGGCACGCTCGGAAAACACCGACCAATTGGTGCCGAACTGGTAAGACATGACGATGCCCGACACCACGCCCATGCCGAAGGTGACCGCGAAGATGGTCTTCCAGTATTCGAAGAGCTTGAGGTAGGCCGGATCGCGTTTCCACAGCCACAGACCGTTGAGCACGGCCAAATAGGACGCCGTGCCGATGGAAAAGGCCGGGAAGATAAAATGGAAGGAGACGGTAAAGGCGAATTGTATCCGCGCCAGGAGCTCAGCCGATTGCCCGAAATCCATACCGTACCTCTTGCTGTCTTGCCGCCTGTCATCCGAGGCTGAATACACCCCGGACGGCATCCTGGCGGACGAACCACACTAAAGCTGCTCCTCTTATACTTGTCGAGGGCGGGGACAGTTGGACACATGGTGACGCATGCGCGCTTTGACCGCATGGAACGCGGCGTCGATCGCGGTTGCGCGAACGATTGACCCGGTGGCGCGAATTCTTTAGCCCTTGTGGCCCAAGAACAAAGGATGAATCTCATGGACTATCGCTATCTCGGGCGCTCGGGCCTGAAAGTCTCGAGCATGACCATGGGCACCATGACCTTTGGCGGCAGCGAAAAGATCGGCAATACCAGCCGACAGGACGCGGCGCGGCAGGTGGATATGTGTCTCGATGCGGGCATCAACCTCTATGACAGCGCCAATGTCTATAATGCGGGGGTGTCCGAGGAAATCCTGGGCGACATTCTCGCCGAAAACGGGCGGCGGCAGAAAGCGCTGATCGCCACCAAGGTACGCTTCAAGATGGGCGATGGCCCCAACGAGGCCGGGCTCAGCCGACACCATATCATCGAGCAGTGCAAGGCGAGCCTCAAACGCCTCAAGACCGATGTGATCGACCTCTATCAGGTGCATGAATGGGATGGGCAGACCCCCATCGAGGAAACGATGGAAGCGCTCGACATTCTCGTGCGCCACGGCCATGTGCGCTATATCGGGTGCTCCAATTATTCGGGCTGGCATATTTCCAAGGCCCTTGCCGCCGCCGACCAGCGGCACAATGCGCGCTTTGTGTCCCAGCAGATCCATTATTCGCTGCATAGCCGCGACGCCGAATATGAGCTGGTGCCGATTTCCCAGGACCAGGGGCTGGGCATTCTCGTCTGGTCGCCGCTGGCGGGCGGGTTGCTTTCGGGCAAGTATCGCCGGGACAGCGCGCCGGACAGCGGGCGGCATGTCGGCGGGTTCCGCGAGCCGCCGGTCTATGACTGGGACAAGCTCTATTCGGTCATCGACGTGCTGGTGGCGGTGGCCGAGGAGCGTGGCGTTTCGGGGGCGCAGGTGGCGCTGAGCTGGCTGATGGGACGCCCGGGCGTCACTTCCGTCATCATCGGCGGACGTAACGAAAAGCAGTTTGCCGACAATATCGCAGCGGCCCAGCTCGTGCTCAGTGACGAGGAACGCGCCCGGCTCGATGCGGCCAGCCGACCGCCGTTGCTCTATCCCTACTGGCACCAGTCCTTCACCGCGCAGGATCGGCTGGGCAAGATCGACATGGATTTGATCGGTCCTTATGCCGAGGAGTTCAAGCGTGGCTGATTTCCTGTTCGAACCACATGCGCCGATCTCCATCCCGATCGCACGCGGAGGCTTGTTTGCGGTGCGGCGGGTCTATTGCGTGGGCCGCAATTATGCCGAGCATATTGTGGAAATGGGCAATGATACCCGCGATCCGCCCTTTTTCTTTTCCAAGCCAGCCGACGCGGTGGTGGTGGGCGGGGAGGCCATGCCCTATCCGCCGGAGACCAGGGACCTGCACCACGAGATCGAACTGGTCGTGGCCATCGGCAAGGACGGCGCCGATATCGCCGAGGACGACGCGCTTTCCCATGTCTATGGCTATGCCGTCGGGCTCGACATGACGCGGCGCGACCTGCAGGCGCTCGCCAAGAAGGCCGGACGCCCCTGGGACATGGCCAAGGGGTTCGATCATTCCGCACCCATCGGCACGATCGAGCCGGCCAGCGCCATCGGCCACCCCGGCAAGGGGGCGATCACGCTCGTGGTCAACGGCGTCGAGCGGCAGCGCGGTGACCTCGCCGAGCAGATCTGGAGCGTGCCCGAAACCATCGCCTATCTCAGCCGCTTCGTGACGCTCAAGGCCGGTGACCTGATCATGACAGGCACGCCGGCGGGTGTCGGGGCAGTGGTCAAGGGTGATATGCTCGAGGGGCGGATCGAAGGCGTGGGCACGGTATCGACGGTGATCGGCTGATGGCACCGGTCTGGTCGGCGCAGCAGGACGCGGCTTTGCTGGCGGTTTCGGCCTGGCTCAAGGACCGCAACGGGCCGCAGGTGTTTCGCCTGTTCGGATGGGCCGGGACCGGAAAATCGACGCTGGCCGTGCATCTGGCGCAGGACATCCGCAACGTCAAATATGCCGCCTTTACCGGCAAGGCGGCGCTGGTGATGCGCAAGCGCGGCTGCAAGGGCGCCCAAACCATCCATAGCCTCATCTATACGCTGGTGAGCGAAAAAGAGGGCGAGCCGCGCTTCGTGCTCGATCCGGAAAGCCCGGCAGCCGATGCCGACCTCATCGTCATCGACGAGGTTTCCATGGTGGACGAGCAATTGGGCGCGGACCTGCTCTCGTTCGGCGTCAAGGTGCTGGTGCTGGGCGATCCGTTTCAATTGCCACCGGTGCAGGGTGCGGGGTTCTTCATCAATGAGGAGCCCGACATCATGCTGACCGAGATTCACCGGCAGGCGGCGGACAATCCGATTATCCAGCTGTCCATGGCGGTGCGCGAGGGTGGTGCGCTCGAACATGGCCGCTATGGCGAAAGCGTCGTGGTCGGCCGCGACAAGGTGGATCGAGATGCGGTGCTGAAAGCCGACCAGGTGCTGGTGGGACGCAACAAGACGCGGCTGACCTATAATGACCGCTTGCGGGAATTGAAGGGCCTGCCGTTCCACGAGCCGGTGCTGGGCGACCGGATGGTGTGCCTCAGAAACAATCCGCGCAAGCGGCTGCTCAACGGACAGATCTGGATCGTCACCGAGGCGACGCGGCGCACCAATGGCAAATGGAGCCTGCTCCTGGCCGATGACGAAGGCAAGGGCGAGGCACGGGTGCTGACGCACAAGGCGTTCTTTTCGGGCGAGGAAGACGCGATGAGCTGGCCCGAGCGGCGGGCCTTCGACGAGTTCACCTTCGGTTATTGCCTGACCGTGCACAAGGCGCAGGGCAGCCAGTGGGACGACGTATATCTGTTCGACGAGAGCTTCGTGTTCCGCGAGGAGCGGGCGCGCTGGCTCTATACCGGCATTACCCGGGCCGCCGAGAAGATCACGGTGGTTTCATGACCCTGTTGTCGGTACGGCACGACACCGTCTATCGCTATGCGCGGGCGGTGCAGTTCGGCGACCACCGCATGCTGGTGCGTCCGCGCGACAGCGCCGAGCAGCGGCTCGACGATTTCCGGCTGACCATCTTTCCCGAGCCGGCGGCGATCCGCTGGATCCTCGATGTGTTCGGCAATGGCATTGCCATTGCCAGTTTCGATGAGCCGGCGGAGGAATTGCGGATCAGCGCGCAGATGGTGCTTGACCATGTGCATGACCGCACGCCGCGCTTCGAGATCGAAAACCGGGCGCGCACCTATCCCTTCGATTACGGGCAGGTGGACGCAATCGACCTGGCGCCCAACATGCAGCGGCAATTTCCCGAAGAGCACGAGGTGGATGCCTGGGCGCGCCAATTCGTGACGCAGGGCGGGGCGACCGAAACCAGCCACCTCTTGATGACGATGACGGCGGGCATCAAGGAGGGTTTCACCTATCTGCGCCGGCCCGATCCGGGCACGCAGCGGCCATCGCTGACCCTGGCCAGCCGGCAGGGCACATGCCGGGACTTCGCGCTTCTGATGATCGAGGCGGTGCGGGCTCTGGGCTTTGCCGCCCGGTTCGTCACCGGCTATCTCTATTCACCGGCGAGGGACGGGGACCATCGCGGGGGCGGGGCCACCCATGCCTGGTGCCAGGTGTATCTGCCTGGGGCGGGCTGGGTCGAATTCGACCCCACGAACGGCATTATCGGCACGCGTGACCTGATCCGCGTCGGCGTCGCCCGTGAACCGCGCCAGGCCATTCCGATCTCGGGGACGTTCGTGGGTAAGAAGGACGATTACCTTGGCATGGATGTCGAGGTCGAGGTGCGGCGGGTCACGAGCCCACAGGATGGCATGGGCTGAAATCCATGCCGATCAGCTGCGTGTCACGCTGACCGCATCGGTGGTCCATTGCGCGCTGGTGTCGCCATCCAGCGCTTCGCTCCAGACGCGGATAGGCTGGGAAATGACCGAGCCATAGATGGTGGCGAAAGCGGTGTCGGCGGCGTCGCGGCCGCAGCCAATGCGCACCATGCCGTCAAGCGCGGCCATGCGCGTGGGATCAAAGAGATACCAGCGGTCGCCCAGCCAGGCTTCGAACACGGCATGGAAGTCCTGCGGCTCCAGTTGCCAAGCATAGCACGAGACCAGCCGGGCAGGGATGCCCAGGGCGCGGCAAAAGGTGATGCCGAGATGAGCAAAGTCGCGGCAGACGCCCGCCCGCATGGCAAAGGTATCGGCCGCCGTGGTCGTGGTGTCGCTCGAGCCGGCGAGGTAATCGACCTCGGAATTGATCCAGTTGCAGATTTCGGTGACACGGCCAAAACCGGGCGCGATATTGCCGAACTGGCGCGAAGCAAAGCGCGCCAACTGGTCAGATGGGCAATAGCGCGAGGGATTGAGAAAGGTGAGCGTTTCGAGCGGCAGCTTGGCGACGGGTACTTCGTCGACGCTTTCGGGCTCGTTATGAAGCGGAGCCAGTTCCACTTCGGCTTCGTAGCGCAAGCGCACTTCGCCGGGGTCGGAGGTCAGCCGCACGAAGCGATTGCCGCTGTCGGCCGCAGTCTTTTCGTCCGCCACGAGATCGGGCGAGATGGTCAGGCGTTCCGAAAGGATGCGCTGGCGACCGCCCTGCATGGCGCTGATGTTGAAGATGAGCGTGGACTGGCTCTGCAAGTCATAGCCGATTTCGCATCCTACCGAAAAACGCACGATCCGATCCTCACCCCTTTTGTGGCCAGCGTCCGACAACACCGGCGCCTGCGGGAAGTTCCATGCGCTGGGCGCGCCACAACAATGACAAACTCGACCCGCTGATAAGGATATGGGTTCGTTTGCCCGCAAGTCTGCCCAGCGATTGAGTTTTCGCGCCTGGGTCGCGCTTGCGCCAGCAGGGCCTATGCTTCATCTTCATCGTGCCGACACGGGCCTCTGCCCTGCGGTCTGTCTTCAAGGGATGCGCGCATGCACCACGATACCCCCCTGATCTCAACGATCGTCGCGGGCCTGGTGCTGGCCTATATCTTCGGCATGATTGCCAACCGGTTCCGGCTGCCGCCACTGGTGGGTTATCTCATCGCGGGCATTCTCGTCGGCCCCCATACTCCCGGCTTTGTCGCCGATCAGGAGCTGGGCGCGCAACTTGCCGAACTCGGCGTCATCCTCCTGATGTTCGGGGTGGGTCTGCATTTTTCGCTGAAGGACCTCATGAGCGTCCGAGCCCTCGCCATTCCAGGTGCCGTCGTGCAGATCGGGGTGGCCACGCTTTTGGGCACAGGGCTTGGCACCCTGCTCGGCTGGAGCCTGGGTGGGGCCATGCTGTTCGGTCTGGCGCTCTCGGTGGCCTCGACCGTCGTGCTGCTCAAGGCGCTTCAGGACCGACGCCTCGTGGAAAGCGAGCGCGGCCGTATCGCCGTCGGCTGGCTGATCGTGGAAGACCTCGCCATGGTCTTGGCGCTGGTGCTGGTGCCGGCCATTGCGGGCATCTATGGGGCCGATACAGGCATCCACGATCCCTTTGTTTCCTTTGTCGAGCGCTTGGTGGGCGGTTCCATCGGCATCTGGGGCGTGCTTATCATCACGCTCATCAAGGTCGCTGCCTTTGTCGGCTTCATGCTCGTGGTGGGACGGCGGATCATTCCGTTCGCCCTGCATGCCACCGCCCATACGGGAAGTCGCGAGCTGTTCCGGCTGGCGGTGCTGGCCATCGCGCTGGGCGTGGCCCTGGGCTCGGCGACCCTGTTCGGGGTGTCGCTTGCTTTGGGGGCATTCTTTGCCGGCATGATCCTGTCGGAAAGCGAATTGTCGCAACGGGCGGCGAACGAAACGCTGCCGCTGCGCGATGCCTTTTCGGTGCTGTTCTTTGTCTCCGTAGGCATGCTGTTCGACCCCATGATCCTGCTCGAGCAACCGCTGCTGGTCGTGGCGACGGTGTTCATCATCGTCATCGGCAAGTCGGTTGCGGCCTTTGCCATCGTGCTGGCCTTCCGCCGACCGGTGGGCACGGCGCTGACCATTTCCGCCTCGCTGGCACAGATCGGCGAATTTTCGTTCATCCTCGCCAGCATGGGGGTGGCCCTCGCCATCCTGCCGCAGGACGGGCAGGACCTGATCCTCGCCGGTGCGCTGATTTCGATCGTGCTCAACCCGCTGGTGTTCTGGGTGAGCGAAGCGGCGCGGCCGGGACTTGAGGCCCGCTTCGGCGGCAGAAGCCGGGTGGAGCCGCTGGTCAGCAAGCCAGTCGAGCCATCGATGGCGGCGCAGGGCCCGGCCGTTACCGATATCCCGACCCAGCCCGCGGTGGATCGCGGCGCACATGGCGCCGACGACGATAGCGGCGAGCCGTCCCGGCAGAGTGGACACGTGGTGCTGGTGGGCTTTGGACAGGTCGGACGGATCGTGGCCGCAGGGCTCAAGGAAGATGGCAGTCCGGTGGTCGTGATCGAGGATTCCGATCAGGACGTGGCGGCAGCCCGCGCCGCCGGTTTCGAGGTGGTGTTCGGCAATGCCGCCAGCCAGAACGTGCTCAAACTGGCCAACCTGGCCGGTGCAAAGAGTCTCCTCGTCGCCATTTCCAACGGCTTCGAGGCCGGCTCGGTTTGCGAAAGCGGACGAAAGCTCAATCCCGAAATCGGCATTATCGCTCGCGCCTATTCGGAGGAAGAGGAGATCTATCTGCGCGGGCTGGGTGCATCGACCATCATTCGCGGCGAGCGGGAGATCGGCAAGGGCATCCTGGCCTTCATGCGCAGCGAACTGGGGCCGCGCCTGCCGCAGGCCGACAATATCCTCGCCAAGGCAGCCGAGGCGCCGCTTGCTGACGTGCCCAAAGCCGACCTTGTCGTCATCGACATCCCGGCGACGACAAGCGATGCCACCGTGATGGCGCCCTCGACCGAGGAACCCGGCCCGGCACTTGCCGCCGTGGAGGAGCTGGAGCCGGTTGCTGTCGCCGAGTCGGACGTGAGCGAGGCCACGCCCGTGGTGATCGGCGATGCGCCCGCCGGCATCGATGAGATCGTCGTGCCCACCAGTGAGGATGCGTCCCCCCAGCAGGAGCGCCAGCCGAGCGGGCCCGAGCCAGTCGCCGAGATCGCCCTGCCGCCGCAGCCCGGGCCGGATGAAGATATCGACGACATTCCCAAAGTGCTGCAGGCGCCGGCAGCACCGCCCGCGGCGATGGTGGACATCGTCACACCCGAGGCGTCGGAAGGCGACTTGCCCGATGGCGGTGCGCCCGACGCTCTCGAAGGGGGTGGCGCGGGGCGTGACGACGCGGTAGAGGTCGTCGTGCCGCCGGTGGTCCCGGAGCCCAGGGGAAGGGGCGGCAAGAGGAAGAAATGATTTCGCAGAAGGCCAAATATGCTCTGCGCGCGCTGGTGTCGCTGGCGCGGGCTGGTCGCGGGGAAAGCCGCATGATCGGGGAAATCTCGCGCGAGCAGGCCATCCCCAAGAAGTTCCTCGAGCAAATCCTTCTCGAACTCAAGCGCGCCGGCTTCGTGACCAGCCGTCGCGGGCGCATGGGCGGCTATGAACTGGTCAAGTCGCCCGAAGAGATCATGTATGGGGACGTGCTGCGGCTGATCGATGGCCCGATTGCCCCGCTCCCCTGTCTCTCCAAGATCGCCTATCGCAAATGCGAGGATTGCCGGGACGAGAGCGCCTGTGAAATCCGCCACGTCTTCGAGCGCGTCACGCTGGCGACCCGAGCCGTGCTTGACCGCACCAGCCTTGCGGATTCGCTCAATCTGGAAGACCTGCCGGTCGAGGCCGCCTAGGGCCGCTTGCTGACGGCCACCACGGCGCAAGCGTCTCCTTGCCGATTCTTGTCACCACCGGATGAAATCCGGCGAGTGCTGCCTGCGGGATGGATGCCGGAGCACGCCCGTCATTGACGAAAGACCGGCGTGCAGGCCCAGGCGATGGCCCGCGGGTCGTCAACCGAACACAACCGTCTTCTTGCCGTTGAGCATGACGCGGCTTTCGAGGTGCAGCTTGACGGCCCGGGCCAGAACGCGGCTTTCGATGTCGCGGCCGGCGGCAACGAGGTCATCCGGGCTCATGGCATGGGTGACGCGGGCGGTTTCCTGCTCGATGATCGGGCCTTCGTCGAGATCGGGCGTGACGTAGTGGGCGGTGGCACCGATGATCTTGACGCCGCGCTCATGAGCCTGGTGATAGGGCTTGGCGCCCTTGAAACTGGGCAGGAACGAGTGGTGGATATTGATCACCTGGCCGAACAGGCGTGTGGAGAGATTGTCCGACAGCACCTGCATATAGCGTGCGAGCACCACCAGATCAGCGCCAGAGGCCTTTACCAGATCAAGCACCTGGGCTTCCTGATCGGCCTTGGTGTCCTTGCTGACCGGCAGATAGTGGAAGGGGATGGCTGCATCTTCGGCGATCTTGCGCGTGTCCTGGTGATTGGAAATGATCGCGGCGACCTCGGCATCGAGCCAGCCGACGCGGATCTGGTAGAGCAGGTGCAACAGCGTGTGGTCGAACTTGCTGACCATGATGACGATGCGCTTCTTGCGGCCCTGATCATAAAGCGCGGTCTTCATGTCGAAGCGCTCGATGGGTGATTTCAGGGCCTTTTCGATGGTTTCGCGGCTCTTGTCCTCCGGCGCCGTGAAGGCGAGGCGCATGAAAAAGCGGCCCGTCTCCTGGTCCCAGAACTGGTTGCTTTCGGCAATATTGGCGTTGAGGGCGGCCAGTTCGGTGGTGACGGCAGCGACGATGCCGGGCCGGTCGGCACAGCTGAGGGTGAGAACGAAATTGGCCGCGGGCATTGCTGCCTCCCTTGCAGAGTTCGGGCAGGGATATCAATGCGCAGAGGGTTCCCGTCAAGCCTTGTTGCATCAGGTCCCCGCGCGGCAAAGCTGCGCAGGAACAGAAAAGGGCCGCTCTGGCGAGCGGCCCTTCCCTGAGTTTTGAGGCCTTGAGGGCCCGGAGGCGGATGCTGCTAGCCGAGATCACTCCCAGTCAGCACACCAAAACCCAGACCTTCCTCAAGAACCAAATTCTCATAAGACACTGGATCACCTCCTTTGCATTGGTTGAACATGAGGAGAGTGTGCGCCGGTTCTTTCAGGCTGTCCAGTCACGAAAAACGTGATGACGCTGTTCCCCCTCCCGAGTTGGGGAGGGGCGAAACGCGATCAGCCCCTGGCCTTTTTCGGCCGGCTGCGCAGCTGGATGATCGTTGCCACGATGACCCCCAGGGACACGATGCCGATGATGATGGTGGCCAGTGCATTGACGTCGGGCGAGACGCCCAGGCGCACCTTGGAAAAGATGACCATGGGCAAGGTCGACGAGCCGGGGCCCGACACGAAGCTGGCGATGACGAGGTCATCGAGCGAGAGGGTAAAGCCCAGGAGCCAGCCGGACACCAGGGCCGGAGCGATGATGGGCAGGGTGACGTCGAAGAAGGTGCGAACCGGGGAAGCGCCCAGGTCCATGGCTGCTTCCTCGATGCTGCGATCGAAATCGGAGAGGCGCGATTGCACGACGACACAGACATAGGCCGTGCAGAAGGTCGCGTGGGCAATGACGATGGTCAGCATGCCGCGGCCCTGGGGCCAGCCAAGCATGGATTCCATGGCCACGAACAGGAGCAGCAGCGAAAGGCCGGTGATGACGTCGGGCATGACGAGGGGCGCGGAGACCATGCCGGAAAACAGTGTCCGCCCGCGGAAACGACGGAAGCGCACCAATGCGACGGCTGCCAGCGTGCCCAGGACCAGCGCAATCGTGGCGCTGAGCGCTGCGATCTGCAAGCTCAGCCAGGCGGCGTTGAGCATCTGCGGATCGCGGAACAATTCGCCATACCACTTGAACGAGAAGCCCGACCAGACGGTCACGAGGCGGTTCTCGTTGAAGGAGAAGATGACGAGGCTGACAATGGGGGCATAGAGAAAGGAAAAGCCCAGGACAGCAGCGATGGGGAGGAACCAGCCACGACGGAACATGCTATTTCTCCACTACCGCGCCCTGGGCGCGCTGCAAGAGCATGATGGGCACGACAACCACCACGAGCATGGCCACGGCGACAGCTGCGGCGCGCGGCCAATTGGTGGCCGAGAAGAACTCGTCCCAGAGCACGCGGCCGATCATCAGCGTTTCCGGCCCGCCGAGCAGCGAGGGAATGACGAATTCGCCGATGGCCGGAATGAAGACCAGCATGGACCCGGCCACGATGCCGGGCAGCGACAGCGGCAGGGTGACCGACAGGAAAGTGCGCAGGGGACGGGCGCCCAGATCGGCCGAGGCTTCGAGGAGCGAGGCGTCGAGCTTCACGAGGTTGGTGTAGAGCGGCAGGATCATGAAGGGCAGGTAGGTATAGACGAGGCCGACATAGACGGCGAAATCGGTCTGCATCATCACGATGGGCTGGATGCCGAACAGGCCCAGGAACTGGTTGATCACGCCATTGCCGCGCATGAAGCCGGTCAAGGCATAGACGCGCAGCAGAAGCGAGGTGAAGAAGGGCAGGATGACCAGCATCAGCAGGATATTGCGCCAGGGGCCCGGTGCCCGGGCAATGGCATAGGCCATGGGATAGCCGATCAAGAGGGTAATGATCGTGGCGATGGCAGCAATGCGGATGGAGGAGAGATAGGCCGCGACATAGAGATTGTCGGTAAAGAGGCGGATGTAGTTGTTCAGATGCAGGGTCAGCTGCACCGTGCCTTCCTCGGTGGTGAGGAGCGGCGAATAGGGCGGGCGGCCAAACTGCTTGGTGGTCAGCGAAATGCCGAAGACCACAAAGAGCGGCACGAGGAAGAAGACCAGCAGCCAGATGACCGGCGCTGCCAGAACCAGCATGCGCCCGGTAATGCCGACCTTGGCGAGGCCGCGTTCGACCGCATTCCAGGGCTTGAGCCGCCTTGGGGGTGGATAGGTGGGTTCGTGCTGGGTGGTCATACTGTCAGCACCGAGCCGGCATTGTCGTCCCAGGTGACGAAAACCTTTTCGTCCCAGGTGATGGCGTCGGGATTGCCACGCACATTGTTGGTCTGGCTGACGCGGATGCGTTTGCCGCTTTCCAGCGCCACCTGATAGACGGAAATATCGCCCAGATAAGCGATTTCCTCGACAATGCCGGTGGTGACATTGGCATTGGTGGCCGTATCCGGCTTTTCGCGACCCAGCGACATTTTCTCGGGGCGGATGGCCCACCACAGGATCTGATCGGGGGCGCAATCGACGCCGTGACCGACATAGATGTCGCAGCCCAATTCCGCCGAGCGGATGCGCACATGGTCGGGCTCGTCCTCGGTGACCGTGCCCTCGACCATGTTGACCGAGCCGATAAAGCCGGCGACGAAGCGGGAGTTTGGATATTCGTACACATCGGTTGGCTCGCCGATCATGGCGATCTCGCCCTGGTTCATCACCCCGATGCGGGTGGCGAGCGTCATGGCTTCTTCCTGGTCGTGGGTGACGACGATGAAGGTGACGCCCAGGCTTTCCTGAATCTTCACCAGTTCGAACTGGGTTTCCTCGCGGAGCTTCTTGTCAAGCGCGCCAAGCGGCTCGTCGAGCAGCAGCAGCTTGGGGCGCTTGGCGAGGGCGCGGGCCAGCGCCACGCGCTGACGCTGGCCGCCTGAGAGCTGATGCGGCTTGCGCTTGCCGTAATCCTGCAGCTTGACCAGGGTCAGAAGCTCGGCGACGCGCGCTTCGATCTCGGCCTTAGGCAGATGGTCGCGCTTGAGGCCATAGGCGATGTTCTGCTCGACCGACATGTGCGGGAACAGCGCATAGGACTGGAACATCATGTTGACCGGCCGGTTATAGGGCGGCACTTCGGTCATGTCCTGGCCATCGATCTCGATCGTGCCCGATGTGGGCTGCTCGAAGCCGGCCAGCATGCGCAACAGCGTGGACTTGCCCGAGCCTGACCCGCCCAGCAGGCAGAACAGCTCGGAGCGATAGATGTCGAGAGAGACCTCGTGCACCGCCGCAACGTTGTCGAACAGTTTCGACACGTTCTTGATGCGCACGAAAGGCTTGTTGTTCGCGGTATCGCGCCACGGACGGGTATCGATAGCCAGCTGCGGTTTCTTCGCCATTTGCGCTCTGCAAAGTCTCTTCTGGCGGCCACCTGCCGCACTCTTCTGCGCGTCCGGTCCCGGTGTCGTCCATGGACGCCGATGCCCGGTTCTCGATCGTGCCTCGGAACCGGCCCGGCGCGTCAGGATCGCGCGGGACAATTGGGCACAAGGATGAAGGGGCGGCCTTGGGGCCGCCCCTTCCTAAGTCGATTACTGACCCGTTTTGATGCGGGTCCAGGTGCGGGTCAAGACCTCTTCGTAATCCGGGGAGTGCGCCTTCATGGTGAAGCCATTGGCCAGAGTTTCGGCGGAGGGATAGATGGAGGGGTTGGACTTCACTTCTTCGGCGACGAATTCCAGCGAAGCCGGATTGGGATTGGCGTAGAACACGGTATTGGTGATCTCGGCCACCACTTCGGGGCGCAGGATGTAGTCGATGAACTTGTGGGCATTGCCCGGGTGGGGTGCATCGGCAGGAATGGCCAGGAAGTCATAGAGCGTCGGCGCGCCTTCCTCGGGGATCAGGTAGGCAATGTCGGTGCCTTCGGCCGCATTGTCGGCGGCGATGAACATGTCCCCTGAATAGCCCATGGCCAGGCAGATTTCGCCATTGCCCAGGTCGTCGATATATTGGCTGGAGTGGAAGTAGCGCACCGACGGCTTGATCGAATTGAGCAATTGCTCGGCCTGTGCCAGGTCTTCCTCGCTTTCGGAATTGGGATCAAGGCCAAGATAGTGCAGGGCCGCGCCCATGACCTCGGAAGGGCTGTCCATGATGGCGACGCCACAGGAGGCCAGCTTGCCCACGGTTTCGGGATCGAACAGCAGGTCCCAGCTTGTGGGCGCGTCGTCGGTCCCCAGGGCCTGGGCGACGGCCGCCACGTTGTAGCCGAGGCCGATCGTGTTCTGCATATAGGGCACGCCATGGGCGTTGTCGGCATCGACAGCTGCGGCGGCTTCCAGCGCTGCCGGATCAAGATTGGCGTAATTGGTGAGCTGGGCCTTGTCGAGCGGCAGGATCAGCCCGGCCATGATCTGGCGCTCGAGGAAATTGCCCGAGGGCACCACGATGTCATAGCCCGAATTACCGGCCAAAAGCTTGGCATCGACGATCTCGTTGTTGTCGTAGACGTCGTAATTGACCTGGATGCCAGTCTCGGCAGTGAAATTGGCAATGGTGTCGGGGGCGATATAGTCTGACCAATTATAGACGTTCAGGACCGGCTCTTCCTGAGCGATAGCGGGGCTTGCGGCCAGAAGGGCGCCCAAGGCAATGGCGAGCGAGGTTTTCATGTGCGTAAGTCTCCTGTGGGGACCGGATGGAGGCAATGGCGTCCGGGGGACGGCCGGTTCGACGCAGAGGCGCGCCTTCCGCGGAAAAGAGCCGCGGCTCAGCCCCGGGGGCTCATCTTTGAGAACCCGGAATGTCGGAATTTGAAGTCTGAACAAGGGTTACGGATACGCGCCCGGAGGCGGCCGTCAGGATCGCTGCAAAAAGCCCGGAGCCGGGCGCATATCGAGGCGCGTATGCCGCGCCATCAACACTGGTCCTGGTCAGCGAAGTGCCCTTTCCTCAGTAACAGAGGCAAAATATCGCCAAATCCCCGATGCCACAAGGCCATGTCGCACATTCCCGGCTGCCTCTTGACCCATGTGTTGCACGGGCGCACAAGCACGGCAAAACGACCGGCCAAGACCGAGCCGGGAGCGATCCGGAGCTATCCCCCCATGCCTATCGACGCCTATCTTTCCATTGCCGACGAGGTGCGCGCAGCCCTCGCCGCCGGCCAGCCCGTGGTGGCGCTGGAGTCGACAATCATCACCCATGGCATGCCCTATCCGCAGAACCTGGGCATGGCCCGCGAAGTGGAAGACGTCGTGCGCGCCCATGGCGCGGTGCCTGCCACCATCGCGATCATGAACGGCCAGCTCAAGGTGGGGGTGTCCGGCGCTGATCTCGAAACGCTGGCCCGGGAAGGTCACAAGGCTGCAAAGGCCAGCCGCCGCGACATGGCGAGCCTGCTGGCCAACCAGGTCATTGCCGGCACGACGGTCGCCACGACCATGCAGATCGCGGCGCTGGCCGGCATCCGTATCTTTGCCACCGGCGGCATTGGCGGGGTGCATCGGGGCGCCGAAGACAGCTTCGACATCTCCGCCGATCTCGAGGAACTGGGCCGCACTCCGGTCGCCGTGATCTGCGCCGGAGCCAAGTCGATCCTCGATATCGCCAAGACGCTCGAGGTGCTCGAAACCAACGGCGTGCCGGTTCTGGGCCATGGCACAGACGATTTTCCCGCATTCTGGGCGCGGACCAGCGGACACAAGGTCGACCAGCGCTTCGACGATACCGAAGGCATTGCCCGCATGCTGGCCATCCAATGGGATCTGGACATGGGCGGCGTGCTCATCGCCAATCCCATTCCGGAGGAAGATGCCTGGGAAGCAGAAGCGATCGAGGGCTTCATCACCCAGGCGCTGGCCGATGCCGAGGCGCAGAGCGTCAAGGGCAAGGCGGCGACGCCGTTCCTGTTGCAGCGCATGTTCGAGCTGACCGGCGGCAAGTCGCTGGAATCCAATATCGCTCTGGTCAAGAACAACGCAAAGGTAGCGGCCCAGATTGCCGTCGCCCTGGCAGGCGCCGGCAGATGACCGGCCGGGTCCTGGTCATCGGCGACGTGATGACCGACATCATCGTCAAGCCGGAAGGGCCGATCGTCATCGGCTCGGACCGGCGGGCGGAAATCCGCAACCGGCCCGGAGGCTCGGGCGCCAACCAGGCCGTATGGCTGGCGTCGGCAGGCGCCGAGATCGTCTTTGCGGCCCGCGTCGGGGCAGCGGACAAGGTGTTCTACGAGAATTATTTCCGGGGGCGGGGCATTGTGCCGGTTCTCGGCGGAGATCCCGACCTGCCCTCGGGCGTGCTCGTTACGCTGCTCGATCCGAGCGGGGAGCGCAGTTTCCTCACCGACCGTGGCGCCAATCTCAATCTCGGGCCGGATGATCTGGGCGAGGACCTGCTCGAAGGCGTCGGGCTGGTGCTGGTTTCGGGCTACAGCTTTTTTGCCAGCGGCCCAAGACGGGCCGTGCAGGCGCTGCTTTCGGTCGCGCGGGCGCGTGGCGTCGCCATCGCGGTCGATCCCGCCTCGACAGGCTTTCTCGATGAGGTGGGCCCCCATCTGTTTCGCAATTGGGTGGGTGAGGCCGACTGGCTGTTCGCCAATGAAAGCGAAGCGGAAATGTTGAGCAGCGAGGCGGATTTCGACGCGCGGATGCGCGACCTGGGCACGCAGTTTCGACACGTGGTGATCAAGCGCGGGCGGTTCGGCGCGGTGCTTGGCGGAAAGGACGGGGTGGCGGTGAGCCTGCCGGCACCCGTCGTCACCGTGGTGGATACGACTGGCGCGGGGGACGCTTTTGCCGCCCATTTCGTGGCGGCGCTACTTGGCGGCGCGGATGGCGCGGCCTGCCTGTCAAAAGGCATTGCCGGGGGCGTCGAGGCGGTGCAGTTCATCGGCGGCCAGCCACAGTAAAGGAACGGAACCTAAAACCGTGGCTGGTGCAACGGGCGCGGTGGCGTCGCCCGTTGCAGGGCGGCGCTGACCATCCCCCGGACCTCCTCGGCACCGAACGTGTCGAAAATCTCCAGATATTCGACGCCGGCGCGACGCAGAGCCTCGCGCTTGACGGCGTCGCGGGCTGGAGCATCGCCCTGATAATGCCCCTTGCCCTGATGCTCGATGGCAAGAACCGGCATGCTGAAGGCGTCGATGACCAACATGTCGACCCGCTTGGCATTGATGCAGCGAAAGGCTCCATCGTCTTCGGTGGCCAAGACTTCCCCCAGGCTTGGCTGGGCCATCAATCGATAGCCAGGGCCGCAGCGGGGGAGCACCTGCTCGACGGTGCGGAAAAGCTCGAATTCGGTGCGGGACAGAAGCCGCTTCCGTTCAAAGCGGGCGCGCATGACGATGCGCAATTGATCGGGCGCGTCGGGCCGTGCCGGCTGCCTGTCGCGGCCAAAAAGGCGGGATGCGACAAGGGCCAGCAGCAGAGCAAGGATCAGAAGCGGAAGCAGCAGGTCCATGGGCGATCCGGTGAGAACTTTTCAGGAACAAAGTTGATCTGGCGCCGGGATATTGTCAATCCGCGTCTCAGGGTTGGCGCCTGCTGGCGGCGCGATGGGGTTGATCCAGCGGCGACGCGCCCTATCTCAACTCCTCAACAGCAAGGAGCCCGCCATGAAGCGCGCGGTCTATTTCGAATTCGGTACGCCCGAAAAGGTTCTTCAGGCCGAAGAGGCGCCGACGCCCGAGCCCGGTCCCGGCCAGGTGCGCGTCCGAATGATGCTTTCGGCGGTGCACAATCATGACCTCATGACGATTGCCGGGCAGTATGGCTTCAAGCCCAACCTGCCGGCCGTGCCCGGAACAGAAGCCGTCGGTCGGGTCGATGCGCTGGGTGAAGGAGTGACCCACCTCTCCCTCGGGCAGCGCGTGGCCGGGGGCGCCGAAGGTACATGGGCTCAATTCTACCTCGCCGATGCGGCTCGGCTGGTGCCGGTACCGGACAGCGTCGATGACGAAACCGCCTGCCAATTGGTATCGATGCCGCTTTCGGCCAAGATGCTGCTCGACAGCCTGGGCGTGAAATCGGGCGAGTGGATTGCGATCAATGCCGCCAATGGCGCCGTGGGCAAGCTGCTCAGCCAATTTGGGGCTGAACAGGGCGTGCGCGTCCTGGGGCTCGTGCGGCGCGAAGCGGCGGTGGCCGAAATGGCGGCGCTGGGTTTCTCCGATGTGGTGGCGACCGAGGGCGAAAGCTGGGCGGAAGCGGTGCGTGAGAAGACCGGCGGCGCCCCGATCGTGCGGGGCATCGAATCGCTGGGCGGGGAAGGCGCGGGACAATTGGCCTCAATCCTCGCCGACGGCGCCGAACTGATCAGCTTCGGGGCCATGACAGGCCAACCACTCAAGCTCTCGGCCGGGGAATTGCTGTTCCGCAACATCACGGTCAAGGGCTTCTGGGGCGCCAAACCGCCGGTCAAGCCGGAGCGGATCGGGCAATTGCTGGGCGAATTGGTGGCTGATGCCGCTGCGGGCAAGCTCACGCTCGATATCGAGGCCGCCTATGCCATCGATCAGGTGGGCGAGGCCGCCCGGGCCAGTGGCGAGGCGGGGCGCAAGGGCAAGATCGCAATCCGCGGCTAGTAGCCGAGCATGCGATCCTGCTCCTGGCGGAGCGCATAAAGTCGGGTGCTCGCATCGGGTTGGGCATTGGCGGCGGTGATCAGTTCGCCCATGCGAACCGGCGCCGTCACCTTGCCGCCCTCAAGCAGGCCCACCGGCAGAGCGCCGGCTGCGCGGGCGTCTTTGACCGTCATGGCATAGGAGCGATAGCAGGTCTCGCCGATGGCATCGAGGCTGTCGCCTGCCTTGAGGTCACGCTTGGCGACAGCGCAGACTTCGGCCACCGGGCGGGGCAGAGGCACCATGTCGGGCTTGCCGGTCAGCATGATGCGCGCGCAGGTCAGCGGCACTTCAAGGCTGGTCAGGTGATAAGGGCGGAAAAACGCGTAATAGGGGCCATGGCCGATATGGAGATCGTCCATGCGCTCGATGATGCGGGGGTGGCTGGCCTTGACGATGACGAAGACGCCAGGGGCCACGCCCTTGCCGATGGTGAAATCGACTACACCCGAGGAATTGAGAATGCCTCCGTCGGCCTTGGGGATTAGGACCTTGGCCATGTCGTCGCGATTGGTGGCGGGGCCGTGCATGCCCGGCACGTCCGGCAAAAGGCCGGTGGCATTGGCGATGGCCGTCATCTCGACGGCGGTTTTGCTGCCATCGACGAATTCCACCAGCATGCGCGGGTTCATGTTACGACGGGCCGCTTCCTCCCGATAATCGTCGGGCACAGCGTCATGCTTGAGGGGATTGTTCTTGCCCTTGCCGGCCGCGACGATTTCGAGGCCTAGGGCGGAGACGAATTCGATCAGTTCCATGCAGGAAGAGGGTTCGTCGCCCGCGCCCACCGAATAGACGACGCCGAGGCGGTCGGCCTGGGCCTTGAGATAGGGGCCGATGGTCACGTCGGCCTCGACATTCATCATCACCAGGTGCTTGCCGTGTTCCATGGCCAACAGGTCGTAATCGGCGGCGACGCCCGGCTTGCCGGTCGCGTCGATGACCACATCGATATTGGGAGTAGTGACAAGTGTTTCGGCAGAGGTGATGGCGATCTTGCCCTGCTCGATGGCGGCCGTGGCCTGGGCAGGGCTGTTGGCAAGCTTGCCACGGCTGTCGTCGCCATAGGCGATCGTCATGGCTTGCAGCGCGGTGTGAGGGCGACGGGTGGCAATGGCCGCCATTTCGACGCCGCGCATGAGGCTCATCTGCGTGACGAGGTCGGTGCCCATTTCGCCCGATCCGATGACGCCCACGCGAATGGTCTTGCCCTGGTCGGCACGATTGGCGAGGTCACGGGCAAGGCCGGTCAGAGCGATATTGGAAGGCATCGGGCGGGTCCGGTCAAAAGTGTTGGGCATGCGATAGACCCAGGCAGAGCCCGGGGCAAGGGGGCCGGTTGCGGTCTTTATCTCGATAGCCTGGTGTGCCGGGCCCAGTCCTGCGCGCATAGCTCTGGGGGAATATGCCCTGCTGGTCGCGCCACTGGCGCGCTCAGTCCCTGAGGTGGAGGGGGCATAGTTAGCACTTCTTAAACCGTTGAAGCGGAATATGCCGATCGGAGAAACCTCCGGGGGCACGCCAGGGATGGGTACTAAAACAATGACAGCTTTCGAGCTGCCAGCGATCATCGACCTCGACGCCATCGATGCCATTCGGGACCGGCTTGCCGATGCGCTCGAAGAGGGTTCGGTGACGGTCAGCGGTGCCGGCGTGGAGCGCGTGTCGACCAATGGCCTGCTGCTGCTGGTCAGCGCTGCCGAGACCGCCCGGAGAAACCATTTCGAGTTTGCCATTGCGACGCCGAGCGCGGCCATGGGCGCCGCTATCGAGCGGCTGGGCCTGAGCGCCCAGTTTTCGGGGATGATGAGACAATGACGCTGCGCGTGTTAACCGTAGACGATTCGCGGACCATTTTGGCCATGCTGCACCATACGCTGAGCAATGCCGGGTTCGAGGTTCTGCAGGCCGAGGACGGCAAGCAGGGCCTGGATATGTTGCGCGCGGAAAATGTCGATGTGGTGATCACCGACATCAACATGCCAGTGATGGACGGGATCGAGTTCATCAAGAATGTGCGGGCCAGTGGCCAGTACAATTCGCTGCCCATCCTGATCCTTACTACCGAAACCAGTCAGGACAAGCGCGACCAGGGCAAGGCCGCGGGCGGCACTGGCTGGATCGTCAAACCGTTCGATCCTGAAAAGCTGATCTCGGTGATCCACCGCGTCGTGCATTGACCAGAACCGGACCCAGAAGGGTTGGATAGCCAGAGATGAGCGATCTCGACGATTTCAAAGCCACCTATTTCGATGAATGCTCCGAGCTGCTGACCGAGCTTGAGGAGCAATTTGCCGCCATCGAAGAAGGAGAGCGCGATGCGGACCGGCTCAATGCCGTTTTCCGCGCCATTCACTCTATCAAGGGTGGCGCCGGCGCCTTTGGCTTCTCGGCCCTTGTCGGCTTTGCCCATGCCTATGAGACCCTGCTCGACTATGTGCGCGACGGACGGGTGGAACTGACCGACGAGGTCGTGAGCCTGTGCATCCGAGCCAATGACATCGTCGCCGACCACGTCAATGCCGCCCAGTCGGGCGAAGATCTTCCTTCCGATTACGGTGCGGAGGAGAAAGCCCGGTTCGATGCGCTGGCGCGCGGAGAAAGCGCTGCCGGCGACGATGAAGACGGAGACCCGCTGGAGGAATTCGATATCGAGTTCACGCCGGTCATGGTCAATCTCGACACGCTCGCAACGGGCGAGGCTCCGGTGGAGGACGCCTTCGATGCCGCACCCATGTCGCTGGCCGAAGGCGCCTGGGAAATCCGGTTCACACCGCATCGGGCGCTCTATGCCCGCGCCAACGATCCGCTCCTGCTGTTCCGCGAGCTGGCCGCCCTGGGCGACATTAAGGTGCGTGCCCGGATGGGTGACGTGCCCCCGCTCTCCGACTTCGAGCCCTTTGCGGTCTATTGTTCCTGGGAAATCAGCCTTTCGGCGCCTGAGCTGACGGAAGCGGCGATCCGGGAAGTCTTTGAATTCGTGGATGGCGATTGCGATATCGTCATCACCCAGGCCGGTTCGGACGACGCGCTCGGCCTCGACGCCTTCGCGGCCGATGCGGCAGTGGACACGGAGGGCGAAATCGAGGCCCAGGCCGATGCCGAGCCGGATCTGTCGAGCCTATTGGCGCTCACCGAAGATGAAATGTCACGGGCGGCGCCCCCCGTCCTCGTTACGGATAGTCTGGACGAAGCGCCTGAGGATTTCGCGCCCGAGCCGCCGCCGGCACCGGTGGGGCGCCAGGACAGTTTCGAAGACGCACCGGGCCTGTCCTTTGCCGCCCTTGCCGACGAACTCAAGCCGAGCATGCCTGCACCGGCGCCCAAGCCGGCCCCGGCCGTTCCGGTGGCCAAGGCGCTGCCGGCCGGTGGCGATGGCGAGGACAATCATCGCAGCGTCGGCGTGCAGTCGATCCGCGTCGATCTCGACAAGGTCGATCGCGTGGTCAACATGGTGGGCGAGCTGGTCATCACCCAGTCCATGCTGACCCAGCAGATGGATGAAACCCTGCGCGCCCGCTATACCGAGCTCGTACGCGGACTCGAAGTGCTGGCCCAGACCACGCGGGGATTGCAGGATTCGGTGATGGCGATCCGCGCCCAGCCGGTCAAGTCCGTGTTTTCCAGAATGCCGCGCCTCGTGCGCGAACTGGCCACCAAGACGGCCAAGAAGATCAAGCTCGAGACGATCGGCGAGAACACCGAAATCGACAAGACGGTGATCGAGCAATTGTCCGATCCGTTGACGCACATGATCCGCAATTCGGCGGACCACGGTATCGAAAGTCCGGAAAAACGCCTGACCGTGGGCAAGAGCGAATTTGGGACAATCCGCCTTTCGGCTGAACAGGCCGGCGGCAATATTCTCATCATCGTCGAGGATGACGGCGCCGGAATCAATCGCGAGCGGGTGCTGAAGCTCGCCCGCGACAAGGGCATCGTGGCGCCCGAGATCACTCCGACCGACGAGCAGATCGATCAGTTGATCTTTGCACCGGGCTTTTCGACCGCCGAGGCGATCAGCGACATTTCCGGTCGCGGAGTCGGCATGGACGTGGTGTTGTCCAACATCAAGAAGATCGGCGGCTCGGTGCATGTTCGCTCCTGGACCGGCAAGGGGACGCGGATGACGCTGCGGCTGCCGCTGACGCTGGCAGTGCTGGACGTCATGCTGGTCAAGGTCGGTGGCGGGCCCTATGTGGTGCCGCTGTCCTCTATCGTTGAAACCATGCAGTGCTCCAGAGCCAATTTCGAGCGCGTGCCGTCTGGTGAGCGGGTGCTGCAGGTACGCGGGGAATATGTGCAGGTCATCGACCTGGGACAGCGCTTTGGCCTGTCCGCCAGCAGTAATCCGGACGACCAGTTCGTGGTGTTGTGCGAAACCGAGGGCAGCCAGAAAGTGGCCCTGGTGGTGGACGACATCATCGGCCAGCAGCAAGTGGTGATCAAATCGCTCGAGGAAAATTTCGAGCGTGTGGACGGCATTGCCGGCGGCACCATTCTGGGCGACGGCAATGTGGCGCTGATCGTGGACGTGCAGGGGCTCAGAACCACCCATATCCATCAGAACGCAGCATGAGACTTAACGATTTGGCGTGATCTGCCAGCTAAAGATCGAGTTGAGTAGCCCAGAACGGGCGGAGAGAGGCAAAGAGAAATGGAAGCGCTTAGCCTTCGGGACGATATAAGCGACAAGTCGGCTTTGGCCGGGCAGAATACCCTGCAGTTGATCGCCTTTTCCATTGGCGAGCAGACCTATGGGGTCGAGATCACCACGGTGCGCGAAATTCGCGCCTGGAACGGTGCGACGCCGCTGCCCAATACGCGCGAATTCGTACGCGGCGTCATCAATCTGCGCGGCACCATCGTGCCGATCTTCGACCTGCGGGCCCGTTTCGGGGACGGCCAGACCTCCCCGACCAAGAACCATGTCGTGGTGGTGATGAGCGTCGGCGACAAATGGGTCGGCATCCTGGTGGATGCGGTTTCCGATATCCTGACGGTCAATCGCGACGATATCCATAACGTGCCCGAGGGCAATGCCATCGACACCGAACTGCTCAACGGGATCGTGACCCATGACAGCCGCATGGTGGGGCTCATCGATCTGCACGCCGTGGTCACCGGCGCCAAGATGGACGGCTGAGACCGATCTCCGTTTCCAAGACCAAGGGCGCCGTGAGGCGCCCTTTTTGTTTGACAGGGTGGCGACAACAGTCGTGGCCAGACCCGGTGATCCCAAGGTCCGGCACACGGATGCAGAAAACTAGAGGACTGTTGTCAGAACAGTTCGGCGTCGCCGTGCGACTGATGGGCGGCAATGCCCGACAGGGCGGGGACGCGCAATTCGTCCAGTGTCAGGCTGGCCCAGATTTCGTCATAGACGGAATCGGGTGCGGTCGGCGGCAACAGGGCGAACTGACGGACGGCCAGTGCCATGTTGTGGCATCGCTGCTCGATGCGGTCTTGGCCCTGCATGGCGGTGACGATGAGCTGGATGGCTTCGCGGACGGTAGCGTCCTTGCCGACCTGATGTTCGGAAAGCAGTTCGAGAGCTTCGGTGATGCCTTCGAGCATCGAAGCGGTCTGGCGCGCGGTCTCGTCCAGTTCCCTTGCGAGTTTCTGCAATGACATCGAATACCTACCCCAGCCTTGTGCGGCCACCCTATGCCCCCATTTCTGAATCTCTTCTTGCCAAGGTGCCATCCGCCAGCGCGCTTCCGCTTTGTGGTTAGCAATTGGCTAACGAGTTTTCCGCTACGATCGGAACAATTCGCTCGCAGAGGTAAGAAGCGACAGATGACCAGCAGCACTTCCTTGCCCCCTGAATTCGACCGCGGGGTGGTGACGACGGTTCACCAGGGCGATTGTCATGTGTCCAGTCAGCCCGATGTGACCTTTTCAACCGTACTGGGCTCCTGTGTTTCGGCCTGCGTGCGCGACCGCGTGGCCAATGTGGGTGGGATGAACCATTTTCTGCTTGCCGAACAGTCCGGTTCGGCCAAGGACAGGTACGGGGCTTCCGCGCGCTACGGCGCCTTTGCCATGGAACAGCTCATCAACAAGGTGCTGAGCCAAGGCACGGGCCGCAAATCCAATCTCGAGATCAAGATCTTTGGCGGTGGCAAGATCAATTCGGCACTGGACGATGTCGGCGCCAAGAATATCGAGTTTGTCCGTCAATTCCTGGCCGATGAAGGCTACAGCGCCATGAGCGAAGACCTCGGCGGCAATTATGCGCGCCGGGTCCTGTTCAAGCCGCATTCGGGTCGGGCCTTCGTCAAGCGGCTCGACAGCGACATGGGTGCAAACGTGGCGCGGGAAGAAATGGCGCTTGCCAAGCGCCGGGTTGTGGTGCCGGTGCCGGCGGACGACATCGAATTGTTCTAGGCCAATATCGGGCCGACGCTTACGCAAATCTTACCGAAGATTTGACTGGCTTAGACTTGGTTAACCATTGCCTGGCTAAGACTTTTACATGCCTGACCGCTCCTTGACACGACCCGATTCGCGCCGCCACGGCCGCAGCCTCAGGCTGATGCTGGCGGCGGCCGGGCTTTGGCTGGTATCCGGCAGCATAGCGATCGGCCTGCTGGTGGCGCTGGGGCCAGGACCGGCATGGTTCACGGCTTTGGGCAGCCTTGGCGGGCTTGCCGTCACGGCAAGCCTATTGGGTGGCTACCTTCTCGACCGGGCAGATCGACGCAAGCTCAGTGCCATGGCGCAGGCGGCCGGCCTTGGGGACGGCCTCGAGGACGAGCTGACGCTCGACGCGTTGGTTCTGCGCATGGGTATGCGGCTCGAACGCGCGCACCATTTCCGGGCGGCCATCGGTGCGCTGGATGGCCTGGCCGTGGTGGTCGACAGGGATGGCACCATGATTGCACTCAGCCAGGGCGTCGAGCGGCTGGCGCCGGGCGTGCACGAGGGACGAAGCCTTGATCTGCTCATGGGCAAGGGCTTTCTGGCTGCAGGGGGCGCTCCCCAAGAGGGCCTGGTCCTTCTGGGGGGAAAACGCCTCATCATCAACAGGCGCAATCTGCCCTCGGAGCGGTATCTGATCGAGATGCGGCCCGCAGGGCATTATCTCGAAGACGACGAGCTCGACGCCTTGGCTGGTGCCATCGGCACCGGGCAGACCAGCTTTCGTTTCGACACGCCCAATAGCCACAACACGGCAGCGCTCGCGCTGATCAATGCAAGCCTGGAACGTCTCGATGCCGGCCTCGTCCAGTTCCGCTCCCTGCTGTCCGGCCAGGTCGAGACGATTACCGATCCAGACCTGCCGCTGGCCGATGAAGCCGACCAGGTTCTGGGCATGCTGGGCGAACTGATCGACCAGAATGGGACCGAGCAAGAGCGGCGGCGCGCTCTCGAGGTCAAGCTCGACAGCGTCAAATCCCTTCTCGCCGAATTCGAGTTGCGTGCGGCACGGCTCGAAGCGACGGAAGATGAGCACAAGCGCGCATTGGGGCTGGAAGGCGAGCGTCGGGCTTCCCTGCAAGCCCAAGTCGAAGGCCTGGCCAAACAAGGCAAGGCCGCCGAAACCCTTGCCGCCAATCTCGATGCCACGGCAGGGCGAACCCATGCGCTGGTGGCCGAGATCGACCGGCTGGCCCATGATATCGACACGATGACGGCGGGCATCGAAGACGTGTCCTTCCGCACGAACCTTCTGGCGCTGAACGCGGCCGTCGAAGCGGCGCGCGCCGGGGAAAAGGGGGCAGGCTTTGCCGTGGTCGCCGACGAGGTGCGCCAATTGGCCCAGCTTACCAACCGCTCGGCCAAGGATATCCGCGCGCTGGCGGACAAGGGGCGGATACAGGCCCGAAGCGGGCTGGACGAAGTGGCGGAACTGCAAAAAATCGCTGCGGTGCTCAAGGAGAATTTACGCAATATAAGCAATGATGGCGGCACTATCGGGCAAGCAGAGCAAGCAAAGGGCGCATCAATGCATGTGCCTTTGTTGTCCAAGGGCGCGGCCAACACGGACAGTCGGACGACTATCCTCCAGCGCGCCGCCAGCTAGCCGGAACAGACCGGCGCACAAGGGGTCGTGTCATGGAACAGGGAGAACTCTCCCTCAGCGAACGGGAGTTCGCGCGGATCAAGGCGAGGGTCTACAAGGTCGCAGGCATCGCGCTTTCCGATGCCAAGCGAACGCTTGTGGTTTCACGGCTTTCGAAAATCGTGCGGGCACTGGGTCTTGTCAGCTTCGATGCCTATATCGACTATCTCGAGCGCAGCGGCTCGGCCGATGACGGACAAGACTTTGTCAACGCCCTGACCACCAACCTCACGCGCTTTTATCGCGAAGACCATCATTTCGAACATCTGCGCTCCTATGTCGGCAAGCTGATCTCCGAACGACCGCGGGGAACGCGGCTGCGCATCTGGTCTGCCGGCTGCTCCACGGGCCAGGAGCCCTATACGATCGGGCTCGACCTGCTCTCGGCCTTTCCCGATCTCAAGCGCTGGGACTTCAAGATCCTGGCCACCGACATCGACACGGCAGTGATCGCCAAGGCAGCCCTTGGCGTCTATCCGGAGAGCGAATTGTCCGGGCTCAGTCCGGAGCGGGCTCGGCTCTTTGAAAAGAGCGCCGATGGCTCGATCCGCATTCCTGCCGCTGCGCGCGAACTGGTTTCCTTCAAGCCACTCAACCTGATCGGGGCGTGGCCGATGAAGGGGCCGTTTGACGCCATTTTCTGCCGTAATGTGGCGATTTATTTCGATAAGCCCACACAGGGCGAAGTCTTCGGCCGCTTTTCCAAGATGCTGGCACCCGAAGCCTTTCTCTATATCGGCCATTCTGAAAATCTCGGCTCGGGCGGAGACGGGTTCCGCCTGGTGGGCAAGACCATCTATCAAAGCCGCGACAAACTGAACAAAAGAGCTGCATGATGAGCATCAAGGTTCTGGTCGTCGACGACTCGGCGCTGATCCGGGAAGTCCTTGGCCGCATGCTGACGCGGGATGGCGACATCCAGGTCGTCGGCACCGCCGTCGATCCGATCGATGCGCGCGAAAAGATCAAGACGCTTGATCCCGACGTGGTGACGCTCGATATCGAAATGCCCAACATGAACGGGCTGGCCTTTCTCGAAAAGCTGATGCGGCTTCGCCCGACACCGGTGGTCATGGTATCGACGCTGACCAAGAAGGGCGCCAGCGAAACGCTGTTGGCCCTGGAATTGGGCGCGGTGGATTTTGTGGCCAAGCCGAGTGCTGAATTTGCCGGCGGACTGGACACGTTCGGGATAGGCCTGAGAGAAAAAATCCGCGCCGCTGCCAAGTCGGATGTGCGTGGCCGCTCGGCAGGCCGGGCCGAAGCACCCCGTGTGCAGGTGCGGACGGCCGCGGCCCCCGAGGGGGCCCTGATCGCCCTGGGCGCATCGACTGGTGGTGTGGAGGCGATCCGCGCGGTGCTGTCGCAATTGCCATCGGATAGCCCGCCCGTGGTCATCGCCCAGCACATGCCGGCTGGCTTTACGGGCCGCTTTGCCGCCCGTCTGGACGAATTGTGCGCGCTCAAGGTCGTTGAAGCGCAGGACCGCATGCCGCTTGAGGCCGGACACGCCTATGTGGCGCGGGGAGACTATCACCTGCGGATTGAACGCAGCTCCGGGCAGCTCAAGTGCCGGCTGGGGCAGGAGGGGCTTGAAAGCGGGCACCGGCCAAGCGTGGACGTGCTGTTCGAGTCGGTAGCGCGCGCGGTAGGCCCGATGGCGGTCGGCGCGATCCTTACCGGCATGGGACGCGACGGTGCCCGAGGCCTCAAGCTGATGCGCGAGGCGGGCGCCTATACAATCGGGCAAAGCCAGGCCTCTGCCCTCGTCTATGGCATGCCGCGGGTTGCCTTCGAGGAAGGTGCCGTCGTCGAACAGGCTCCGCTCGAGCAGATCGCCGGCAAACTCGCCAATGCGTTGGTGAAGCTGAAGTCAGCGGCCTAACCGGACTGGCGCAAAGTGCCGATTGCGATTGATAGATTTGTAACGCTTGCCCCCTAGAGTTCAAGATCAGGCGGCCCGAAGGCCGCAGGCGCGTAGAGGTAAGAACAACCATGCCAAAAGCCAGCGCTGTCAGCGTCCTAATCGTTGACGATCAGCAGTCGATGCGCGGCATCGCCAAATACATTCTGACCCAGCTCGGGTTCAAGGAGATCATTGAAGCCAAGTCCGGCCGCGATGCCTTGGGCAAGCTCGAGAAATCCAATGTCGACCTCATCATTTCCGATTGGAACATGGACGATATCGACGGGCTGACCCTGCTCAAGGTGATCCGCAAGCATCCCCGCACGCAGGCCATGCCCTTTATCATGGCGACGGGCCGCTCGGATAAGGAACAGGTCAAGGAAGCCATCTCGTTCGGGGTGAACAATTATATCATCAAGCCCTTTGATGCGATGACCATGAAAAAGCGCATCGAGGCGGTCATCGGCGCTCTTACCTGAGCGGCTGCAGCACCAGGACATTGTCGAGCGCTCCTGCCGAAAGGCAGGGGCGTTTTGCATTTCAAAGCGGCAATTGCCGCAAAAGTGGGCAATGAGGATTTGCCCGTAAGGAGTGATTAATCTCGAGCCTATATCGTTTTCACCCAATCGATCGGAGGAATTCCAGCCCGTTTTGCGACAGGGCGGAAAGATCGTTGCCGGGGGAAATCTCAATGACTATCGTGCCACGCCTGAAGCTCGCCCAGAAATTGCCGCTGGCTCTTGTGGGTTGCGCCCTGCTGGTGAGTGCGGGGGTGGGTATTTCCAGCTACATGATCGGGCTGGGGACCGTGCAGGAGCAGCGGGAGCAATCCATGCAGGCTTCGCTCAATACCGCTGCCGCGATGGTGGGCGACTATTACAAGAGTGCGGAAGTGGACTTGCGGCTCTTCGTGCAGCGGTCCGATACGGTTTCGGCCATGCGCAATCTCACGCGAGCGCTGGACGAATTGCGCATGGGCCTGGCGGAACGCGCCGCCCCCTTGCTGCAGAGCGCCTATGTAACCGAGAGCCCCAATCCCCAAGACCGCGCGGCGGTGGACAGCAATATCAAGGGCGCGATGTATGACGCGCCCCACAAGCGCTTCCATCCCGGTTTCCGCACGCTGATGCAGGAGCGCAATTATGCCGACGTGCTGATGATCAGCGCAGCGGGAGACGTGATCTACTCGGTCGCCAAGAATGCCGATTTCGCCAGCAGCGTAGCCAATGATGCGTCCGGCCTGGGCCAGGCCTTTGCTGCGGCCAAGGATCTGGCCGATGGCGAGGCGGCTTTCGTGGACTTTTCCGTCTATGAACCGGCCGGTGGCGCGCACAGCTTCATGGCTATGCCGGTCTATGACAAGGACGAGAATATCGGCGTCATGGTGCTCTCGATCTCGCCCGAGGCGGTGAGCACCCTGATTGCCGGCCTGTCGGGCCTGGGCGCCAGCGGGGAAGTTGTGGTGGTGGGCGAAGATGGCCTGTTGCGCACGGAGTCACCCCGCACCGAGACCGCCGACGTACTCGCCACGACGCTGACGAGCCCGGTGATTGCCGATGCCTTTGCCGGTCTCGGTGGGGAAGGGATCAGTCAGGATTATCGCGGCGCACCCATGGTGGTCCGGGCGCAGGGCGTCCAGGTCGGGACCGTCGACTGGGCGGTGGTTGCCGTGCAGCCCGAGGCCGAGGCCTATGCCGCGGTGGCGCAGATGCGCAACATGACCCTGGCTGTGGGCGGCGGGCTGCTGCTGCTCGCCGCGATTGCCAGCATGCTGTTCGCCCGCTCGATCAGCCGACCGATTACCCGCCTGACGCACAGCATGGAAGCGCTCGCCAATGGCGATCTATCGGTTTCGGTGCAGGGTGGACGCCGGCACGACGAGATCGGCGCCATGGCGCGCACGGTGGACGTGTTCCGCGAGAACGCGCTCAAGGTCAACGAGATGACCGAGGCCGAGGCGGCCCGGATCATCGCCAATCAGGCAGAGCGCGCGGCGATGATGCAGGAATTGCAGCGCGCCTTCGGCCAAGTCGTCGATGCCGCCATTGCCGGGGACTTCTCGCGCCGGGTCGATGCCGAATTCCCCGATGACGAACTCAATGCTCTTGCGAGCTCGGTCAACGAATTGGTGGAAACGGTTGATCGGGGCCTGGGGGAGACCGGTTCGGTACTGTCGGCGCTGGCGCAGACCGATCTCACGAGACGCATGCAGGGCGATTATAGCGGAGCCTTTGCGCGGCTCAAGAACGACACCAATGCCGTGGCCGAGAAGCTCACCGACATCGTTGGCCAATTGCGTGAGACCTCGCGCACGCTGAAGACGGCGACCGGCGAAATCCTCTCCGGCGCCAACGATCTTTCGGAACGCACCACCAAGCAGGCCGCGACAATCGAGGAAACCTCGGCTGCCATGGAGCAATTGGCGGCAACCGTGCTGGCCAATGCCGAGCGGGCGCGTGAAGCCAGCACGGTGGCGAGCGGGGTGACCGCCACGGCCGAGCAGGGTGGGCAGGTCATGTCCAATGCCAACCAGGCCATGGAACGGATCACCGCATCCTCGGCCAAGATTTCCAATATAATCGGTCTGATCGACGATATTGCCTTCCAGACCAATCTTCTGGCGCTCAACGCTTCGGTGGAGGCAGCACGGGCGGGAGAGGCCGGCAAGGGCTTCGCCGTGGTGGCAGTGGAAGTGCGGCGACTGGCGCAGTCTGCGGCGCAGGCTTCCAGCGACGTAAAGGCGCTGATCGAGCAGAGCGCGACCGAGGTCAAGGGCGGTTCGCGGCTGGTGGCCGACGCGGCAGCGCGGCTGGAGCAAATTCTCGATTCCGCGCGGGCCTCGAGCGAATTGATGAATGGCATTGCCCACGAAAGCCGGGAGCAGGCGGCTTCCATCGAGGAAGTGAACACGGCCGTGCGCACCATGGACGAGATGACCCAGCACAATGCGGCCCTCGTGGAGGAAATGAATGCCTCCATCGAACAGACAGAATCCCAGGCCACCCAACTCGATCGCATCGTGGACATCTTCGCTCTCGAGCAGCGCCAGACGGCCAGCCGCATTTCGCCGAGTGCGCAACCCAAGCCGGCGAAGAGCATTGGCGAGGGCGCGCGCGGGTTGCAGGCCAAGCTCAGCAGAGTGGCCAAGTCCTATCTCAGCAAGGGAAATACGGCTGTCGATGCCGACTGGAGCGAGTTCTAGGCTTGCCGAGTCAGCTTGTGGAACGAGGGCGCGGTCGAGCGCCCTTTCTGTTGCAGACAAGAAACGCAGGCGTGGTCGGCAATTGTGACCGCATGGCGGAGGGAAGAGTCCAAATCATCGGTCGGCGTGATCAAAAAACGGGGTGAAAACGATTGCGGGACCTGTCCGTATAACTTTCAGTAACTCCCTTCTTTTAACGTTTTTGGCAGGTCGACGCGGAGCCCATCCGGCAATCACGCGTGTCCGCCTTGGGGGAAAACAGATATGAAGTCCATCGCACGCCTTTTGGGCAATGTGCGCATGACCACGACCATCCTGGTTCTGGTGCTTGCGTCGATAATCGGCTCCATCGCCGCCGTCTCGATGTCGATCTATCTCAACCTTCATGCGCGGGCACTCGAGGAGAGCAGCCTGCAGCAACAGACCAATCTGGGTGTCGCGGCCACGGTGCTCGAGCGGCGCATATCGGGTTCGGTGCTGACCTGGGCCGAGGACGGCACGATCGGCTCGTTCCAGAGCTGGGCCATTCCGCCCTTCTATGACAGCGAAGTCATCGACTCGGTGACGCGCGTGACCAAGCAGGATGCAGCGATCTACGTGCTTGCCCCCGAGACGGGGGACCTCGTTGCCAAGACCACGAGCCTGACGCTCGAGGACGGCAACCGCGCCGTGAACAATTCATTGCCCGCCGATAGTGCCGTGGTCGCGCAGATTGTTGCCGGCGAAAGCTATCTCGGCCCGCTGGACGTTGATGGCACGGTCTATCTCGCGGCGCTGCAGCCTATCAAGAAGACCAATGGCGATGCCCTGGGCGCCATTTTCGTCGGTACGCCAATGGCCAATGTGAACGCGGCGGCGACCAGCGTCATCGGCCTCATTCTGATGGTGGGCGGCATCGTCACGCTGGCGCTGGGCCTTGTCGGCTTCATCGCCTCGCGCTTCATCACCCGCCCCATTCCGCGTCTTGCCAATGCCATGGACCACATTGCGGAAGGCAATTACGAGACTGAAGTGCCCTATACCGGCATGGGCAACGAGGTGGGCGCCATGGCCCGCGCCGTGGAAGTATTCCGACAGAATGGCCTGCGCGTCAGCCAGATGACCGAGGCGGAAGCCGCGCGTATCGTCGTCGACGAGGAAAAACGCCGCCAGATGATGAGCGAGCTGCAAAGCGCCTTTGGCGACGTCGTCGATGCGGCGCTGGCGGGCGACTTCAGCCGCCAGGTCCAGGCCAGCTTCCCCGATCCCGAACTCAATGCGCTGGCCGGCAGCATCAACAATCTCGTCGCCACGTTCAATCGCGGTGTGACAGAGATCGGCTCGGTTCTGGGCGCCATGGCCGACACCGACTTCACGCGCCGTATGGAAGGCGACTATGAAGGTGCCTTCGCCCGCCTCAAGGCGGACACCAATGCCGTGGCGGACAAGCTCAGCGAGGTGGTACGGCAATTGCGGCATACCTCGGGCTCGCTCAAGACGGCGACCGGCGAAATCCTTTCGGGGGCGAACGATCTTTCAGAGCGCACGACACGCCAGGCGGCGACGATCGAGGAAACCTCGGCGGCCATGGAACAGTTGGCGGCCACCGTGCTCAAGAATGCGGAACGCGCCCGTAATGCCAGCGCCAACGCGGCGCGGGTCACCCAGACCGCCGAGGAAAGCGGCAGGGTCATGGATGCGGCCAATGACGCCATGGACCGGATCACGGCATCGTCGTCCAAGATTTCCAATATCATCGGGCTTATCGACGACATCGCCTTCCAGACCAACCTTCTGGCTCTTAATGCCTCGGTCGAGGCGGCGCGGGCCGGCGAGGCAGGCAAGGGCTTTGCGGTGGTCGCCGTCGAAGTGCGCCGCCTGGCTCAAAGTGCCGCTCAGGCCTCCTCGGAGGTCAAGGTGCTGATCGAGCAATCGGCAGGCGAGGTGACTTCGGGTACCAAGCTCGTCGGTGATGCGGCCAGCAAGCTGGCGAGCATGCTCGAGGCCATCCGTGACAATACCCAGTCGCTCGAGGCCATCGCGCGCGACAGCGGCGAACAAGCCACCTCGATCGAGGAGGTGACTGCCGCCGTACGTACCATGGACGAGATGACCCAGCACAATGCAGCGCTGGTCGAGGAAACCAATGCCGCTATCGAGCAGACCGAGGCTCAGGCCACCCAGCTCGATCGGATCGTCGACATTTTTGCGGTGGACGACGACACCTATGGCCATGCCGAGACCGTGCATGCCCAGCAGCAGGCATTGCGGGCCGCGGCGCCTCGGCTGCGGAGCCAGGGAAATGCTGCGCTGGCTCAGGACTGGGACGAATTCTGAGGGCTGGCAGGTCCTTGACCCCCAAGTCCAGACGGTCCGCTCCCGGGCGGGCCGTTTCTTATGTCAAGGCTAATACTCGGTTAAGTCCATTGGGCTAGGTTTACCCTCAGTTATGCGCCGATTTCTGCTGATTTCGGCGCCGTATAAGGGGTCGGCCGATGGTCAGAAAACTCAACATCCTGGGCAATATCAGGATGACCACGGCGATCGCCGTTCTCGTCATTTCAGCAATCGTGCTCGCGATTGCCGTGGTATCTGCGGCAATCTATGTCAATCTCAACACCACGTTGCGCGCACAGGCGGAAACGCAGCAGCATTCCAATCTCAAGACGGCCGCGACGATTATGGCCAATAATCTTCCGGGCGCCGAGGTGATCTGGGCCGAGGATGGCGAGATCGAGACGCTGCGCACCTGGGCCATGCCGCGGCAATTCCTCAATCACGAACTGGTGGATTCCATCGTCCGGCTTACGGGGGAAACAGCGACGATCTTTGGCTGGGATCCCGAGCAGCAGGATTTTGTTCGGATGACCACGACCATCCTCAACGAGGAAGGCGAACGCATCCTGGGCACGACGCTCGGACAATCGAGCGCCGCCTATGCGTCCATGATGGCGGCCCAGCCCTATTTCGGCGAGGCGACAATTGTCGGGCGGCCCTATTACACAGCCTACCAGCCGATCGTCGACCAGAGTGGGAAGGCGATGGGCATTCTCTATGTCGGGGTGGACAAGGCTCGCGTCGAGGGCGTGGTCAGCGGCATGCTGACGTTGCTCGCCCTGGTGGGCGGTGCGGCTCTCGTGGTTCTGGGCGGCATCGGCTTTCTCGTATCGCGAGCGCTGATGGCGCCGGTGCCGCGCCTGGCCCGCACCATGAAGACCATTGCAGAAGGTGATTACGATACTGCCGTGCCGTATCTGGATCGGCGCAATGAAATGGGCGAGATGGCCCGCGCGGTCGAAGTGTTCCGCGAAAATGGCCTCAAAGTCAGTGCCATGACAGAGGAGGAACGGGCCGCGTCCGAACGTCGGCGCATCGAGCGCACCGACATGATGGTGGCTCTGCAAGCCGCCTTCGGCGAAGTGGTGGACGCCGCCATCGCGGGTGATTTCACCAAGCGGGTGCATGCCCAATTTCCGGACAGGGAACTCAACAGCCTGGCCGATAGCGTCAATGCCCTGGTCGAGACGGTCGATCGCGGGCTTGGCGAAACAGGCGAGGTGCTCTCGGCCATGGCTCGTGCCGACATGACGCGGCGCATGGAGGGGGACTACAAGGGCTCGTTTGCCAAACTCAAGCAGGACACCAATGCCGTGGCCGAGAAATTGAGCGAACTGATCGGCGGGTTGCGCGTGACGTCCCGAGCGCTCAAGACCGCCACGCGGGAAATCCTGTCGGGTGCCAACGATCTGTCCGAACGCACCACGAAGCAGGCTGCGACCATCGAACAAACTTCCGCTGCCATGGAGCAATTGGCCAATACTGTCGCGGAAAATGCCCGCATGGCCGATGACGCCAATGCCAGCGCCAATGCCGTATCCACCGATGCCGCCCGCAATGGGGAAGTGATGAACCAGGCCAATGCGGCCATGGAGCGAATCACGCAATCGTCGTCCAAGATTTCCAATATTATCGGCATGATCGACGACATCGCCTTCCAGACCAATCTGCTGGCGCTTAACGCCTCTGTCGAGGCTGCCCGGGCCGGCGAGGCCGGCAAGGGCTTTGCTGTGGTCGCCGTGGAGGTTCGCCGATTGGCGCAGAGCGCCGCAGAAGCGTCCTCGGACGTCAAGGCGCTGATTGAAACCAGTGCGCGCGAGGTCAAGACCGGCTCCGATCTTGTGTCCAGTGCTTCGGGGCAATTGCGCGACATGCTCGGCGCCGTTACCCAGAATGCGGGTCTCATGCAGGCGATCGCACGCGCATCCAAGGCGCAAGCGACTGCGATCGAGGAAGTGAGCGTAGCCGTTCGCACGCTGGACGAGATGACCCAGCACAATGCGGCTCTGGTGGAGGAAACGAACGCGGCCATCGAGCAGACTGAAGGCCAGGCCAGCGCGCTGGACAAGGTGGTGGACGTGTTCACCATCGACGGCGAGGCTCAGCAGGCGGAGGCGCCTCAGGCGCAACCGGCACAGCGCGCCAGGACCGAGAAGATGCGCCATGCCGCGCGCTCCTATCTCAGCCAGGGCAATGCCGCGATCGCCTCGGATTGGTCTGAATTCTAGAGCGAGGACGCCGCAAGGGAATGTTTGAGGGGGCAGCGATGCCCCCTTTTTCGTTGTCAACTTGATCGCGCGTCGTGACCTTTATCCAAGAAAGCTTGTGTTAAATACACCTCTCGCACTCGTTGATACCTAAAGAAATTAGGGTTCGACCACGTGATGCTTCATAGTATAAATTACTAAATCCGGCTAAACTTCGGATTAACCGATCGGGTGCAGTATTTGGTCCGTCAATTACAGTATCCGGAAATTTCCGGGGGTGTACAATGGTGGACTTTCCCTTCAGGCGGAAGGCAGGTGGCGGCAGCGAACGCGCCAAGCTCGACGCAATTTTACGCAGTCAGGCCGTCATCGAGTTCAAGCTCGATGGCACGATAATCACTGCGAACGAGAATTTTCTCAAGACGATGGGTTATCAGCTCGAAGAGGTGCTGGGCCGTCACCACTCGATGTTCTGCGAGGCTTCCTATGCGGCCAGCGAGGATTACAAGCAGTTCTGGGGTCGCCTTGGGCGAGGGGAATTCCAGTCCGCTGTGTACCGAAGGCTCGCCAAAGGCGGGCGCGAAGTGTGGATCCAGGCAAGCTATAATCCGGTGCTGGATCGTGCCGGCCGACCGGTCAGTGTCGTCAAGTTGGCGACCGACATCACCGCGCAAAAGCAGCAAGCCGCCGATAACGACGCCCAGATCGCAGCGATCTCGCGCGCCCAGGCCGTCATTGCCTTTAGCGTGGATGGAATCATCCTGACCGCCAACGACAATTTTCTCAGCACGCTGGGCTATCGGCTCGATGAAATCGCCGGCAAGCATCATTCCATGTTCTGCGCGGCCGATTATGCGAGCTCTTCCGATTATCGCCGCTTCTGGGAAACGCTGCGCTCGGGGGAATATGTGGCTGCCGAGTTCGAGCGTTTCGGCAAGGGTGGCCGGGAAGTCTGGATCCAGGCCAGCTACAATCCGATCTTCGATGCGTCCGGACAGGTGGTGAAAGTCATCAAGTTTGCGACCGATATTACCGACCGGAAGCGGGCGGAGGGGATCATCCAGGAATTGACCACCTCGCTGGCACGCATGGCCGGGGGCGATCTGGGCGGACGGATCGATGCCGTCTTCACCGGGCAATACGAGAATTTGCGGACGGCGTTCAACGATTCGCTCGGCCAGTTGCAGGATATCGTGTCGGGGCTGCGTCGCGCATCGCGCGGGGTCCGGACCGCAACCGCCGAAATCCTGGCCGGGGCAAACGATCTTTCCAGCCGCACTACCAAGCAAGCAGCGACGATCGAAGAAACATCGGCGGCCGTCGAGCAATTGTCCGGGACGGTCAGCGAGAATGCCGGCCGGGCTGCCAGTGCAAGCGACAAGGCTCGAGCGCTGGCGCAAAGCGCGGCCGAGGGAGGCGGGGTGATGGACGATGCAACCCGGGCCATGGCGGCCATCGAGGCCTCCTCGAGCAAGATCTCCAACATTATCGGCCTCATCGACGATATAGCATTCCAGACCAACCTCCTGGCTCTCAACGCCTCGGTGGAGGCGGCGCGCGCGGGCGAGGCCGGCAAGGGCTTTGCCGTAGTGGCCGTGGAAGTGCGCCGGCTGGCGCAGAGCGCAGCGGAAGCCTCTTCGGATGTGAAATCGCTGATCGAGGCCAGCGCGGGGGAAGTGCGCACTGGGGCTCATCTGGTAGCGAAGGCCGCAGCGCGACTGGCCGACATCCTTTTGGGGGCGGAAGAGAGCGCAGGGCTGATCGACGCCATCGCCCGCGCCAATCAGGAACAGTCTCGCGCCCTGTCCGAAGTCACCGTCGCCGTTCGGCAGATGGATGAGATGACCCAGCACAACGCAGCGCTGGTCGAGGAAACCAACGCCGCCATCGAGCAGACCGAAACGCAGGCCAGCGAGCTCGACCGCATCGTGGCGGTGTTCAAGACAGGATCGGAAGCCGACGAGGTCAGCCTCAAGGTCGTAAGCGGCAGCAAAGGCAAAGCACGGCCAGCGCGCACCTATGGCCAGCAAGGTAATGCGGCAATATCTGCGGACTGGAGCGAGTTCTAGCGACGGCTACGGAACTGGAACAGCATGGCGCTGGCCAGCAGGCCGACAATGGCAAGGCAGGCCAGCGCATTATATCCAGCCAGTGACAGGCCCAGGAACCTGAACTGAACGACATCGCAGCCGATGACGGGCTGCAGGTTGTCCAGGGAATCGAGCGTGAGGCCGCCTGGGGCGCCGACGCCCGAACAGGCGGTCGGGCCTGGCCAGAAGCCCCATTCGACACCCGAATGGAAGATGCCGAGGTAGGCGCCCCAGGCAAAGAGCGCAGTGGCAATGGCCATGCCGAGATACCAGACCGGCAGGGGCAGCCGGTTCCAGAGGATCAGCACAAGCGCCAGGACCGGCAGCGCCCAATAATAGGGCAGGCGCTGTTCGAGGCACAATTCGCAAGGTTGCAATCCGCCGATATATTGGCTTCCCAGCGCCCCCAGAATGGTGGCAAGGCCCAGAAGAAGAGCAAGGAAGGTGGCCAGTTTGTCCAGGGGGCGGGCTTTGGTCATGACGCAGTCTCGGGTGACGCTGAATAGTGCAGGAGGCCAATAGACCCCGATCGGGCCAAAAGCCAGACGGGAACGGCCTCGTGATCAGTCATTCGGCAAGGCGATGCCTAGGGCCTTGCGCAAAGCGATGGCATTGGCAGGGGCGTGCAATTTGTCCTCGTGGACGAAATAGGCAAAGACGTCATGCCCCTCGTCGCGCCAGCCTGCCATAGTGCTAGCCCAGTCAGCGAGGTCTTTGGCGCCATAACCTTGCGCGTCAGGCCGTGCCGGGCCCTGCAGCCGGCAATAGGCAAAGTCTGCGGTGAGCGTTCGGGAAGGATGCTCGATCGTGTCGACAATGACGCGAGCCACATTATGCTTCTGCAAAAGTGCCTCGGCCTCAGCGCTGTCGAAACTTTCGTGGCGGGGCTCTATGGCATGGCGGATGGCCTCGACGCCGGTTGCATCGAGGTGCGTCGGGCCGCGCGACGTGTCCGCCTCGGCGGCGAGCGCCTGGTAGTCCTTCACCGATTTGGGAAGAAGGGCAAGAAAGTCTGCGAAGGTCTCTGGGTCGAAGGGCAGGTTGGGTGGCAATTGCCAGACAAAGGGGCCAAGCCGGCTGCCCAAGGCCAAGGGGCCGGACGCAAGGAATGTGGCGAGCTCGGTCCGACAATTCTTAAGGCGCCGGATATGGGTGACCAATTGCGGACCCTTGATCGAAAAGCGAAAAGTCTCAGGGCTGGCCGCAGCCCAACGCGCAAAGCTCTCCGGTTTCTGATTGGCGCGGAAGGTGGCGTTGATCTCGATACTGGTGAGATGGGCGCTTGCGTAGGCGAGTTCGTGCTTTTGAACCAGACCTTGCGGATAAAAGGTACCGCGCCAGGGGGCATAGACCCATCCTGCTGTGCCAGTCCTGATCACGCCCTTAGTGGTCATGGCTTTCTCCTTACCGGAGCCTGACGCAACGACAAGCCTTTTGCAATCCACACCACATACTCCACATTGTGTACAATAAGGCTTTACCTGCACTTATTATGCGCAGTACTGTTTCCTAAGTGCAATTTATGGGCAGATATTTGTCGTGAGCATGCTCCTTCCGACCGACGCGGTCCGTGCCGCCTATGCGGCCTTGGCCCGTTATGACGACCCGGCTCTCTTCTTGGCCTTAAAGCCTGAAGTTCAGGCCATCGAGGAGGCCGCAACGTTGGAGGCGCAGGGTAGCCAGGGCCGGCCTCTCTTCGGCATGGTGGTGGCGGTCAAGGACAATATCGACGTGGCAGGGTTGCCGACGACAGCGGCCTGTCCTGCCTTTTCTCATATCCCGGATCGATCTGCGGAAGCGGTGAGCAAGCTCGAAGCGGCCGGGGCCATTGTGATGGGAAAGACGAATCTGGACCAGTTCGCTACCGGGCTCGTGGGTGTGCGCTCTCCCTATGGGGTGCCTCGCAATGCCTTGCGGGCCGATCTCATTCCCGGAGGGTCCAGTTCCGGGTCGGCGGTGGCCGTGGCGGCCGGTATCGTGGATGCGGCGTTGGGCACCGATACGGCCGGGTCGGGCCGCGTCCCGGCCGGGCTCAATGGGATTGTCGGTCTCAAGCCGAGCCTTGGCCTCATCTCCTCCATCGGCATGGTTCCTGCCTGTCGGACGCTCGACACCATTTCGGTGTTCGCCCGCGATGTGGAAACAGCCAGAAAGGTCACTGAAACCCTTGCCGGGTTCGACCCCAGGGATGGATTCTCGCGTCACCTACCAGCGCCAATGCCTTGCGGCTTTCCTCCGACACTGCGGGTCGGCGTTCCGATGGACGCACAAAGGCAGTTCTTTGGCGACGTCTTGTCAGAGGTTGCCTATAGCCGCGATCTCGAAACACTCGCGGATCGCGGCGCCACGCTCGTTCCGATCGATTTCGAGCCCTTTCACGCCGTGGCACGCCTGCTTTACGACGGGCCCTGGGTCGCGGAGCGCTATGCTACGGTCAAGCCATTGATCGAGAATGACCCCGACGCGCTCCATCCGGTCACGCGGTCCATTATCGGGGGAGCGCGCCACCATGATGCTGTCTCTGCGTTCGAGGCATTTTACAAGCTGGCCGACTATCGGGCCGCGCTGGCTCCTATCCTGTCGGCGGTGGACGTGCTGGCCGTGCCTACAGTCACGCGCTTCTATACACTCGCCGAGCTCGAGGATGAGCCTGTGCGTTACAATTCAAACCTTGGCGCCTATACCAACTTCGTCAATCTGCTGGATATGGCAGCAATCTCCGTGCCCGTGGGCAAGAGATCGGACGGATTGCCATCGAGCCTGACGCTGATTGGGCCGGCAGGCAGTGACGGTTACCTTGCCGGTCTGGCCAGTGGGCTGGAAAAGGGGAGAAGCGCTGGTCCGGTGCGGGGGTGCCCCGGGCATATCGAGTTGGCCGTGGTCGGAGCTCATCTCAGCGGCTTGCCGCTCAATGGTGACCTTGTGGCAGCAGGGGGTGTTTATCTGCGCAATGTGCAGACGCTGCCCGATTACCGCTTTTTCGCCCTGAATGGGACGGTGCCGCCCAAGCCGGGCCTCTTGCGGGTCGCTCCGGGCGAAGGGCAGGCCATTGCCGCCGAAGTTTGGGCTCTGCCTCCGGACGCTTTCGGTCGATTCGTCGCCGCCATTCCCGCGCCGCTCGGCATCGGGACGCTCAATCTGGACGATGGCACAGCGACAAAGGGCTTCCTCGTTGAGGCGGAAGCGGTCAAAAATGCCGAAGATATCAGTCATTTCGGTGGCTGGCGGGCCTATCTCGGGACGGCTCGAACCATCTGAGATCGTGCCGGTAATCATTTTTTGCCTTATTCGTGTGCATGGTGAACGAAGTCTTTTTTGGGGTACTTCGTTTGCGTCGCACCGCCCTCGCCTCCTTCGCCGCGACTATGTTGACCAGCATCGTGCCCGGCATGGCCTGCGAAGGGCTTCGCATGGTGCAGGCCGGTCAGGTCACCGAAATTGTCGACGGGGACACCGTAATGCTCGATTCGGGCCTGGTGGTCCGGCTTATCGGCACGCAGGCGCCCAAGCTGCCGCTGGGTCGCGAAGGGTTTGAGGCCTGGCCCCTGGCGGAAGAATCAAAGGCAGCGCTCTCTGCCCTCGCCCTGGGCAAGACGGCTCGGCTCGGCTATGGCGGCGAGGAAAAAGACCGCTATGGTCGTGCCCTGGCCCATCTTTTCGTCGATCGCGAGGAGGGCGAGGTCTGGGCTCAATATCAGATGGTCGCCAATGGATTGGCGAGGGTCTATTCCTTCCCTGACAACCGCAACTGCCTCGATCAACTTTTCTCGGGAGAAACGCAGGCGCGGGCGCAGCGGCTTGGCATCTGGGCCGATCCCTATTACAGCGTGCAGGCGGCGGATCGCCCTGATGCCCTGTTGGCGCGGGTGGGCGATTACGAACTGGTCGAAGGACGGGTGCTGCTGGCCGAAAAAAGCGGGCCGCGCGTCTATCTCAATTTCGGTCGGTTCTGGAAAGAAGACTTCACCGCCGTGATCGAGGCTCCCGCGCTCCGCTTGTTCGAGCGCGACGGTCTCGATCCGTTGGCATTGGAAGGTGCGCTGGTGCGCATACGCGGATGGGTGGACGAGCGGGATGGTCCGCGCATCGAGGTGACCCATCCCGAGCAGATCGAGGTTATGGCGAGGCCATGAGAGCGCTTGCTGGTAAAAAAGTGCTGCGCCTGAGCGTCCTGGCTGTGAGCCTGGTGGCCCTGGCTGCATGCTCTTCGCTGACTGGGTCCAATATCAGCGTCGGCCGGACCGGCGACAATCCTGCGCCCAATGTCGTGCCTGCCGGTACGGAGCCTGACGATGCTGTTCTCGGACGGCGCGAACATCCACGCATCATCGCCGCCTATGGTGGGGTCTATGAAGACCGACAGGCGGAAATCATGGTCGCGCGTATCGTGGGGCGCCTGCTAGCTGCCGCAAACCAGCCCAATGCGCAGTTCCAGGTCACCATTCTCGATACGTCCGAGGTCAATGCCTTCGCGCTGCCGGGTGGCTATATCTATGTGACACGCGGCATTCTGGCCCTGGCTTCCGACACGAGCGAACTGGCAGCCGTCCTGGCGCACGAAATCGCGCACGTGACGCTGCGTCACGCCCGGGCGCGTACCGACAGGACGCGCAACACCCAGATCGTCGACCGGGTCATCACCGGAATTTTCGGGGGCGATACCTCGACCGATGCCACCGCCAATCGTACGCGGCAGTCGCTGGCGGCTTTCAGCCAGAACCAGGAACTGGAAGCGGACCGGGAAGGCATCAAGTTTGCGGGCAAGGCGGGCTATGATTCGCAGGCGGCGGCACGCTTTCTTGGGGTGATGAGCCGGTTCGCAGCCTTCTCTTCAGGCTCAAGCATGGGTGATGACGGCTTCTTGTCCAGCCACCCTTCGACGCCGTCGCGTATCGAGACGGCCATGACGACCTCGCGCAGCATGTTCGGGGCGGCGGGGGGCGGCGAAACCGACCGCGAGGGTTATCTTTCGGCCATTTCAGGACTCACCTTTGGTGACAGCCCTTCGCAGGGCACCATCGTTGGCCAGAGATTCATCCACTCGGCGTCCAAGTTCACCTTCAGCGTGCCACAGGGCTACACGTTGCAGAACTCACAGAGCGCCGTGGTGGGCGTCGCCGGCGACGGGGAAGCCGTGCGTTTCGACAGCGCGGCGGTTCAGCCCAATATGGCGCTCACCGACTATCTCAAGTCGGGCTGGATTGCCGGTCTAAAGGCCGATTCTGTGGCGGCGCACAGCCATAACGGCATCGAAATGGCCTCCGGTCTCGCCCAGACCGACCAATGGTTCTTCCGCGTCGCGGTGATGCGGCTCGATGGCGAAGTCTATCGCTTCATCTTCGCGGCCAAGTCGGACAGCCAGCGTTTCAAGCAGGGCGCCGAGGCGACGATCCAGAGTTTCAGGCGCACCGACGCTGCCGATCTCAACCAGATCCGGCCACTTTCCATTCGCCTGGTGACGGCGCGCGCTGGCGACAGTGCCGACAGCATTGCCCGGCAAATGGCCAATATCTCGGGGGCCCGGGATCTCTTCTACATTATCAACAATCTCTATCCGGGAGATCCGATCGTCCCTGGGCAGCGCTACAAGGTCGTCGCCTCGCGCTGATCACTCGATCTTGTCGGTCTGGCTGGCAATGACTTGACCGGCGCCGCCCGGGCCGGTCCCGAACATATTCGCTACCGCATCGCCGAATAGTGTGAAGCTGGCCACAAGGGCCACGGCGATCAGAGTGCCCAGAAGGGCGTATTCGATGGCTGTGGCGCCGGTCTGGTCGGAGAAGAAGCGGCGAAAACTCTGCGCAAGCATTTCTGTGCCCCAAATTCACGGGGGCCTTCTGGCCCCTACAGCAGATCGCAGAGCGCTGCGATCAACGGCTCGTCGGCTGGTGGCATGGGATAATCGCGCAGTGCCTGCGGCCGGACCCATTTGAGCCCTGCATGCTCGAGCGCCTGCGGCGTCCCCTGCCACTTGCGACAGACGTAAAGTGGCATCAACAGGTGAATGCTTTCGTAAGAGTGGCTGGCAAATGAGAGTGGTGCCAGACAGGCTTCACGTGTCTCGATCGCCAATTCTTCGCGCAGTTCACGAATGATGGCGGCCTCCGGCGTTTCACCTGGCTCCACCTTGCCGCCTGGAAACTCCCAGAGGCCCGCCATGGACTTCCCTTGGGGGCGTTGGGCAATCAGGACCCGCCGGTCGGCGTCGACGAGCGCGCAGGCCACCACCAAAAGAAGCGGCTTGTCAGTCATGGTGCGGCTCCGGGGACGCGATAGGAGTAGTCGTACTGATGGGTATAGCCCAGCGCTGCATAGAGTGCCTTGGCGCCCAGATTGTCGGCCTGCACGTTGAGCGCGGCATATCGGGCGCCTTCCCCCCTGGCCCAGGCGAGGCCCGACCGCATCATCGCGCTGCCGAGCCCCTGGCGTCGCTGATTGGGTTCGGTGACCACATTGCCGGTGACGGCGATGCCGTCTGCAATGGCCATAATCGACGAGGCAACGGCCTCTCCTTGCCTGGTCAGCACAATGGCGGCTGCAGGCACGGTCAGAGCCGCCAAGAGGTTCTGCATCCCGATCATCGTGGTCTCGTCATAGCCTTGGAGCTTTCTGGCGACGGCCAGGAACTTCGGATCGAGAACGGGCAGGATCTGCGCCTCGGCGTCGGCCTCGACGTCACCGAGTTCCATGGCCAGCAGGTGGCTGGGATCGAGCGTCTGCCAGCCGGCCTCTGCCAGCGTCGCATTCAATTCGGGACTGGAAAGGGGCGTGATGCGAAAGACAGGCTTGATCTTGTGCCGGACCATCCATGAGCTTGCCGAAATGACCCTGAGATCGGCATCCTCAAAATCATCGGGGTCCAGGCATTGGGTGCAATTGGCGCGCTTGGTGTAGCCGCCCGCGGCCCGCCGCACCCAGGAGCCGTCCCAGTCGACCTCGATGCCGGGCCAGGCGCTGAGCCCGGCCCGTTCAAAGGCTTCGATTGAAGGGAGCATGGTTTCAGCTCCGATAGTCGCCATTGATGGTGATGTATCCGTGGGTCAGGTCGCAGGTATAGACCGTGGCCCTGCCATCACCGAGGCCGAGCTCAACGGTCAGCTCGAGTTCCTCGCCCTTCATATAGGCGCTTGTAGCGGCTTCGTCATAGCCTGCGGCGCGCTCGCCGTCCTTGGCGACGGTCAAGTCGCCGAAGCGGATGGAGAGGCGGTCGCGGTCGGCGGGCTCGCCCGCCTTGCCCACGGCCATCACCACGCGGCCCCAATTGGCGTCCTCGCCGGCAATGGCGGTCTTGACCAGCGGGCTGTCGGCGATGGCCTTGGCGATGCGGAAGGCGCTTTCGTCGGAGACGGCGCCCTCGACATGCACCGACACCTGCTTGGTGGCGCCTTCGCCGTCGCGCACGACATGGATGGCGAGCTCGAACAGCACGTCGGCCAAGGCCTGGCCGAAGATTTCGGCACGCGGATCGTCAAGGCTTTCGATCGGCTCCACCTTGGCCTTGCCGGTGGCAAAGGCGAGCAGGGTGTCGGAAGTCGAGGTGTCGCTGTCAACGGTGATGGAATTGAAGCTGGTCTGGTTGTGTTTGGCGAGGAGCGCCTGCAGCACCGGGGCGGCGATGGGCATGTCGGTGACCACGAAGGAGAGCATGGTGGCCATGTCGGGCGCGATCATGCCGGAGCCCTTGGCGATGCCGTTGATCTTGACTTCGACGCCGTCGATCTCCAGCACGGCACCGGAGAGCTTAGGGAACGTGTCCGTGGTCATGATCGCCTTGGCCGGCTCGATCCAGGGCAGTGCGTTCATGCGGGTGGCGGTTTCATCCAGCACGCCGTCGAACTTGGAAGCGTCGATAAGTTCGCCGATCACCCCTGTCTGGGCGATGAACACTTCTGAGGGCGCGCAGCCCAGCGCCTCGGCGGCCACCTTGGCGATATGGCGCACGCTTTCGCGGCCCTTCATGCCGGTAAAGGCATTGGAATTTCCGGAATTGACCACCAGCCCGCGGGCAAGGCCACCCGGCAGGTTTTCGCGGCAGAGCTCAACTGCTGCAGACGAGCATTTGGACCGGGTCAGTACGCCTGCGACAGTTGTGTTCTCGTCGAAGGCCATGAGCAGTACGTCGGTGCGGTTCTTGTACTTGATGCCGGCTTCGGCCGTGGCGAAGCGCACGCCCTCAATGACCGGCAGATCCGGATAGGATTTGGGGGCAAGGGGGGAAACCGGATGGGCAGCCATGACAAAACCTTGAACGGGCAAAAGAACTGCCTTGGTGTGCCTCAAAGGTGTGACACACGCAAGGCAATCCAAGAGTGCCTCAGGTGCCAGGCGCGTGCTCAGGCGCTGCATGCAGCAATTGCATGTCCGGCGATTTGACCAGCAGCAGATAGCGTTCGAACTGAACCAAAACATCGGCGATCAACTGATCGCGTCCAAAGCCCATGATGTCGTAGCCCCGATTTCCACTCGAAAAATAGGTTCGGGCCTCATAGCGCAGGTCAGGCTTGCCAGCGGCCAGAGGCGTCAGCATGGCTACCGGGTGGCTCGCCGGTGCCACGCCATAGACGAAGTCACGCACGCCCTCGGCCGGGGCCCGCAAGGCAATGGCGCCGGCCTCGTCGGCTTCAACCGTAGCCGCGCGCCCCCTATTGGTCAGTTCTCGGGCGACCTGCTCGAGCGCTGCCCGCGCCTCCTTGTCAATAAAGGTCCTGACATCGGCCTCCGTTGGCGCCTTGAGCATCATGGCCAAGCGCCGTTGCCAGGTGACACCGGCAGCCGGCTGAGCCGGGGTCAGTGCGCTTTCGGTGCGGCTGAGTTCCTGAGCGAGATCGGCGCGCATGCCGCTAAGGAGCGACCAGAGCAGAGCCAGAATGACGAAGATGAAGGGCAGGGCGCTGGCAATGGTGACCGATTGCAGAGCATCGAGCCCTCCGGCGAGGAGAAGGCAGGCGGCCACCACGCCGACAAAGGCGCACCAGAAAATGCGCTGCATGATCGTGGTCTGGGTCTCACCGCCTGCGGCGATGGCGTCGATGACCACCGACCCGGAATCGGCGGAGGTCACGAAAAATACCGCAACAAGAATGACCGCCAGCGTCGAAGTGATCACCGGAAACGGCAGATAGGTGAAGAATTCAAAGAGACCCACCGATAGGTCATTGGCGATGGCTGTGCCCAAAGCGCCACCGGCGACCGTCTGATCGATGAAGATGGCGGTATTCCCGAAAACGGTCATCCACACAAAGGTAAAACCGGCGGGAATGAAGAGCACGGCGGTAAGGAATTCGCGAACGGTACGGCCACGGGAAATGCGGGCAATAAACATGCCTACAAAGGGCGACCAGGAAATCCACCATGCCCAATAGAATAGGGTCCACGCGTCAATCCAGGGGGTGGGCTCATAGGCATAGATATTGAAGGTGCGCAGCAGAATGCTGTCGAGATAAAGACCCAAATTCTGGACGAAGTCGCGCGCCAGTTCAGCCGTGGGACCCACGACGAGCACGAAGAGCATCAACAGGATAGCGACCACGAGATTGAGCTCGGACAGGATACGAACGCCCTTTTCGAGACCGCTGACCACCGAGATGGTCGCAAGGCCGGTAACGACGGCGATGATGAGGAGCTGTACGGGGACCGAAATCGGTACGCCGAGCAAGAAGTTGAGGCCGGAATTGATCTGTGTGACGCCGACGCCCATCGAAGTCGCAATGCCGAAAACGGTGCCAACGACGGCGAAGATGTCCACGGCATGACCAATCGGACCGTTGATCTTGTCCTTGAGCAGAGGATAGAGGCCGGAGCGGATGGTAAGCGGTAAATTATAGCGATAACCGAAATAGGCGAGCGACAGGCCCACCACGGCATAGATGGCCCAGGCATGAATGCCCCAATGTAGGAACGTCACCGACATGGCTTCGCGCACGGCCGGGATAGTGCCTGGCTCAGCCGTCGGGGGGGCCATGTAGTGGGTCATAGGCTCGCCGACCCCATAGAACATGAGGCCGATGCCCATGCCGGCAGCAAAGAGCATGGCGATCCATGACGGAAAGCTGAAATCGGGTGTGGAATCGTCGGGTCCGAGCTTGAGCGAGCCGTAGCGCGACAGGCAGAGCAACAGCATGGCTGCCAGAACGACGCCTACAGCGAGCAGATAAAGCCAGCCGAAATTGGTGAGAATGCCGGATTGCAGCGAGGCAAAGATCTCGTCCGCCTCACGCGGGAAGACGACACCGACGGCCAGAAAAAGACCGATGGTCAGAAGGGCTCCGAAAAAGACCGGAGGATTGATGACGAATGGTTTGAACACGACGCTTATTCCTTGACGCTTTTTGGCCGCAGGCCGACGAGGCAGCCCAACGGTCAAATGCTAAGGCGTAAAAAGCGCAGATGGTTCCATGTATCGGCAGAGTCCAAAACAAGAAGGGCGGCCCTAGTGGCCGCCCTTTGGCAATCCAGTGCTTAAGGTCAGGCAAAAGCGCCGTGGCAATGCTTGAATTTCTTTCCCGAGCCGCAGGGGCACGGCGCGTTGCGTGAAACGCCCTGCAACAGCTTGGGGTCTACCGGGGGCAGCCCATCGATGCTCGCGACATCGTCGCCAAGCGCATCGTTCTCTCCCGTCGTGGGGTCGATATGGGTCTCCGTCAGCCGGCTCATATCCGGAGCCGGGGGCGGCTCGGGCTGGCGCAGTTGCAATTCGATATGACTGAGCTGGGTGGTGACCAATTCGCGCAGATTGCCCAGCATGGCCTGGAACAGCTCATAGGCCTCCTGCTTGTATTCGTTGAGCGGATCGCGCTGGGCGATACCGCGCCAGCCAACGACCTTGGAGAGATGGTCGAGCATGACAAGATGCTCGCGCCAGAGCCCGTCCACCGATTGCAGCAGGATGGACTTTTCCACCTGACGCATGATGGTGGCGGAATATTTCTCTTCCTTGGCGGCAATCAAGGCGTCGGACGCCTCGCGGATACGGTCCTCGACCACCTCGGCATCAATGCCTTCCTCGGCAGCCCAATCGGCGGCCGGGATATCGATGTTGAGATAGGTCTTGGCCGCGGCCTGCAATTGCTCGGTATTCCACTGCTCGGGATAGGAGCGGGGCGGAATGGACCGCGATACGACACTTTCGACCACGCCATGACGCATCTCGGTGATGGTCTCGCTGACGTCCTCGGCATCCATGAATTCAAGACGCTGTTCGAAGATCACCTTGCGCTGATCGTTCATCACGTCGTCGTATTTGAGGATGTTCTTGCGGATGTCGAAATTGCGCGACTCGACTTTACCCTGGGCGCGTTCGATAGCTTTGGTCACCCAGGGATGGGTGATGCTCTCACCCTGTTCGAGCCCCAACTTGCCAAGCATGGAATCCATGCTTTCGATGGGGAAGATGCGCATCAGGTCGTCCTGAAGCGACAGGTAGAACTTGGAATGGCCGGGATCGCCCTGGCGACCGGAACGGCCGCGCAGCTGGTTGTCGATGCGGCGCGATTCATGGCGCTCGGTGCCGATGACCATCAGGCCGCCAGCGGCCAGGGCCTTCTGCTTGTCCTCGGCAATCTTGGCCTTGATTTCGGCAATCTTGGCTTCACGCGCTTCCCCTTCAAGGCCATCGGCCTCTTTCTGAATGCGCATTTCAAGATTTCCGCCCAGCTGGATGTCAGTGCCGCGGCCGGCCATGTTGGTGGCGATGGTGATGGCACCCGGCAGGCCGGCATCGGCGACGATGAAGGCCTCCTGCTCGTGATGACGGGCATTGAGCACGTTCATGTGGCCAACATTCTTGGTCCGCAGGATATCGGCGAGCATTTCGGACTTTTCGATCGAGGTCGTGCCCACCAGAACGGGCTGGCCGCGATCCTGGCATTCCTTGATCAGGTCGGCGATGGCGTCGAATTTTTCGGCCGCCGTGCGGTAGATGGCGTCATCTTCGTCGATACGTTGCACCGGCAGGTTGGTCGGCACGGTCGTGACGCCCAAGCCATAGATGTCGGCGAATTCTTCGGCCTCTGTCGCCGCGGTGCCGGTCATGCCGGCAAGCTTCTTGTAGAGACGGAAATAGTTCTGGAAGGTAATGGACGCCAGGGTCTGGTTTTCGGCCTGGATCTTGACGTGTTCCTTGGCCTCTAGAGCCTGATGCAGGCCTTCCGAATAGCGGCGGCCCGGCATCATGCGGCCGGAGAACTCATCGATGATGACCACTTCGTCGTTGCGGACAATGTAATCCTTGTCGCGGCGGAACAGCTTGTGGGCGCGCAGCGCGGAATTGGCGTGGTGCACAAGGATGACGTTTTCCACGTCGTACATGGAGCCGCCCTTGAGCAGCTGTGCCTCGGCCAGAGCGGCCTCGAGCTTTTCGACACCTTGGTCTGTGAAGGTGGCGGCGCGATGCTTCTCGTCCAGCTCGAAATCGCCCTCGCCAATGATGGGCATCAGGGCGTCCATCTTCATGTAGAGGTCGGAGCGATCCTCGGCGGGGCCGGAAATGATCAAAGGCGTGCGCGCTTCGTCGATGAGGATGGAGTCCACTTCGTCGACGATCGCGAATTCATGGCCGCGCTGAACCATCTGGGCGCGCGTATATTTCATGTTGTCGCGCAGATAGTCGAAGCCGAGCTCGTTATTGGTGCCGTAGGTGATGTCGCAGGCATAGGCAGCCTTGCGCTCCGTGTCGGAGAGTCCGGGCACGATGGTGCCGGTGGTCAGGCCCAGAAAGCCATAGATCTGGCCCATCCAGGATGCGTCGCGCTTGACGAGGTAATCGTTGACCGTCACCAGATGTGCGCCCTTGCCGGTGAGAGCGTTGAGATACATCGGCAGGGTGGCAACGAGGGTCTTGCCTTCGCCGGTACGCATTTCGGCGATCGAGCGGTCGTTCATCACCATGCCGCCGATCAGCTGGGTGTCGAAATGCCGCATGCCCAAGGCTCGCTTGGAGGCCTCGCGCACCGTGGCGAAGGCCGGAACGATCAGGTCGTCGAGCTTGGCGCCCTGCTCGAGTTGTGCCTTGAACTCGGCGGTGCGAGACTTGAGCGCATCGTCGCTGAGCTTGGCCAGTTCGGGCTCGAGCGCGTTGATCGCGGCCACCTTGCCCTGGTATTGCTTGACCTGCCTGTCTGACGGTGTCCCGAAAATTTTTCGGGCAAGCGCAGCAAGTGCCATGTTCGTGGTCCTTTTTGTGTCGGCGGCGGGGCGTTGGATCAGGCGGCGCGTTTCTTCATGGCTGCGTCAGCCATCCCATTCGCCTCGTCAGAACTAAGGGAAGCCTTTCCGGTTCCCCGATGTCTCTGTCTGTCGCGTCCTGGACGCGCGTCCGTCGCGCGCCTGCAGTCCACGCTCTTTAAAAGCGGCTGAGATGTAAGAGTGAGGTCCGCTATTGTCAACGTATGCGAATTGCGCCACACCACGACTAAGCCCACGCTTTCCGGGCAGATCAGGCACAAGTGAAGACGAAATAATCGTCGCCGGTCCGGCACAATTTGGCCCTGTTGCCATGCGAGCGGGTTCAGGACCAAACCTTACCCATGTCGGGCCGCGCCCGGCGGAGGAGATCAGATCTCATGTTGACTTCGAGCCTGCGCATGCTGCGCACATTCGGTTTTGCCGCTCTGATGGCCACTACCACGATCGGTGGCGCCATGGCGCAGACAGAGGCGGCTGCCAATCCGGATACAGTCGTGGCCACGGTGGGCGACGAGGTGATCACCGAGGGCGACCTGACCTTTGCAGCCGAAGACATGGCGCAGGACCTGGCACAGATGCCGCCTGAAGAGCGCCGTGCCTTTCTCGTTCGCATCCTCATCGACATGAAGGTCATGTCCAAGGCGGCCCGCGATGCCGGCATGGACCAGACAGAGGTCTTTGCCCAGCGTCAGAAATATCTCGAAGAGCGGGCGCTGCGCCGCGCCTATTTCAATGAAGCCATCGCCGGTGCCGTGACAGAAGAAGCGGCCCGGGCCGAGTATGATGCCTTCGTCGCGCAGTTCCAGCCGGAAGATGAAGTGCGCGCAAGCCATATCCTCGTGGAAACCGAGGAGAGGGCGAACGAACTCAAGACCGAGATCGACAATGGTGCCGACTTTGCCGAGCTGGCCCGCGAGAATTCCATCGATCCGGGTGCCGCCAATGGTGGTGACCTTGGCTTTTTCGGCCAGGGCATGATGGTGCAGCCCTTCGAGGAAGCCGCCTTCGCGCTCGCAGAACCTGGCGATGTTTCCGCGCCGGTCCAGTCCCAGTTTGGCTGGCATATCATCAAGCTCGAGGAAAAGCGCCAGTCGGCTCCACCCACTTTCGAGCAGGTTGCGCCACAGATCCAGAACCAGCTGCTGATGCGCTCCTTCTCCGAAAAGGTGGATGCGCTGATGGCCGGCGTCGAGATCAATATCGAGGATGCCGAGCTCAAGGCCAAGTTCGATGCCCAGGAGGCGGCCGAGGCTGGTGCCGCTGCAGAAGTGGACGCGGCTGGCGAACCCGCTGCCCAGTAATCGGGGCGCTTCCTATGTCAAAGCCCGGCTCCGGCCGGGCTTTTTCATGCGCAGGTGACGCGAATTTCAGCGTAACCCGTTATGCCCTCATCTCCTCCCGAGGTCACACCGATGCTGCAGGTCGTGCTGCCCGGAACCAGGATGGAGCCGCCCGAGGCGATAGTGGTGCCGTCGCCGAGCACGAGATAGCCATTGGCCACCTGCGCGACATCGATGGACAGCGGCTGTCCGCAAACGCTGTAATTATCCCCTTCGGTAACGAGAATACGCATGCCCAGCGGCAGACAATCCTCATTACCGGCATCGGCTGTCGCGCTTTGCGGTATGGATGCGGGGCCGATGGGGGGAAGGGACACGGTGATGCCGTTCTCTTCTAACGTTGTCAGACGCGCGGCAAGCGCCTCAACGTCCTCTGCGCTCGCAGCGCCATTGCCGCGGGCGTAAAGATCGAGGCTGAGGCGCAATTGCGCCACTTCCGAAGCGAGGCGCCGCGTCTCGGATTGGCCCTGTTCGTGAAGCCACAAAGCGGCGCCAATCCCTGCCATTCCAATCAGTACCCCAAGGGCACCGATGCCCAAGGCCCAAGAGGCGCGGGTCTGCCGAGGGGAGCGCTGCATGCTTGGCTTTGCCAGATCCCGTTCGAGGGTGAGGTTTGGCAGCTTGTCGTCGCCGGAAGGGGATGGTTTGGCGACATCATCCATAACGCATCTCCCGATTTTTGATTCAGGCGGGCCATCCCACCAAAGTGCGGCTGAACTTGGGCCTTGGCAAAATCACGGTCGCTGGCTCTCCGGCGTCGGCATGCTGGCAGGATCGCCGTTCATCACTGGCGTGGCGATAGCGGGTTGAGCGGGGGTGCCGCCGAACACTGAGCCAATGCCCGAGAAGAAGCCGCTCACCGCTGCGCCGCGTTGTCGGACCGCCTCCTGCTCGGCGACCTGTCTCTCTGCCGCCTTGCGGATGGCGTCGGCCTGATTGGCGAGGGCGGCATTGTCAGCCTGCTGCCTGGCGGTTACCGCAGCATTGGCGACGACCGGGGGACAGGCGCCCAAAGCGTCGAGGGGAGCATTGGTGGCTGGATTGAAGATGTAGCGCTGTTCGCACACGTCCCAGACCGGAGGAGTCTTTGTCAGCTCGAAATAATCATAGCCGTCCTTGATGTTCTTCCAGAAATCGAAATGCGGGTTGGTTGCCTCCTGGGCAAGATTGGCCGTGGTCATGCGAAAGGGGAAAATCTGCAGCTGGAAGCTTGGATTGCCACCCTTGAAGGTCTCGCGGGCCAGCGCGTAAATCTCGGCTATGCCAGCATCGGTCATGGCGTAACAGCCCACGGACTTGCAATCGCCATGAACCATCAGATTTGAGCCGGTACGTCCGTGAGAGCGGTCGAACTTGTTTGGAAAGCCCGTATTGAAAGCCAGGTAATAGGCCGATTTCGGGTTCATCAGGCCGGGTGAGATCGTATAAAAGCCCTCCGGACTCTGTCGATCGCCTTCCTTGAACTTGGGGCCAAGATCGCCAGAGTAGGAGCAGATTTCGTAAGTCTTGAGCAGACGATATTGTCCCGAACTCGAGCGCTTCCACACCTCGAGCACTTCTTCCTTCTTGAAAATCCGCACCACCATGCCCGCGCCGGGCGATGAATCGATGCTGCGCAACGCCGCGACCAGAGTGCTGGACAGGGGGATATTGTGGCGATTGTCGCCGCCCTTGACGAAGCTGGAACAGGCGGCGAGCCCAACAGCCAGCCAGACCAGAATCACAAAGGCGCCAAGGCGGTGGAAGAAGGATGCAGACACGGGATAGCAGGTCCGGAAAAAGCGTTGGTGCCCTCTCCAGGGCCTGGTTTACGCAAAATGACCCAAGGCAGTGAATGAAGCCTTTACCATGCGCGTGCAGGCCCCGGAAACTCCTGTCTTCACGACAATTGTGATCGCGAGGGCGCGCGCAAAAAAAAAGGATCGCGCCGACTTTGCCGCGATCCCTCAGACAATGGTGTCTGGCTCACACTATAGATTGGTGCCGATGGCCAGAAATTTTTCGCGGCGATGTTCCCGCGTTTCGAGCCGCGACTTTCCGCTGAAATCCTTGAGGAAGCCGGCAATTGCCGCGCGTGCGGAATCCATGATCGCGCCATGGTGACGATGGGCCCCACCGGCCGGCTCGGGGATAATGGCGTCGATGACGCCAAAGCCCAGGAGGTCCTGGGCGGTGATCTTTTGGGCTGTCGCCATATCCTGAGCCCGGCCCGCATCCCGGAACAGGATCGAGGCGCCAGCTTCGGGGGAAATCACCGAGTAAATGGCGTTTTCGAGCATGAGCACGCGATTGGCCGTGGCAATGGCAATCGCGCCGCCCGAGCCGCCTTCGCCGATGATGATGGCGAGATTGGCAACGCCCAGTTCGAGACCCTTCTCGGTGGAGCGCGCAATGGCCTCGGCCTGACCGCGCTCTTCAGCGCCGATGCCTGGATAGGCGCCGGCCGTATCGACAAAGGAAATCACCGGAATAGAGAATCGGTCCGCCATTTCCATGATGCGAACCGCCTTGCGATAGCCTTCCGGATTGGCCATGCCGAAATTATGCTTGAGGCGGGTTTCGGTGGAATTGCCCTTTTCCTGGCCCAGAATGGCGACCGGCTCGCCGTTGAAGCGGCCAAATCCTGCCTGTAGCGCGGCGTCTTCACCGAACTTGCGGTCACCGGCGAGGGGTTGCCATTCGGTGATCAGCGACTTCACATAGTCGGAGAAATGCGGCCGTTGCGGATGGCGGGCGACCTGGGTCTTCTGCCAGGGGGTCAGCTTGCGGTAAATCTCGACCAGCGCCTCGTCGGCACGCGCGGAGAGGCGGTTGACTTCCTCGTCGATGGACACGGCCGAATCGTTGGCCGCAAGGGACTTGAGTTCCACGATCTTTGCTTCGAGATCGGCAACCGGCTTTTCAAAATCGAGATAAGACTGCATCCCACCGCCCGTTCGGGTCTGAGTTTTCGCGCGCATGCGCGGCGCTGCTGTTGCGCCCTAAAGTGGCCGGAAAGTGGCGAGGGCGCAACGCGGAGTCAAGGTTCGGCGGGAAAAAGGATAGGTTTTAATGGGGATGGCCGGGTAGTTCATCCATTGGCCAAAGGATGATGAGTCTCCACCAGATTGCGCAGCTTTTCGTCCAGAACGTGCGTATAGATTTGGGTGGTAGAAATATCGGCGTGGCCAAGCAGCATCTGCACGACGCGCAGATCGGCACCTCCTGCCAGAAGATGGCTGGCAAAAGCGTGGCGCAGGACGTGTGGTGCGACCCTCGCCGTGGAGATGCCGGCGCGCGCGGCCAATGCCTTGAGATCGCGGGCGAAGACCTGCCGGGACAGATAGCCATCCTCTCCTTTTGCCGGGAACAGGTAGGGGCCAGGCGGCAGATCCTTGAGCCAGATGCGGATGGCATCACGGGCGCGATCGTTCATGGGCACGATGCGCTCCTTGTTGCCCTTGCCGGTCACAGTGAGGAAGGACGCATCCCGCATGACGGCGGCCCGCCGCAGGCTCACCAACTCGGAAACGCGCAGGCCCGTGGCGTAGAGCATTTCAAGCAGGACATAGAGGCGTCGCGCCGACACTTGCTGCGCGGCGCTATCCGCCGTTTCGGCCTCGGCTTCCGCCAGGGCCAACAAACGGTCGACTTCGCTTACGGACAGCACCTTTGGCAGCGGGCGGCGCGTCTTGGGACTCGAAACGATCCGGGTCGGATCGTCACCACGCAGATTGTCGGCACAGAGAAATTTATGGAATTGGCGGATGGCCGAAAGTCGTCTTGCGGACGACGATGCCGACAGCCCCTGGGCCTTTAGGTCATCCAGCCAGGCGAGGACCGTTTCGCGAGGGCAATTGAGCAGCGACTGGCCTCGTGCGGTCACGAAGGCCGAGTAATCTGCGAGGTCTCTGCCATAAGCGTCGAGCGTATTGGCCGCTGCGCCCCGCTCGGCGCTCATCATCTCGAGAAAGGCCGCGATGAGGTGGCCGCCGCTCATTGGCCTTCGGCCGGGCTGGTGGGCGTGGTGACATTGGGCTGGGGCAGAATGGTGCCGCCACCACCGGGTGCACCGGTTTCTCCCAGAAGGTCGCGGGTCGGGATGCGCTGGCTGACTTCGCGCGGCTCAACATCCACAAAAGTCACGAGCGCGAACATGCCGGCATAGGCGAGCCCTGCGAGAAACAACACGGTGATGAGCAGGCGAAAAAGAGTTGGCATGGTCGTCCCGATTTGCGCGTTCGGCCAATGTTAATGGCAAAAGGTTGCCATCGCGTTCCTGAGGCTCATCTTGCGGAAATGCGGCTGGCGATCAAGCCGTTCGGCTTGACAGTGCAGGCGAGGACCGCTTGATAGCGACGATGATCAGGGGGCGCGGCGAGTGAGCAGGACGGACGGCGGATCGCGGCAGGGCCGCGCTCGGGCATTGGCCAAGAGGCTTGCCGAAAAGCCGCTTGTGCTTGTGGGAATGATGGGAGCAGGCAAGACCACGGTCGGTCGCCGCCTGGCCAGCCGGCTCGGCCGTCAATTCGTCGACAGCGACGAAGAGATCGAACGCGCGGCGCAGATGACCATCCCGGAGATATTTGAACAGCGTGGCGAGGCCGAGTTCCGTGCCGGCGAAATGCGGGTCATTGCCCGGCTGCTTAAGGAAACCAATATCGTGCTGGCAACGGGCGGCGGAGCGTTCGCCAATGCCGAGACACGCGGCCTGGTCAAGGCCGAGGCTTTATCCGTCTGGCTCAAGGCCGACGTGGATGTGCTGTTCGAACGCGTGTCGCGGCGCGCCAATCGGCCGTTGCTGCGGACCGCCAACCCGCGCGCCACGCTCGAGGCCCTCGTCGCCGAACGCTATCCCATCTATGCCGAGGCCGATGTCACGGTGCTCAGCCGTGACGTGCCGCAGGACGATGTGACGGGTGACGTGATCGCTGCGGTGCTCGCCCATCTCAAGCAAAGCCAGGACCGCTCATGACTGCAATCGACCACGTAGTTCACGTCGCGCTCGGCGAGCGGGCCTATGATATCCTGATCGGGCCCGGACTTATCGCCGAGGCCGGCAAAATCCTCGCCGAGCGCTTTCCCGGCCGCCGTTACGGCATCGTCACCGACGATAATGTGGCACGCACGCAATTACCACTTCTTGTCGCGGGGCTCGAGGCCGCCGGGCTCGACTATGCCGTCATCACCGTACCTGCCGGTGAAGGCACCAAAAGCTATCAAATGCTGGAAAGTGTGGTGGAGGGGCTGCTTGCCGCACGGCTCGAGCGCGGCGACCTGGTGATCGCCCTGGGCGGGGGTGTCATCGGGGACCTGGCGGGCTTTGCCGCCTCCATCACGCGGCGCGGCATGGATTTTATCCAGATGCCGACCTCGCTTCTGGCGCAGGTAGACTCCTCCGTTGGCGGTAAGACCGGCATCAATTCGCCGCATGGCAAAAATCTGGTGGGCGCCTTTCATCAACCTCTGCTCGTGCTCGCCGATCTTTCTGCGCTCGATACGCTTGATCGACGTCAATTTGCAGCAGGTTACGCGGAAGTTGCCAAATATGGCCTGATCGACGACCCTGAATTCTTCGACTGGCTCGATGCTCATCTCGACGAGATCTTCTCGGGTGGCCCGGCGCGCGGCGAGGCGGTGGCTCGCTGCTGCGCACACAAGGCCAGGGTGGTCATCGAAGACGAAAAAGAACAAGGCGTTCGGGCCTTGCTCAATCTCGGCCACACATTCGGGCATGCTCTGGAAAAAGACACTGGATATTCCGACAGGCTGCTGCATGGAGAGGGGGTCAGTATCGGAATGGTGCTGGCTCACCGCTATTCGACCCGGCAGGGTCTGGCCCCCGGCCAGGATGCCGGACGGGTCGAAGCGCACTTGAAGCGTGCCGGTCTGCCCACCACATTGGGCGACATTGCCGGGACGCTCGGTTCCACCGATACCCTGATGGCCGCTATCGCGCAGGACAAGAAGGTCCAGCGCGGCGCCCTTACTTTCATTCTTACGCGCGGTATCGGTCAGGCCTTCATCGAGAAAAATGTCGATCCGGCAACTATCCGCTCCTTCCTTGATGAAATGCGAGGCCAATGACCGTTTCCCTCTGGCTAACCTCCGCCGGTATCATTGTGCTGCTGGCCATGAGCTTTTTCTTTTCCGGTTCGGAAACAGCGCTGACGGCCGCGTCGCGAGCGCGCATGCATCAATTGGCGCGGAGCGGCGACAAGCGTGCCATTCTGGTCGAAAGCCTGACGCGGGAGAAGGAAAGGCTGATCGGTGCCATCCTCTTGGGCAACAATGTCGTCAATATTCTCGCCTCAACGCTGGCAGCCAGCGTCCTTATCGCGCTTTTCGGTGAGGCTGGCATCGCCTATGCAACCATTGCCATGACCGCGGCAGTGGTGATCTTTTCCGAGGTGCTGCCCAAAACACTGGCATTGATGCGGCCTGACAGTTTCGCACTGGCGGTGGCGCCGGTCATCAGGGTGGTGGTTGTGGTGTTCGCGCCGGTAACGCTGGCGGTGCAGGCGATCGTCAATTTCATCCTGAAACGCTTCGGGCTCGATGCGGCCCATGTCAGCGCCGTATCCGGGCACGATGAAATCCGCGGTACCCTCGACCTTCTCCACTCGGAAGGGGAAGTGGTCAAAGGCGACCGTGACATGATGGGCGGGTTGCTCGATCTCAAGGATCTGGCGGTGAGCGATGTCATGGTGCACCGCACACAAATGACTGCGCTCGACGTGCGCCAGCCCGTCGACGACCTGGTTCGCGCCGTTCTTGAAAGCGCCTATACCCGGATCCCGCTCTATGAGGGCGAGAGCGACAATATCGTGGGCATCCTGCATGCCAAGGACGTTTTACGGGCCTTGATGGCCGCCAATGGCGATGCCAGCCAGCTCGATATTGCCCGGATCATGGCCAAGCCCTGGTTCATCCCGCAATCGACTTCAGTGCAGGTGCAACTGGCCGCTTTCCTGAAGCGCCATTCGCACATGGCGCTGGTGCTGGATGAATATGGCGTGCTCGAGGGGCTGGTGACCCTCGAGGACATCATTGAAGAAATTGTCGGCGATATTTCCGACGAACATGACGAGCCTGATGACGAGGCCGTGTTCGGTATCCGCAAGAACGCCGATGGCAGCTACGAGATCGACGCCAGCATCGCCATTCGCGATATCAATCGCCTGCTCGACTGGAACTTGCCCGATGACCACGCAAATACGGTGGCGGGCATCGTCATCACCGCGGCCAAGCTGATCCCCGAGCCCGGCCACGAAGTGAGCGCGCATGGTTTCCGTTTCCTGGTACTGGAACGGGAGCGTCAGAGGGTCTCGCGGGTCCGGATCGAGCCGCTGGCCTGAGTCAGGGCGCTGGTACGACCTCGATGGCGAGCGCATGGACGGACACCTTCAACTCTTCGTCAAGCGCCGCCATGATCGCACGGTGTTGCGCAACGCGGCTCATCCCGTCAAAATTGCGGGTCGCGATTCTGACACGAAAATGGGTTTCACCTCCCTCCCGCCAGCCGCCATGACCGTGATGGCTTTCGGATTCGTCGATGACCTCCAGATGGAGGGGCGAGAATTGTTCGGTGAGTTTGTCTCGAATAGTGTCCGTCATGGACATGGGATCGGCTCCGCATTTTTGTTTGTAGGCACACCTAGGCGCAATGAAACCGCAATCCAAGCTTTTCGATTCTATTCGTGTCCGTCCGCGCCGGGAGGAGAAGCCCGAGGTCGTGACGATCAAATGCGACTGGGTAGGCTGTGAGGAGCCCGGAGAATACCGGGCGCCCAAGGGCGTGCGCTCGGAGGGGCAGTATCACAATTTCTGCCTTGAGCATGTTCGGCACTACAACAAGGCCTTCAACTATTTTGCCGGCATGAGCCCGGACGAACTGGACGAGGCCCTGCATTCCCCGCCCAAGGCCGAGACCCGATCCAGTTTTGCCACGGGCAGTGCGGGTGCCGCGCGCGCGGCAGGCCGGCAAGCCGCCCAGCCAGGTGAGAAATATGGCGACCCATTCGGGGTTTTCGCACGCTATCGCTACCAGCAGTCCAAACGCCCGGCGACCGAGCGGGTCAAGCCGCTCAATGAGCAGGATCGCCGCGCGCTCGAAACGCTGGGCTTCACGAAACATGCCAAGTCCGACGACATCAAGGCTGCCTACAAGGCGCTGGTCAAGAAACATCATCCTGACGTCAATGGCGGGGATGCCTCGTCCGAGGAGCGGCTGCGCTCGGTAATTGCCGCCTATACCCACCTGAAGAAAACCGGTTTCGTGCTTCGATAAGCCATGCCCTGCCGGCACCGGGGCGCACCAAGCCGAGGCTACCCGGCCTGTCACAATGCTGCTATAGAGCCTGCGCCTTCCTCAAGCTTTTTTCCTGATCCAAGAGCCCTGCCATGACCGAATTCGCCAATATGCCCGATACCGAATACAAGGCGCGGGATCTGTTCGGCATCGACACCGACATGGTGGTCAAGGGCTATAAGGATCGCACCAGCCATGTGCCGCCGATCGACCCCGATTACCTGTTCGATCGCAATACGACACTCGCCATTCTGGCCGGTTTCGCGTTCAATCGCCGTGTCATGGTTCAGGGCTATCACGGCACTGGCAAGTCCACTCATATCGAGCAGGTCGCGGCGCGTCTCAACTGGCCGCTGGTCCGCGTCAACCTGGACAGTCATGTGTCGCGTATCGACCTCGTGGGCAAGGACGCGATCGTCCTCAAGGACGGCAAGCAGATCACCGAATTCCGCGATGGCATCCTGCCCTGGGCAGTGCAGAACAATGTCGCTCTGGTCTTCGACGAATATGATGCGGGGCGCCCGGACGTGATGTTCGTGATCCAGCGTGTGCTCGAGCAGTCCGGCCGGCTCACGCTTCTGGACCAGAACCGCGTGATCGTGCCGCATCCGGCTTTTCGCCTGTTTTCGACCACCAACACGATCGGCCTGGGCGATACATCAGGTCTTTATCACGGCACCCAGCAGATCAACCAGGGCCAGATGGATCGCTGGAGCATTGTCACGACGCTCAATTACCTGCCGCATGACAAGGAGGTCGGGATCGTCCTCGCCAAGAACAAGGCCTATGGCGAGAGCGACAAGGGTCGCAAGCAAGTGTCCAACATGGTGCGCCTGGCGGACCTGACCCGCTCGGCTTTCATCAACGGCGATATCTCCACCGTCATGTCCCCTCGCGGTGTCATTACCTGGGCCGAAAATGCCGTGATCTTCGGTGGCGATATCGGCTTTGCCTTCCGGCTGACCTTCCTCAACAAGTGCGACGAACTTGAACGCCCAGTAGTGGCTGAGTTCTATCAGCGCGTGTTCGGCGAAGACCTGCCCGAAAGCTCCGCCAACCTGGCAGTGATGGCTTAAGTAACTGCTCCCGGCCCAGCCGGGAGACCCCTCATCCGGCCTTGCGGGCCACCTTCTCCCCAAAATGGCGAAGGGCACGCGGTGGCCGTCCAGACGCCGAGCTTCCTTCTCGTCCCCAGAGGCAGGATGGTTCAGGGGTCTTCCGGGATAAGATTTATGGCACACCCCCCGCGCAGCAAGCCGAACAAGCCCGACCAGACCCAGGCCTTCAAATCGGCCATGGGCGCGACGGTGCGTGCCATTGGCGGCAAGCCAGAACTGGAAGTCAGCTTTACCGCCGACCGTCCCTTGCTGACGTCGGACAAGGCCCGGCTGGCCAATCTGCCTCGTTTGCCCACCAAGCGGGACATCGCCGTCGCGCGCGGACAGGGCGATGCGATGGCCATGCGCCTCGCCAGCCACGATCCAGACAGCCACCGCAAGCGGTCTCCCATGGATCCCCAGGCCCGCGCCGCCTTTGACGCACTGGAACAGGCACGAGTGGAATCGCTCGGCGTCATCCGGATGCCCGGCATGGGCGGCAATATCCACGAGATGCTGGAAGACCGGCTGTTTCGGGCTAATTTTGCCGAGGTCGGAGCCAAGGATGACGCCCCGCTGGCCGAGGCTCTTGGCCTTATGCTGCGTGAGAAGCTTGCCGGCGTTGCCGTGCCGCCGTCCGGTCATGCCTTGGTCGAACTCTGGCGCAAGGAGATCGAAGCGAAGGCATCCACGTCGCTCGATGGCCTGCTCTCATCCTATGAGAACCAGGACGATTTCGCCCGCGCCGCAAAGGCGGTGCTGCGCGACCTGAACCTGATCGCCGAAAGCGACATGGAAGAACCATCGGACGGCGAGGAGGAAAGCGCCGAGGACAGCCAGCCCGAGCAGGCGCAGGGTTCCGATCAATCGCCCGAGCAAGGCGACGGCGAGAACGAACAGTCCGAGAGCGAAGACGATCAGCAGGCCGGCGAGAGCGAAGAGACCGGCGACGTCGAGGGCATGGAGGCCGACATGGCCGATGCCGACGAGGACGCCGAGACCGAAGCGGGCGAAGATGCGCCCATGCCGCCGCCCGCCAAGGATGGCGGCACACAGCTTTCCAACCAATTCAATTACAAGGTGTTCACCACCAAGTTTGACGAAATCGTCAAGGCCGCCGAGCTGTGCCCGCCTGACGAACTCGACCAGCTGCGTGCCCTGCTCGACAAGCAGCTCGAGAACCTCGCCGGGGCTGTTGCCCGGCTGGCCAACAAGCTGCAACGTCGCCTGATGGCCAAGCAGAACCGGAGCTGGCAATTCGACCTCGAGGAAGGGCTGCTGGATACGGCGCGTCTCACCCGGGTGGTCACCGATCCGCTGCAGGCGCTCTCCTTCAAGGTTGAGAACGACACCGATTTCCGCGACACGGTGGTGACTTTGCTGATCGACAATTCCGGCTCCATGCGCGGTCGGCCGATCACGATTGCAGCGATCTGTGGCGACATTCTCGCGCGCACACTGGAGCGTTGCGGGGTCAAGGTCGAGATTCTGGGTTTTACCACTCGCGCCTGGAAGGGCGGCAAGAGCCGTGAAGCCTGGCTCGAAGCCAATCGCCCGGCCAATCCTGGCCGCGTCAACGATATCCGTCACATCATCTACAAGGCCGCCGACGAGCCCTGGCGGCATGCACGGCGCAATCTGGGCCTGATGATGCGCGAAGGCCTGCTCAAGGAGAACATTGACGGCGAGGCGCTCGAATGGGCCCGCAAGCGCTTGATGGCGCGCCCCGAGCAACGTCGCATTCTGATGGTGATTTCCGATGGCGCCCCGGTGGATGACAGCACCCAGAGCGTCAATGCAGGCAATTATCTCGAAGCTCATCTTCGCCAGGTGATCGAGGATATCGAAACCCGTTCGCCGATCCAGCTCGTGGCAGTGGGCATCGGACACGACGTAACCCGGTATTACCGGCGGGCGGTGACGCTGCTCGATGCCGAGGAACTGGCCGGCGCTCTGACGGACGAGCTGGCCTCGCTGTTCGATGAGGAATTGCCGGCCCAAGCACGGCGGCGGACGCGGGGATGATGGAACGGGCCGCTTTCGCCCTGGTGCTTCTTTGCCTGGCCAGCCCGGTCCACGCGGTAGAGGCAACGGTGAGTGCGGCGCAGATTTCCCGTTTCAGGAATATCGACCTCGACCAACCCATCGACAAGCTGATCTTTCGCGGTGGCATGACGCTGCAAAGTCCCGACGATACGTTCGGTGGCCTTTCCAGCGTTACCCAGACCGGAGACAATCAACGCATCGCCTTTGTCACCGATCGCGGCCACTTCGTGTCGGGCCAACTGGCCTATGATGAGGCCGATCGTCTGTTCGGCTTCATCGGCGTGACCATTGAGCCGATCCAGAATTCTTCCGGGCAACCGCTGCCTCGCCAATATGCACGTGACGCCGAGGGTATGGATACGATCTGGCGCGACGGCGTTCCGGTCGGCGTGCGGGTAGGGTTCGAGCATTTGACCCGGGTCGCTGATTTTTCCGTCACCGATGGGCGTCCCGGCGGCGCTGCGCGCGAAGTGCCCATTCCGCAGTGGCTTACCGATCTACGGACGAACGAATCCATCGAGTCGGTCTGCATCGCGCCGCCCGCATCACCCGTCGCAGGGTCCACGATCCTCATCACCGAGGAGGCCCTGGACGCGGACGGAAATCATCGCGGCGAGATGCTGGGAATTAACGACAAGGGCCCGTTCACGTACGTAAACAGTCCCATCGTCAATCCCACCGATTGCGCGTTCCTGCCCAATGGCGACCTTTTGGTGCTTGAGCGGGGGGTATCGCTGTTCAGTTTCGTAATGAACCTGAGGCGAGTTCGCGCCGAAGATGTGCAGCCCGGTGTCCTGATGCGCGGCGAATTGCTGCTTTCTGCGCAGGGTCCGGAGATCGACAACATGGAAAGCCTGATGGTGCATCAAAGTCCCGGCGGCGAATGGCGCATCCTCATGGGCTCGGATAACAATTTCAACGGCTGGCAACGCAACATGATCCTGGAATTTGCGCTCCAGGAGTAAGTCGTGGGCGCTCTGTCCGGTGTCATTACCGGGAAGACCCCGGCAATGACGATCGCCAGCAGATGACGGCTTACGCCGCCAAGGGCATGCGCTTGAGCACAAGATCGCGGATGGTCTTGTAAGGCGCGAGCATCAAAACGGCCATGACCAGCTTTATGAGGAAATCGCCCAGAGCCAGGCTCTGCCACAGCTCAACGTCCGGCCCGATGCCGAGCAGGGGCGCGGGGAAGGCAAGCGAAGTATCTTCCATGCCGAAGAAGGCATCGATGCCGGCAAAGGCCGGGGCCATGGCGATGGAGAAGAAGAGGACCGTGTCCAGCACCGATCCTGCCAGCGAGGAGAACATCGGAGCATGCCACCAGGCGCCGTTGCGCAGGCGGTGAAAGATGGAGACATCGAGCATCTGCGCCACAAGGAAAGCGGTGCCCGACGCGACGGCGATGCGCGGCGTCGCCAGCCAGATGGAGATGATGACCGCCACGCAGAAGCCGGCAATTACGATCAGCCGGGTCTTTTGCGGGCCGAAGGCGCGGTTGGAGAGGTCGGTGACGAGGAAGGCGACAGGATAGGTAAAGGCACCCCAAGTCAGGATGTCGCCAATATGGACGCCACCCAGGGTCAAGTCCACGGGAAACTGCACGAGGAAATTGGAGGCGGCGACGACGGCCACCATGGCGACGAGCGCCACAAGCAGGCGAGACAGCATCAGACTGTACCTAAGTTGGGGTGCCGCCGGCAGAAGACCAGAGCACCGTACGGTTGAGTAAGGGACAAGCACCCCTGTTGATGTCCCTAGCGGACTTCATAGCAGGGCATCAACTTGGCCGATTCATCTCCGATAAGCAGCCCTCGGGTCAAGCCTGAGGTGTAAATCGGCGAATAAAACAAAGCCGCGCGGTGACGACCCACCACGCGGCTGGAACTGCTTGGCGGAAGTCGCTTAGGCCGCGAGGGCCGCGCGGATTTCCTTCTTGATACCGAGAGCCAGGGGGGACAGGTCGGCGTCATCCTGCTTGAGCAGGAAGGCGTCCAGGCCACCGCGGTGCTCCACGGTGCGCAGGGCCGAGGTCGAAATGCGCAGCTTGACCGAACGGTTCAGCGCGTCCGAGATCAGCGTGACGTTGATGAGGTTGGGGAGGAAGCGGCGGCGGGTGCGGTTGAGAGCGTGGGAAACATTGTTGCCCACCATGACGCCCTTACCGGTCAGTTCGCAGCGACGTGCCATTTTCGATATCCTGTTTGTGTAAAGGTCCTGCGTGGCGGAGACGTCCGCTACGGGCCTCGATTGTGGTGAAATCTCGCGGCTCTTTAGAGAAAAGGGGCGGCCTCGTCAAGCTAAAGGCCGGCTCACGGGGCTGAGAGCGGCTTGCGCGTCGCTCGAGGGATCGGCACGGTTGTCGCTTGATGTGATTCGTTCCTGCCCGGCCAGCGTCTCCGGCAGGCGCAAGCTGCCGAGAACCCTGCCGTGATCCGTTCTGCCTTCACCTGCCTTGCTTTGGCCATGCCACTGGTCGCCCAGCCCGCCCTGTCTGCGCCCGTGGATGCGCGGGTCAGCTATGTGGTGACCGTTGGCGGTATCAATATTGCCCTGATCGACATCGACTTCGAAGATGACGGCGCCCGTTACGGTTTCGATGTTTCTGCGCGGGTCACCGGCTTGGGCAACGTGGTGGCAAGCGGCACGGCAAAAGCCAGCGTCAGTGGGTCGTCGAGCGGTGCCGCGCTGCAATCGGAACGCTTCCAGCTCGAAACACGCGCCAATGGCGAGACCTTCAACGTAGAGGTCGGCTTTGCGGGGCGCGACGTCTCCTCCTTCCAGGTGACGCCGCCGGTTCTGGATTCCTATGACCGGATACCGCTGGAGCGGACCCATCTGACCGGGGTGGCCGATTTCCTTTCGTCCTTTGTCCTCAAGGGCCAGGGATTGGACCGCAATCTTTGCGATCGCGACTTCCGCATTTTCACAGGTGTCGAGCGGTTCAATATCGACATGGGTTTCCTGTCACAGGACGAAGCCACGTCTCCGCGCACGGGCTACCAGGGGCCTCTCGTAGCCTGTTCCGTAAAATACCGTCCGGTGTCCGGTCACTTCGAGACGTCGGAGATGACGCAATACCTGGCGGACACAAGCCGTATCATCGTCTGGTACGCGCCGCTGGGCGCTTCTGGATATTTCGTGCCTTATCGGGTCAATATCGGCACCAGCATGGGCGATATGTCCATGGTGCTAACGACGGCCCGCGCCGAGTAGACCTGTCCCACTTTCGGACGGTCAAAGCCTTTTTTGACAATTTTACGTCTTTGGACTGGGGATAATGCGCCACTTGCCGGTTAACGGCTGTGGCGCATTTGTGTTTCTGTTTGACAATGGATTGGCAGGAAACCGGTTGTGCGAGCAAATTTAACCGAAAATTCATAGATATAAATGGTTTGAAGCAGCGCAGGTGCTCCGCCGAGGAAAGCTGGTGGTATCACTCAGGGACCGCCACCAGATATGGTGGTGAACAAAACCGGATTGCTCCCGAGGTAATGATTCAGACCGTGTTCGTTCCTGCTTTGTGCCGGAAATTACTCCGATGGACACGATGGCTCATCATTTGTCCCGGCATGATACATTTCAAAGCGTGCGCAAAAGCCGGATCTTGCCGTCCATATTGAGCTCGAAGTGCTGCCGAAGAATGGCGGGGCTGCCGGGAAATGTGCCTGACACCTCAAAGGTGACAGTATGTCCGGTTCCGCTACGGCTTGCATCCTGAAGAACGTAGCGAGGTCTGTAGCGACGCTCGACGCTGTCGAGCCACGAGGTGATCGCCTCAAGACCGGTATGTGTCTCGCCCTCGTCAACAACGGCTGCTTCGCGCGCAAACAGGTCTATCGCAGCACGATTGCCTGAGGTGGCGAAATAAGCTGCGATCGTTGCGGGGAGGGCAGTAGGGTTAAAAACTGACATTTGCGGCTCCTTTTTCGCTTTATCGCGTGTGGAGCTGACGGACTGTGTCAGGAGGAATTTGTCCCGGTCTGGCACGTCAATACGGTATTTCGTCAAGCCCCGGTGAAAAACGCGCCACAAATCCGCGAACTCGATGTGAAGGCCAACAAAATTCGATACCCCAGTCTATTTACCGCGCGTTCACATTTCACCGCAAATGACAAAAATTAAGGGTTTAGCAAGGCCTGTGAAGGCGTTTCTACCCATTTAAGCCAGGCGTTCCTCCCGCTTGTGGGTCGACATCGTCATAGCGCACCATATCTCGTAGAGAACGAAAGCGGATTTGCTTGGTCGCGCCGATTCGATGCTGTTTCGTTCAATTTTTGTTCCCGACGTTAACACGGGTGGCAGAAAAGTGGCATTTGGTGTCTTTTGTCGGGACGCCTGCTGTGGGCCTCGCAAGCGAGCGCGGGAACGACTACATAGGGGGCGATGACTTTCGCACCCTCCCATTTGGTCAAGGCCATTCTTGGGCCGACCAATACCGGCAAGACCTATTTCGCCATCGAGCGCATGCTGGCTCATCCGACGGGGATGATCGGTCTGCCGCTGCGCCTGCTTGCGCGCGAAGTCTACCAACGCGTGGTGGAGCGGGTGGGAGAGCAGGCGGTCGCTCTTGTTACCGGGGAAGAGCGTATCGTGCCTGCAAAGCCGCGCTATTGGGTTGCGACGGTCGAAGCCATGCCGATGGACATTCATGTCGATTGCGTGGCCGTGGACGAGATTCAGACCGCCATCGATTTCGATCGCGGCCATGTGTTCACCGACCGTATCCTCAAGGCCCGCGGGTTTCACGAAACGCTCTTGCTGGGTTCCGCCACAATGGCGGGGGTCGTCAAAAAGCTTATCCCACACGCTGAGATCATCGATCGGCCGCGCTTTTCCCAGCTGACCTATTCGGGCTCGAAGAAGCTCTCCCGCCAGCCGGCCCGCTCCGCGATCGTCGCCTTTTCGGCGCGCCAGGTTTACGCCATTGCCGAACTGATCCGACGCGAACGCGGTGGTGCGGCGGTGGTGATGGGAGCGCTTTCGCCACGCACCCGCAATGCCCAGGTTGACCTCTATCAGAATGGCGATGTGGACTTCCTCGTTGCTACCGATGCCATCGGTATGGGTCTCAACCTCGATATCCACCACGTCGCCTTTGCCGACGATACCAAGTTCGATGGCCATCAGAGCCGCCCGCTGACACCGTCCGAGCTCGGCCAGATTGCCGGTCGAGCCGGGCGGCATCGCCATAACGGGACATTTGGGGTGACCGGGGGCACAGAGAATTTTGACGAAGAACTCGTCGTGCAGCTCGAGACCCACGATTTCGAGCCTGTGCGGCAGGTGCAATGGCGCAATTCGGTGCTCGATTTTTCTTCCATCGAGCGGCTACGCGGGTCACTCGAAGTTTCCCCGCAGGACAGAACGCTGACCCGCGTGCCAATCGCCACCGACCAAATGGCCCTGGAGTTTCTGGCGCGCAACGAGGCCGGAGCCTTGGCGCGCGGCCATGAAGCGGTCAAACTGCTCTGGGAATGTTGCCAGATTCCTGACTATCAGGGCATCTCACCGGCAGCGCACGGGGAGATTGTGACCCGAATCTTCTCGGATTTGAGACGAATTACACGGGTCGACGAGGATTGGATTGCCGAGCAGGTCCGGTTTTGCGACAATGCGGAGGGCGACATTGACACACTCAGCAATCGGATCAAGCAGATCCGGACCTGGACCTTTGTCGCGAACCGCAAAAACTGGCTTGAAGACCCTACTTATTGGCGCGAAAAGACACGGGACATTGAAGACCGCCTGAGTGACGCTCTGCACGAGCGTCTTACCCAGCGCTTCGTCGACCGGCGCACAAGCGTGCTGCTCCGCCATCTGAAAGACAAACGTATGGTATCTCCCGAAATCAATAGCCAAGGCGAAGTGCGGCTGGAAGGCCACCTCATCGGCACGCTTGAAGGCTTCCGCTTCTCCCTGGCTCGCAACGATGGCGAGCTCGATGCCAAGGGTCTGCGGGGCGCCGCCGATTCCGTGGTCGCGCCAGAGATACACAATCGTGCCGGAAGACTGGCCGGTTCGCCAAATGAAGAATTCGTGTTGGCGACAGATGGTCGGTTGCGCTGGCGCGGCGAAATCGTCGCGGAACTGGCCGAAGGCGATAGCCTCTATCGCCCCCGCATCATTATTCTGGCCGACGAAACGCTGACTGGCCCGGACCTGGAGAAGGTTCAGGATCGGTTGATGCTCTGGCTTCGGCACCACATCAATACCGTCCTCGAGCCAATCATGGCCCTCGAGGCTCCTGTAGACCTGGAAGGCACGGCCCGCGGTCTGGCCTACCGCCTGTTCGAGCATCTGGGGCTGCTGCCGCGCCACGACGTCGCTGACGATGTCAAAGGTCTCGATCAGGACGTGCGCGGCAAGCTGCGCAAACTGGGTATCAAGTTCGGCGCTTACCACATCTATCTGCCGCTTTCGCTCAAGCCCGCACCGCGTGAGCTTGCGCTGGTGCTGTTCGCGCTCAAGCATGGTGGCATCCGCCAGGCAGGCGTGACCGATATTCCCCACATCGTTCTATCCGGTCGCACCTCGTTCCTGGTTGATCCGGAAGTCGATACCCGCCTTTATGAAATTGCCGGCTTCAAGGTCGCGGGCAAACGCGCCGTGCGCATCGACATCCTGGAACGGCTGGCCGACATCATCCGCCCCCTCATCGCCCTCGATGCGGCCCGTCCCTATGCCGGGGACCTGCCGGCCGGCGCCGCCGATGGCAATGGGTTCCGCGTGACCGTGGAGATGACCAGTCTGTTGGGCTGCTCGGGCGATGATTTTTCCTCGATACTGACGTCCCTGGGATATCGCGTCCGTCGGACACCCAAACCGGCGGCTCCCATTGCGCCTGCCGATGCGTCCGCCGAAGCCGCGGCGCTGGACCAGGTGCTGGAAGACAGTCCAGCGAGCGTCGAGCCTGCCGTCGAAGCTGACGAGACAGTTGTTGCGCTCCCCATCATCGAAGGAGCCGTGCCTGATGCGGCGCCCGCAGATGCTGCTGCAACCCAGCCCGTGTCGTCCGAGCCGGAGATGGACGAGGTCTGGTTTCCGGGACGCCGCAATCATGATCAGCGCCGCCACGAACCTCGCGGCCGTCGCGACGCCGATGGCGAAGGGCAGCCGGGGCGCCGCAACGAACGCTCGCGCCAGAACGCCAATCGCGGTAAGCGTCCAGAGGGCAACGAACGCCCGCAGGGGGGCAGAGCTGCGCATGGCAAGGGGCGCGAGGAGGAACGGCGGACCCGCCCTGACAAGGGTGAGCGCACCGATCGCCGACCGCCCCGCGAGGAGCGCAAGCCGGTCTTTGATCCTGATAGCCCTTTTGCAGCTCTCGCCGCCCTGCGCGGCAAGTCGGAGTAGAATTTGACAGGGCTGGGCGAGAGCCTCCGCAAGGAGCGGCTCGACCGGTTCCTGTTTTTTTCTCGCGCTGTCAAATCGCGGACACTGGCGCAAAAGATCATCGAGTCGGGCGCCATTCGGATCAATTCGGAGAAAACCGAACGTACGGATCATAAGGTTGGTGCTGGTGATGTTTTGACGATGTCATTGCATGGCCGCATCCTTGTGTGGCGCATTCTCGATCCGGGCACGCGGCGGGGCCCGGCCAGCGAGGCTCAGGGGCTATACGAGGATATGTCTCCACCTATGCCCCCAAAGGGTGAGCGCTCTGCCTATGATGCCGCCATCGCTGAACGGGCGCCGGGTAGCGGTCGGCCCACCAAGAAGCAACGCCGCGAAACCGATCGGCTGATTGACGGCGACGATGACTGATGTCCCCACGATTGTAACCCAGAGGCTGGAATTGCGGCCTATGGTGATGGCAGACTTCGAGAATTATCGGGCGCTGATGATGTCCGATCGCGCCCGGTTCATGGGTGGCCCCTACGATCTTCGATCTGCTTGGGGCATGTTCACCAATGACGTTGCCCAATGGGCGCTGTTCGGGCATGGCTGCCTGATGATCCAGCGGCGCGGGGATAGCGCCTGCCTGGGTCAGGTCGGCATCAATCATGGTCCGCTGTTTCCAGAAAAAGAGCTGGGCTGGCTGCTCTATGAAGGTTACGAGGGGCATGGCTATGCCTTTGAGGCGGCGTCCGCCCTGCGGGCGTGGGCGTTCGGCACCCTCACCATCCACCACCTAGTCAGCTATTGCGATCCGGAAAATGCCCGCTCCATTGCCCTTGCTCAACGACTTGGCGGGGTTCTAGACGTGCAGGCCGTTGGGCAGGACCCACGGGATCTGGTGTTTCGCTATCGAGCAGGGTGAGCCGCGCTTTGCAGCCGTCCCGCCGAGCTTTTCCCCATAGCGTCAAACCGCGCCGGACCGGCCCCGCCTTGCACTTGCAGCGAGCAAGAAAAGGGTTTAGCACCCTTCCCGTTGAGACCGGTGGCTGATTTTCCCAAGGATCGGCCGCGTTTGGACGGGATTGTCTGCCAGAATGACCTATATCGTCACCGACAATTGCATTGCCTGCAAATATACCGACTGCGTGGAAGTGTGTCCGGTGGACTGCTTCTATGAAGGCGAGAACATGCTGGTGATCCACCCGGACGAGTGCATCGATTGTGGCGTCTGTGAGCCGGAATGCCCGGCCGAAGCCATCAAGCCGGATACTGAGAGCGGGCTGGATGAATGGCTTGAACTCAACCGGAAATTCTCGACCATCTGGCCGAACCTGACGGAGCGCCGCGAGCCTCTGTCCGATGCCAAGAGCAAGGACGGCGAAGACGGCAAGCTGGGCAAGTATTTCTCCGAGGAGCCCGGCGAAGGCGACTGACGCCAGACGCTTTTCGTTCGCTTGCCGACGCTGTTGGGCAAGTCATTGCCACGCTGTTGTCACATCAGGCTGCCGAAGGGCGGCCCGCTCGCGCTGGGTTGATTCGTTCCTTTTGATTTTGCTGAAAAAATGTGCTATGGTCCCACCATATGCAGTTAAGCCCGTCACCCAGCCCGTGCCGCAAGGCACGATTTTTTTGACAGACATTCCTGTTTATCAAGGCGTTCCGGACAAGCGGACCCGGACGGCGTGAGGCTTTACTGCGCAGTAAGCGCCCCGTATCGGGCGTCAACGAGTAGAAATGGCAGGACCTTCCCGCAAGGAACTTGCCATTTGGGGCGTCAATAAGGAGTTCCAGCATATGGTAGCCAAGAAGCAGCAGCAGCGGCTCGGGTTCAAGACGGGCGAATTTGTCGTCTATCCCGCCCATGGCGTCGGCATGATCGTCGCCATCGAGGAGCAGGAAGTCGCCGGTCTGACCCTGGAGCTGTTCGTCATCAGCTTCGAGCAGGACAAGCTGACCCTGCGCGTTCCCGTGGCCAAGGTCAAGTCTGTCGGCATGCGCAAGCTGGCCGAGGAAGACGAGATCAAGAAGGCCCTCGACACCGTCACCGGCCGTGCCCGCGTCAAGCGCACCATGTGGTCGCGTCGCGCTCAGGAATACGAAGCCAAGATCAATTCCGGCGACCTGATCGCTATTTCTGAAGTGGTTCGCGACCTCTACCGGTCCGAGGAGCAGCCAGAGCAGTCCTATTCGGAACGCCAGCTGTTCGAGCAGGCAATGGATCGCATGAGCCGCGAAGTGGGCTCGGTGCGCAAACTGACCCTGACCGAGGCCGTTCAGCTCATCGAGAAGCAACTGGCCAAGAGCCCCAAGCGCACCAAGGCGGATGCTGCCGAAGAAAGCGACGAGGAAGCTGCGTAAGGCGCTTCTAAGGACGAAATTGAATGAGGCCGGTGCGATCACCGGCCTCTTTTCTTAGGGACGTGCTTTCCCGTGCGCAGGCAGCGGTAATCAGAGCCTGCTCATCGCCTCGGGCAGCAAAACAACACTTTCCTGTTCGTTTGGATCGGTGCGCGCAATCAGGGCTCGGGCGGTCTGCTCCGTGGCATTGAAAGGCTGATGCGGGATGCCGGCCGGAATATAGACGTAATCGCTTTCATGAACCTCGTCGAGAAATTCGAGGTTGGGTCCATGGTAGAAGGACGTTGAGCCTTCGAGCTGGAAGATCGCTGTCTCGTGGTGCGCGTGATAATGCGGCTTGGCCTTGCCGCCAGGGGGTAGGACCAGCATGTGAAGGCACAGGCCCGTCGAGCCTGCGCTTTGGGCCGATATGCCGGAGAAATAATCCATACCCTGCTTGCCGTGAAAGGCTTCGCCTCCCCGCACAACCTTGCATTGCGTCATTGCTGATTCCTCGCCTTGTTGCAGACGATATGCTTGGCTTTCAATTGGTGCAATCAGGGTAGCGTGGGCCTGGTCATGGGTTAGCCCATCAACCGCCTACATATGGTGTTGGTACGCGCTGGGTCCTTGTCTTGCCTGTGGAGACGGGCGCAGCGCGGGGCCGCTGCGCCAGCACTTTGGCAAGACTGGTTTTGCCTGAGCCGGCGACGATGACGATCTCTCGACCGGGAAGGCTCGGCGTCATGGCTGGCGCGTTTCGCCGGGCCTGAGGAAATCGGTCATGCTGACCTTGGCGCTTCCCGGCCGCAGGGGTTTCTGCTGACTTTCATGGGGCACCCAGCCGGCGATCCAGACGATTTCCAGCGTGGCGCGAACGCGGCCATCGGTATCGCTATCATGCGCGGCATAAGCTTGCGCCGCGGCCGATATCAGTGTGCGGGTGGCGAAGCGCCGGCTGCGATCGGCCAGTGGGTTGGATGCGCCGAGACGCTTCAGTTCAGCTATCAAGGCGAACGGCGTAGCATAGCGGACGCGGTGAGTTTCGACATCGGCCACAGGCAAGGCAAAGCCAGCGCGCTGCAAGAGGGCACCGGCATCACGCACCTGTGCCATGGGTGCTACGCGGGCCGACGCGCCGCCCGATATGGTGACGTCGGCCGAGAGAAAAGCCTCACGCAATTCCGTCAGGCTCTCTCCGCCCAAGAAAGCGGCCATGAAGAGACCATCGGGTCGCAGGCTCTTGCGCAGCCGGGCGAGATGTCCAGGCACGTCATTGACGGCCTGCAGGTGCAGAAGCGACACGATAAGATCGTGCAGGCCATCGGGGATGGCAGGAAATTCCCGGCCGTCAAAAGCCTCGATCCGCTGCATGTCTATTGGGGCATCGGCGGTGGCAAAGCGCTGCGGCAGCAGCTGGGCATCGGGGCCGATCAGAACGGCGCTGGTAAATGTCCGCCGATAGGTTCCGAGGCGATCGGCGAGATCCTCCACCACCAGGTCGCGGACGAAATTGGCGTGATCGGGTCGGCGCGCCAAATTGGAGGCAATCTGTGCAGAATCGAAAAGTAGTGGCGTGATGGACATGCAAATGGGGGCTTTCGCCGGCGCTGGGTCGTGGCAATATGGCCCTTATGCAGAGCAGGGGCGGGGAAGTCAAAGAGGGGATGCGGCTGGCGCGGCAGGGGCTGGCCGGGCTGGGTCGCGTCGTCCTGGATCAGCTCTATCCGCCGGCCTGCGCCGTCTGTGCCAGTCCGCTGATGCAGAGCGACACGCTTTGCGCGACATGCTTTGCGGATCTGCGTCCCATCACGGCGCCCTATTGCCCCGTGCTGGGAGTGCCGTTTGAGACCGATCCGGGGCCCGGTGCGCTCTCGGCAGAAGCCATGGCCGATCCGCCGCCGTTCGGCCGCGCCCGGGCTGCGCTGGCCTATGGCGAGGTGGTGGGCACGCTGGTGAGCCGGTTCAAATATGGTGACCGGGTGGAGCTGGCGCGTTTTTGTGCACGGCTCATGATGGGGGCGGGCGAAGATTTCTGGCCCGGCCGACCGCTGCTCGTTCCGGTGCCCCTGCATGCCAGCCGGTTGCGGTTTCGCCGGTATAACCAATCCATGTTGCTGGCCCGCGAATTGGCTATCCTCTCGGGCCTCGCCGTCGATCCGCATCTGGTGCGCCGTATCCGCAAGACGCGCCAGCAGGTTGGGCTGTCGGGAGAAAGTCGGCTGCGCAACGTACAGGGCGCCTTTGCGGTCCATCCTAATCTTCTGGAACGCCTGGCTGGGCGCCCGGTTGTGCTGGTGGACGATGTCTACACGACAGGCGCTACCCTAAAGGCAGTTACCCGCGCGCTACGGCGCGGTGGCGTGGAGCGCGTAGACGTCCTGACGCTGGCCCGCGTTGTCATCGGGCAGGATGTCACCATATAAGAGAAAACTCATTGCTGGATGAAATCATGGCCAAGGTCGAGATCTACACCACACCCACCTGTCCCTATTGTCACGCTGCCAAGGCATTGCTGACCGAAAAAGGCGCAGAGTTTACCGAAATTACAGTACTTGATCCGGCGCTGCGGGAGAAGATGACCCAGCGTGCCCATGGCCGGCGGACTGTGCCGCAGATTTTCATAGGCGATACTCATGTTGGCGGCTATGACGACATGGCTGCGCTAGACCGGCAGGGCGGTCTCGACCCGCTTCTCGCCCCATAGAAATGAGGGTCGCTGCCATCCAGATGCGCTCGGGACTCGATCCCGACACCAATCTTGCAGCTCTGGGCGCCCTGCTCGAAGAAGCGGCCGCCGGTGGGGCGCGCTATGCGCTCACTCCGGAAGTCTCGTTGATCTTCCCTGAAAATCGCGAGCAATTGCGGTTGGTGGCTGCGCCCTACGATGGTCATCCTCAACTTGCAGCGATCGGCACGATGGCGCGGCAGCATGGAATGCATGTGCATATCGGCTCCCTGCCCATCCCGCTCGAAGACGGACGGTTTGCCAATCGCTCGGTGTTTTTTGGACCTGGCGGCGCAGTCACGGCAACCTATGACAAAATCCATCTCTTCGACGCCGACATTGCCGGTCTCGATGCCTACCGGGAAAGCGCGACCTACAAGGGGGGCGATAAGGCCGTGACGGCGTCGCTCGGCGAATTTACCCTCGGTTTTTCCATTTGCTACGACATGCGGTTCGCTCGCCTCTATACCAGCCTTGCCAAGGCCGGAGCCGACCTGCTCGCTGTACCGGCTGCCTTTACCGTTCCCACCGGGCAAGCGCATTGGCACGTGCTGCTGCGCGCCCGAGCCATCGAGACAGGCTCCTATGTCATTGCCGCCGCCCAAGGGGGAGCTCATGAAAATGGGCGTGCCACCTTCGGTCATTCCCTGATCGTCGATCCCTGGGGCCGCATATTGGCCGAGCTCGACCACGATGCTCCCGGCGTCGTGTTCGCAGATATCGATCAGGCAGCGGTGGCTGAAGCCCGCCGTCGCGTGCCCGCGCTGGCCAATGCGCGCGACTTTGCCGCCCCGGGTTTGCAGGGCTGAAAGCGCGCCCTATATAGGATGCAGGGGGTCAGCCCGCTTCCAGTCTACGGTAGGAACCGTGATCCAGTATTCGCTTCAATGTTCAAAGGGCCATCGCTTCGATGCCTGGTTCAAAAGCGCCACTGCCTATGACGAGCAGCATGCTCGCGGCATTGTCAGCTGTGCCCAATGCGGTGATCATAAGGTCGAGAAAGCGCCAATGGCGCCCAACCTCGCGCGCTCGGACACCCAACCCATGTCCTTGACCTCCGCCCATCCCGAAGCGGCGCGATTCCGCGATATGCTGCGCCAGTTCCGCCAGAAGGTAATGAGCGAAGCCGACGACGTGGGTGACCGTTTTGCGGAGGAAGCCCGCAAGATCCATTTTGCGGAGGCCGAGGCGCGCGGCATCTACGGGAAGGCAACCCGCGACGAGGTTGCGGGTTTGCTTGAAGACGGCATCGACTTCCTGCCGCTGCCCGATTTGGCAGAAGACAATTAGCGTCCGGCGTGCTGCCGGGCGTCGATCCAAGGAGACTTAGAATGGCTCAGCTCGACGCATCCTTGTCGGGGACCTTCGCCATTGGTGGCGACCTCAACGTCCATCGGCTCGGCTTTGGCGCAATGCGCATCACCGGCGAGGGCATCTGGGGGCCGCCAAAGGATCACGAAGAAGCGATCCGCGTCCTCAAGCGCCTCCCCGAGATCGGTGTCAATTTCATCGATACGGCGGAAAGCTACGGCCCCTATATCAGCGAAGAGCTGATCGGGGAGGCATTGGCGCCCTACAGCAAGGGAACGATCGTCGCCACCAAGAGCGGCCTGACGCGCACGGGACCCAATGTATGGCCGCCGCTCGGCCGCCCGGAATTTCTCCGGCAGGGAGTGCTGACCAGCTTGCGCCGGTTGAAGCTGGAGCGGCTCGATCTCTGGCAACTGCACCGCATCGACGTCAAAACGCCTCGCAATGAACAGTTCGAGGTCATTGCTGCAATGCAGAAGGAAGGCCTGATCCGTCATGCCGGGCTCAGCGAAGTCAGCGTTGAGGATATCAAGGAAGCCAGCCAGTACTTCAAGGTTGCTACCGTCCAGAACCTCTACAATTTCGCTAATCGCCAGAGCGAAGCGGTTCTCAAGTATTGCGAGGCCAACAATATCGGTTTCATCCCGTGGTTTCCGCTGGCAGGGGGCGATCTGGTAGAGGGCCACAAGGCCGCAAAGGCAATCATGGACAAGCATGGCGCCAGTGGCAGTCAGATTGCCTTGGCCTGGTTGCTCAAGCGCAGCCATGTCATGCTGCCCATTCCGGGAACCGGTAAGGTCAAGCATCTTGAAGACAATGTTGCGGCCGCCGCCATTAGTCTCAGCGACGATGATTTTGCCACACTCGACAAAATCGCCGGCTGAAAGCCGGATGCAACGAAAAAGCCGGGGTTAAACCCGGCTTTTTCGTGTCTGGAGCTTTTGGACAATCCATGTCCGCTGGCGTTGCGTATAGGAGGACAGCGTCAAACGGAGCCGAACCCGTGTCCCAGTCGGAAAATAAGGCCGTCCCGCCTCGCCGCCGCAAACGGCACTGGAAGCGGTGGCTGCTTCTTCTCGTTGTCATTACCATCGCGGCCGCCTATGCGGGGATCGAAAGGCCATGGGAGCCCAGGGCCTTGGCTGTCGCGACCGAGATTGTGCAGCCAGGCTCCGTATCGCAGGCGCTGGCGATCAATGGGCGCGTGGCCGCCGAGACCTCGGTCACTGTGCGCGCGGCCGTTTCGGGACAAGCTATCACCGTCAGCGCCGACACCGGTGACCTTGTGGCCGCAGGAGATATACTCGTTAGGCTTGACGATGCACTGGTGCAGGCTCAGTTGGGACAGGCGCAGGCAGCGCTCGAGGCACAACAGGTGCGCCAGCGCCAGGCTGAGGCAACGGCAGAGCGCGCATTAGCACTGGGTGAGAACGCCACTCGGTCGAGCCGCGAGGATGCCGAATGGGCTCTTGCCGCAGCAGTCAATGAAACAGCACGCCTGCAGGCTGCACTCGACCAGGTGCAACGACAGGTCGATCAGTACACGATCACCGCACCCATGGCCGGAACCGTTTTGTCGCGCGGAGTGGACCGGGGGCAGCTCGTCGATCCTCAAACCCAATTGTTCGTCATCGCCGATACCAGCATGCTTGAGGTGGAGACCGACGTGGATGAGCTCTATTCCGCCCGGGTTAGCGCCGGGCTCAAAGCGCTCCTCAAGCCGGTAGGCGCCAGCATCGCCCAGCACGGAACGGTGACCTTTGCGGCGCCGGTCGTGGACAGCGCGACAGGCGGACGCGCCATTCGCATTGCGTTCGATGATCCTGTGTCGCTGCCCGTTGGGCAAACGGTCAACGCCAACGTAATTGTAGAGGAAGTGCCGGACGCGCTTTCTCTCCCACGTTCGGCCATCGTCACAGACGGCGCTGACAGCCATGTGCTGGTGATCGATGACGGTCTCGTGGCGTCCCGCGCGATCAGCTTCAGCGACTGGCCAGCGGATCGGGTGATTGTTACCCGAGGGCTGGAAGAGGGCGACGTGGTCATCCTCGATCCAATGGCGGTCTCGGTCGGCGACATGGTCGAGGCGGAATAGACCATGCTCTATGGCATCAAGATTGCATGGCGCTATCTGACGGCAAGCAAGACACAGACAGGTCTTCTCGTTGCCGGCGTGGCGACAGGGGTTTTCGTCTTTATCTTCATGAGCGCCCTCATCGGAGGCCTTGCAGTCTACCTGGTGCAACAGACAGTAGGTGATATTTCCCATGTGACCCTCGAAGCGCCGAGCCGGGATGCCGGCCTGCTGCTGCCAGAGGGCGTGGAAGCACAATTGGTTCAGCAAAGGGCGAGCGGGCAGCGGGAGACCCTGCGCAGCGCTGAGGCATTCATTCCCGGCATTGAGACCATGGCCGGGGTAAAGGCAGTGTCTCCGCAAATCGTGGGCAATGGCTTCGTCATTCGCGGCCAGTCACGTGCACCGGTTGCGGTGACCGGGGTGGAAGCCGACAAGGTTTCGGTCATAGCCGATCTGGGAAGACGGCTCGTATCCGGCGATACCGTCCTGACCAATTCCAATGTTATTATCGGCAAGGTTCTCGCCGACGATCTGGGCGTGGGTGTGGGTCAGGTGATCCGCCTGCAATCAGACAGGAACATCGAACGGGCACTGGTCATTACCGGAATCTTCGAATTGGGGGTGGAGGCGCTTGATGCCCGTGCCGCTTTTGTCAGCACATCCACCGCCCGCACTCTGTTCGAACTGCCGCAGGGGCTGAGCCGTGTCGAGATCAAGCTCGACGATCTCAACAGCGCCGATTCCTTTGCGCGTCAGCTTGCAGCGGAAACCGGGCTCAAGGCGACGCCCTGGACGGAAGGGAATGCCCAATTGCTGAGCGGCCTGCGCGCCCAGGCTAATTCGGGCAACCTCATCAAGGGCTTTGCCCTTGTCACCATCGTCATTGGCGTGGCCTCGGCGCTGTTGCTCTCCACCTACAGGCGCCGTCCCGAGATCGGCATCATGCGCGCCTTTGGAGCGTCGCGAGGCTTTGTCATTTTCGTCTTCGTGCTGCAGGGTACGCTTATTGGACTGTTGGGTGGATTGATCGGCGCTGGACTCGGCTATCTGGCGCTGTCGCCATTTCCTTTGCCTGAAAATGCCGAGGCTGGAGGCTTGCCGATCGACGTCCGCCAGGGAGCCTATGGGCTTGCCATCGCGCTGACCACGATCGGCGCCATTCTCGCATCGATCCTGCCCGCGCGCGCCGCAGCGCGGGTGGACCCGGTTTCGGTGATCGGACAATGAGTGCGCTCGTCCAGATCCGCAACCTCGTAAAGACCTATGGCGAGGGTGAAGCCGAGACGCGCGTGCTCAAGGGACTGGACATGACGCTCGAGGAAAGCGATCTGGCGGCACTGCTGGGGCCGTCGGGCTCGGGCAAGTCTACACTCCTGACCATTCTGGGCACGCTGATGCAGCCCACGAGCGGAGAACATGTGATGCTCGGGCAGGACCTGACCCAGGCAGGCGACGGGGAACTCACCGAATTCCGCAATCGCCATATCGGCTTTGTCTTTCAATTTCACCATTTGCTGCCGGACTTCACTGCGCTCGAGAACGTCGTTTTTCCCACGGCCATCAGCGATGGACGGGAAACCGCCCAGGCCAGAAAACGCGGGGCGCAATTGCTGGAGCGGGTTGGGCTGGGCCATCGCATCGATTTTCGCGCTACCCAACTCTCGGGTGGGCAAAAGCAGCGCGTCGCCATTGCGCGAGCCTTGATGAATCAGCCTGAACTTGTCCTGGCGGACGAGCCTACGGGCAATCTCGATCGGGAATCGGCCGAGCAGGTCATGGCGTTGATCCGGGAAATCAACGAAGACGAGAATACGACCTTTCTGATCTCGACCCATGATGAGAAGATAGCGGCCGCATGCAGGCGGCAGATAAAGGTCGTCGACGGAAAAACCGCTTCGGCCTGATGACAATTTAGGGGATTAGGGTCGGTTCGATAGGGAGGGTGGAATCCCCGCTATCGAACCTGACCAGGCCAACAGCCTTGGCAGGCCGCTGGTTGGCTGTGGGCGTCTTAGCACTCGAAAATGGGCTTGTCACGCGATTGTCGCATGGACTTTGCCATTGGCATGATGCCGCGCTGGTCAGCGATAAATCTGGACGATGCCCAGGCCGACCATGGCCACGGTGGCGTTCAGCGGCAGGTCTGCGGAGCCGCTGATCAACGCAAGAACAGCCGCAACAGCAAAGGTTACCCCACCCAGCAGTGTCAGCACCCTCGAAAAAACAGAGCTCATGGCTTTGCCCTCCAAACTGCGGGTACCATAGGCTGCGTGTTTTAAGGAAGCCGCCTGGCCGATCCATCAATTTGACGGATCGGCGTAAGGCGTCATTTACCATTGCCAGAAAGTGGGGACGCGCTCAGTTCCAGAGCTTGTCGATTTCCTGGGTGTCGCGCACGGCGCCCTTTGAAGCCGAGGTGACGAAGGCGGCATAGGCCTTGAGCGCAGTGGTCACCTTGCGCTTGCGCGCTTGGGCCGGCTTCCAGCCGATCTTGTCCTGCTCGACCCGACGCGCGGCAAGCTCGCTATCAGATACAAGGACATTGACGGTGCGGTTGGGAATGTCGATCTCGATGATGTCGCCTTCCCGGACCAGGCCAATAGCCCCCCCTTCGGCCGCCTCAGGTGAGGCATGGCCGATGGAGAGCCCGGACGTGCCGCCGGAGAAACGACCATCTGTCAGCAAGGCGCAGGCTTTGCCCAGTCCTTTCGACTTCAGGTAGCTCGTAGGATAGAGCATTTCCTGCATGCCAGGGCCGCCGCGCGGGCCTTCGTAGCGGATGACGATTACATCGCCTTCCTTGATCTCGTTTGAGAGAATGGCTTTGACCGTCGAATCCTGGCTCTCGAAGACGCGGGCCGGGCCGGTGAACTTGAGAATGGATTCGTCGACGCCGGCAGTTTTCACGATACAGCCGTCCAACGCTATATTGCCCTTGAGGACCGCCAAGCCTCCATCCTTGGAGAACGGGTTTTCAGCGGAGCGGATCACGCCGTTCTGGCGGTCGAGATCAAGTTCGGTCCAGCGATTGGACTGTGAAAAGGCCTGTGTGGTGCGGACACCCCCGGGTGCAGCCATGAAGAACTGGCGCACGCTCTCCGAATTGGTGCGGGAAATGTCCCATTTGTCGATCGCATCGCCCATGGTCGCGGCGTGCACCGTGGGTTCCTTGCGATTGATGAGGCCTGCCCGATCAAGCTGGCCCAGGATAGCCATGATACCGCCGGCGCGGTGCACGTCTTCCATGTGAACATCGTTCTTGGCGGGGGCAACCTTGGAGAGAACCGGAACGCGACGGGACAGCGCGTCAATATCGTCCATGGTAAAATCGACGCCGCCTTCGTGCGCAGCCGCCAGAATATGGAGCACGGTATTGGTCGAGCCGCCCATGGCGATATCGAGCGCCATGGCATTCTCGAAGGCTGCCTTGGTGGCGATGGAGCGCGGGAGAACGGTTTCGTCTTCCTGCTCATAGTAACGGCGGGCCAGATCGACGATCAGGTGGCCGGCTTCCTGGAACAGGCGCTTGCGATCCGAATGGGTGGCCAGGGTCGAGCCATTGCCGGGCAGGCTGAGGCCCAGCGCTTCGGTGAGGCAGTTCATCGAATTGGCGGTGAACATGCCAGAGCAGGAGCCACATGTGGGGCAGGCGGCCTCCTCGACGGCTTGGACTTCCTCGTCAGTGTAGTGCTCGTCGGCAGCCATCACCATGGCGTCCACAAGGTCAAGCGCCTGCAGCTTGCCCTTGAGCATGGCCTTGCCGGCTTCCATCGGCCCGCCCGACACGAAGACCACCGGGATATTGAGGCGCATGGCGGCGTTGAGCATGCCCGGGGTAATCTTGTCACAATTGGAAATGCAGACCATGGCGTCAGCGCAATGAGCATTGACCATGTACTCAACTGAGTCCGCGATGATGTCACGGCTGGGCAGGGAATAGAGCATGCCATCATGGCCCATGGCGATGCCGTCATCGACCGCGATGGTGTTAAATTCCTTGGCAACGCCACCGGCCGCTTCAATTTCCCGCGCTACCAGTTGGCCGAGGTCCTTGAGATGCACATGGCCGGGCACGAACTGCGTAAAGCTGTTAACGACCGCGATGATCGGCTTGCCGAAATCGCCGTCCTTCATGCCAGTGGCGCGCCAGAGCCCACGGGCGCCGGCCATGTTGCGGCCATGGGTTGTGGTGCGAGAACGATAGGCGGGCATGTGGCAAATCCTCGAAAACGCTGCCGGTGATACCGGTTCTAAGCTAGCTTCTATTTAGACCCATTCCACGCCGCGGGCAAGAATTTTCCGTACCGTACCGTACGGTACTCAATCCTGCTTGAAGGCGTTGAGGCGCCCGGGTTGTGCGCGCGGGGGCGATGTTTCGGGACGGTGGGGCGATGGTGCCGCAGTCCGCCATGAGTTGCCTTCGATGGTGTGCAGGGCCTGGCTAATGGTCCTGCAGGGGCGTGGTAACCACAGCTCTAACGCCAGGATGATTGCTCTCGTAAACCAGCTCCCCCTTGCTCTGCTGCATGAGCACGCTCATCATGCGTGAGCCAAAGCCAGTACCAGCGACGCCTCCGGTCCCGAAGCCCACGCCCTCATCGCTGACCACGAAGCGGAGCATGTTGCGGTGTTGGTCGAGAGTCACAACAACCGGGCCGACCTCGCCACCATAGGCGTATTTGACGGCATTGGTGATCAATTCGTTGGCGATGAGCCCGATAGTAACCGCATGGCGCGTGTCAGTAAGGATCGGCGCCAAATCCAGCTGGATGGCCCTTTGCCAGCCGGTGTCCATGGAGGATGTCAGTTCTTCGACCAGTTCGCCGAGATAGCGCGACAGATCGAGCATCTCGACGCTGTCATCCTGGTACAAACGACGATGAGCCAAGGATACGGCCATCAGGCGCTGATCCGCCTCTCCGAGGCTCACCTTGGTTTCCGGACTGGCGCTTCTTGCCTGCAGGCGCAAAAAGGCGGCGACAAGGGCGATGCTGTTTTGAACGCGATGGTTGACTTCCTTGAGGAGAAAACCCTTTTGCTCAATCAGGGCTTCATTCTCCCGGATCGTGGTGTTGAGTTCGCGATTGAGTGTGCGAATACGTGAGTTATTGCGGGCCTCGAGCAAGAGGCGCACGATGCGGCTCGCTGCTTCAGTTTCGGCGAGGGTCCAGCGTTGCGAGCGTCCTTTTACGCTTTCCGACCATGCTTCGAAGGACGTCCTAGGCGTCAACCGGGCGGTTGGATCGGGCGCAACATCCTTATGCGGGTTACCGGCCCACTTGACAGTCTCGAGCTGCTCGCGGCGGAACCACATCAGTATCGTCGGCACTTCAGTCGACATGGTCGCAGCCAGAACACCACTGCCCGTTTGCGTAAAGGCGGAAGCCTGAGGGAAACGCGATGAGAGGTGATGCGTCGCGAAGGGCCGGCGCAGCGCGTCTACGCGAACGAACTCGGCGACGGCCCGCAGATGGTGCTCCTCTGGGCAAAGACCGGCGCAATAAAGGTCCTTGCCCTGAACGGCCGCAAAGGCGTCCGCGTTCATGAGCTTTGCCAGAGCCTCGCCGGAGCCTTCAAAGAAATCTGCAAGGCTCTTGTCCGGGCCCAGCTGTGGAAGCAGGGCATCTTCCATCGTTCGCAGTTTCACGCGCTCGCGATAGAGCTCATTTTCCTCGCGCACCTTGATGAGACGCGACAAGCTCGTCGCCATGGTCTGGCAGGCGATGCGGATGTCGAGGGGCAATTCGCGTGGCTCGTGATGATGACAGGCGATGAGCCCCCAAAGCATCCCGTCCTTGACGATGGACATGGATGCGGAAGCAGCCACGTTCATGTTCTTGAGATATTGAATATGGACTGGCGAGACACTGCGCAGCGTTGAATCGCTGAGATCAATGGTTTGCAGATCGGAGCTGGCGCTCACGATAGGCGCCGGCTCGTAGTGGACGTCGGCGATGACGCGCACCTTATTGCGCACATAAAGCGCCCGGGCCTGGCGCGGAATATCCGTGGCTGGAAAGTGGTGGTGCATGAAGCTGGGCAGGCCGTCAGCAAGGCTTTCACCGAGGACGACGCCGGCATCGTCATCGATGAAGCGGTAGACCATGACGCGCCCATATCTGGTCAGGTCCTGAAAAATCCGCGCTGCTTCGCGGCAGAGATCGGCCAGCGACACAGCGCGCTCCATCCGCACATCGAGATTGTCCATGAGAGCGAGGAATGCTGCGTTGAGCCCATCGAACTCCGCTTTTTCGGTCAGTTCCACGACCAAATGTGCACCGCTCGCATAGGCGACAGCGTCAAGCCGTTTTCCAGAAAAATTGACGTCGCCGATCACGTGAATGCCAGTTGCCGGCAGCACGGCTTTTAGCGATGCCGCATCATGGCCGATGACGGATTCGAGCTTCTGGTCCAAGAGCTTGGCCGAGACATATTTCGTCCCGGCATAGCCGACGATCAAGCCGGTTGCGGCGTCGGCAATCAGCATCGTGCCATATGGCTGGATCGAGCCTGGGATGTGGATGGGCTCGAGATCACAGCTCGTCAGGTCAAGCGGTTTGGGGGAGGTCATTGAAAGCTTTCGCGTAGATGGCATAGGCCGAGGCAAAGGTTTGCTGCGCTGCGGCAATGGCGGCGTTTTTGTCGATATCGATGGCTTGATCGAGCAATTGCATGAATTTGGGCCAACGACTTCCGCCGCTGGCCTGCTGGCCGAGATGGCGCGCGCCAAACCGGTCGGTCAGCCCGATCTGCTGGGCGCGTCGGAATAAAAACTTGGCGCCCAGAGAGGACCCTTCCAAAACATATAGCGTGCCGATCTGGGCGGAATGGCTACGCACCTCGTCCTTTGGTAGGTCGGCGGCTTGCGGCTCTACTTCCAAGTCGATCAGGTCGGCATGGAGGGCCGGAACAAGGGGGGCGATCGTCCAGCCCCGAACGGTCATCACATGGGGTTCGACGTGATGGCGAAACTGGTAGGTTGCCAGAAGAAAGCGCTTGTAGTGCGCGAGCGTAGAAACATCGCCCAAAGCGTCGAGAGCGGCATGGGTATCCTGCGTGCTCTCGCGAAGCGCCTGGCGAAGGCTGCCGTCAGTCAAAGGTCCGTCGCTCCAAACGATCGAAATGAGGAACTGCATGCGGACGGTGACCGAGGCCGGCGCCCATTGGGTGATGGTTACGCGCAAAATTGCCGGCGGGCTAGGGTGGTAACCGTAGCTGTGATTACCAAAGCGATCCGGAAGGCGGTCGCCATCCGTGTCATCAGAATTTGTACCTCAGGCCAAGAACGGCTGCATTCGACCCATCAATGTCGGCAATTGTTCCGAAGCCACCGGATCGATGCTGGATGCGACCAAATGCTTCCCACTCGGGATGACTAGCATGGGACACCGAAACTTCGGGCGCGAGATAGTAGAGGATGGGTACGCCTCGTCCCAGTCTATCTGCACGCTCGGTTTCGATGCCGATCGTATCGGTCACCGCGGAGAGGCCGAAGGTGATGGCAGGAGTTACCGTTATGTCTCCAAAGGAGAATTCTGTCAGCCGCGCTACCGCACCGCCCCAAATCTCGGCGGAACTCCGACTGCCTAAACGCAGGCCAAGTCCTGCCTCCACGCCAAGCTGAAAACTCCCATAGCCATAAAGAAAGCGCTGATATCCCGCACCCACGAAGAAGTTGGATTCATAGTGGTCCTGCCAAAACAGGAAGGTGTCGCCGAAATAGCCCGTAGCAAACGGACCACCCATTACGAAGATGTTTTCGTCCAGATCGACCTTGGGCGTTTCTGCGACTGCGGGTGCAGCAGCAATGGTGCACAGGATCAAAACTTGGGAGATACGTTTGAGCATGGGCGTTCACTTATGTGTGTTCCTCGCCAAACGCGCGGTTTTGGGTTTGGTTCGCGCTCCTGCAATCACAAGTGGTTGGTCGCGGGAACGGCTACGACACGGCCTCGTTGCTTTCTCACAGACTCATGGAGGAAAACATGCACGCCATTCCCAACACTGTTCACGAGGGCATGAAGGTCTACGATAGCGCCATGAACGCGATCGGCACGGTCGAGACCTTCAGGATTACCGATGAAGCGCCAGGGGCGCCCGAAATTGATGCCGCGGGCGTCAGTCCGGTACTCGACGAAGAGCGTGATACCTTGGCTGGGCTTCTTGCTGACGTCTTTCAGCCCGATGACGGCTTGCCGCGCGAGATGCAGGAGAAAGCCTTGCGTGAAGGCTTCGTCCGTCTGGATGCAGACGGCTTGTTTGCGTCTGATCGCTATATCTTCCCCGAACACATCGATCGGGTGGAGGGGGACAAGCTGGTGCTTGCGGTCCGAAAGGACGACCTGCTCAAGGTTTAAGCCTTGGGTCGTTCGGCCAACACCATGTAATTAATCCCCATATCTGGTGAGAGCCGCCATTCATCGGCCAGAGGGTGAAACACCACGCCCGTCTGGTCGATGATCGCCAAGCCGTTTCGTTTTAGTTGGGCGCTGATCTCTTCAGGGGTAAGAAACTTGTTCCAGTCGTGGGTCCCGCGCGGCAGCCACCGCAGGATATATTCGGCGCCGATTACTGCGAGCGCCCAAGAGCGGGCCGTGCGGTTGAGTGTAGCGGTAAACATCACTCCACCCGGCGCCACCAGATCTGCGCAGGACTTCATGTAGAGCGGAACGTCATCGACGTGTTCGACCACTTCCATATTCAGAACCACATCAAATTTTTCGCCGGCCGCGACCAGAGCCTCACTGGTGGTGACGCGATACTTGATATCAAGGCCGGATTGCTCGGCATGAATGCTGGCAACGGCAATGTTGCGCTCTGCTGCGTCAATGCCCGTTACCGTCGCGCCAAGTCGGGTCAACGGTTCGCACAACAGCCCCCCGCCACATCCCACGTCAACGATGCTCAAGCCTTCGAAGGGCCGGATGGAGGAGGCGTCGCGGCCGAACCGGGCGCAAAGCATGTCACGAATATAGCTAAGCCGCACCGGGTTGAACTTGTGCAGCGGCTTGAACTTACCCTTGGGGTCCCACCATTGTTCCGCCATGGCCGTGAACTTGGCGACTTCGGCGTCATTGACGGTAGTGCGGACAGTGCTGGTCATCTTGCGGCTCCTTGCCCGCCCATATGCCTCCTCAGATATCGGGTCCGCAAGGCGCGCCGTGTCGCAGAGCTTTGTCGACCCGTGTGAAGATTGCGCCAAACTCGGCCATTGATTGCGACCTGCCTTTGTGGCATTTCCCCGGCCAACAACAAGCGTACCGCCGGGTTCGGCGGGTGAGCGGGGAAGCCAAGTGGCTCGTATCGTCGTCAAATTCGGTGGCACATCCGTCGCCAGTGTCGAGCGCATTCGAAATGCCGCGCGCCATGTCAAGCGCGAGGTCGAGGCCGGCAACGAAGTCGCTGTCGTTGTGTCTGCCATGTCCGGCAAGACCAATGAATTGGTCGGCTGGGTCAACGAGGCGAGCAAGTTTCATGATGCGCGCGAATACGACGCGGTTGTTGCGTCCGGCGAGCAGGTCACCGCTGGTCTGATGGCGATCGTTCTGTCGGAAATGGGAATCCAGTCAAGAAGCTTTGCCGGTTGGCAGGTCCCCATCTATACCGATGACGCCCATGGCGCCGCCCGTATTACCGATATCGACCCAACCGAGCTCGACAAACGCATGAGCGCTGGCTGGGTCCCCGTGATCACCGGGTTCCAAGGCATTTCTCCGCACGGACGCGTCACGACCCTCGGACGGGGCGGCTCTGATACCTCGGCGGTAGCTGTTGCTGCGGCGGTCAAAGCGGATCGCTGCGACATCTATACCGATGTCGATGGCGTCTACACGACCGATCCACGCATTGTGCCCAAGGCGCGGCGTCTCACCAAGATTTCCTTCGAGGAAATGCTGGAAATGGCGTCGCTCGGCGCCAAGGTGCTGATGATCCGCTCGGTGGAAATGGCCATGGCGCACAAGGTGCGCCTGACCGTCCGCTCCAGTTTCGATGACCCGGACGCGCCGCAGATCGCGCCCGATGGAACCCCGGGCGTGCCCGGAACGCTTGTCTGCGATGAGGATGAGATCATGGAAAAGCAGATCGTTTCGGGCGTGACGCTCGCCAAGGCAGAGGCCAAGATCACCCTGCGCGACGTCAAGGACAATCCCGGCGTCGCAGCGGCCATTTTCGGCACGCTTGCCGACAAGGGCATCATTGTGGACATGATCGTGCAGAATATTGCCGATGACGGTGCCACGACGGATATTACTTTTACCGTTCCCGATAGTGAATATGACAAAGCCGTCAAGGCGCTCGAAGACAATGGCGGACGTTTCGAATATGCGCGCCTGTCCGGCTCCAAGGGTGGCGCAAAGGTGTCGGTTGTCGGGGTGGGGATGCGTTCGCATGCCGGCGTTGCGTCCTCGATGTTCAAGGCCCTGGCCGACAAGGGCATCAACATCCAGCTCATCACCACCTCGGAAATCAAGACCTCGGTTCTGATCGATGAAGAATATGCCGAGCTTGCGGTTCGCGCTCTGCACACCTATTACGGTCTGGACAAGCAGGACGCCTGATCTCTTTGAAAGAGAGGCCGCGTCCTGAAAGAAGGGGGGCGGCTTTGCGGGCTGCCTGAGAGAGGCGATGGCGACGACCATAGGTGGCCCAAGGGTGCTGCTGCGGCAATTGCGCGAGGTGATGGCGGAGCCTCTGGCCTCGCAGGCTCGGCTCGACAAAATCGTCGACCTCATTGCCGAGAACATGCGGGCGGATGTCTGCTCCTTTTATGTACTGCGCGACGACGGCGCGCTCGAACTCTTCGCTACCCATGGGCTTAAAGCCGAATCGGTTCACCTGACCACGCTGCGCCTTGGAGAAGGTCTGGTCGGTCTCATCGCCGCCGAGGCGGAGCCATTGAGCCTGGACGATGCTTCCAATCATCCCGGTTTTGCATATCGCCCGGAGACCGGCGAGGAAAAATACAATTCCTTCCTTGGCGTGCCTGTCCTGAGGGCCGGGCAGACCCTTGGCGTTCTCGTCGTTCAGAACGGGGACCACCGTCATTACGGCGAGGATGAAACCGAGGCGATGCTGACCACGGCCACAATCCTGGCCGAGATGATCGCTACCAGCGATTTCGACAATCTGATCAAGCCGGGATCGGATATCGATCTCAGGCGGCCTCGCATGTTCAATGGCGTCAGCTTTACCGACGGAATAGCTCTCGGAAAAGTGGTCCTGCACGACCCCCGGGTCGTGGTCACCAATTTCATCGCCGAAGACACCGATGCCGAAAAGCAGCGGTTGGATGCAGCGCTTGAAACCATGCGCGTCTCCATCGATGCCATGCTCGACCATGGTGACATGGCTGGCGGATCCGATCATCGGGAAATCCTCGAGACCTATCGCATGTTCGCCAATGACAGGGGCTGGGTGAACCGTCTCATGGAGGCGATCGACAACGGCCTTTCTGCTGAGGCCGCGGTCGAGCGGGTCCAAAACGATACACGGGCGCGCATGCTGCGCCAGACCGATCCCTACATTCGTGACCGGCTGCATGATCTGGACGATCTGGCAAACAGGTTGTTGCGCGTGCTGACCAGTTCCGGCCAGCCGGCGCAGCGCGAACTGCCCGACAATGCCATTCTGGTTGCGCGCAATATGGGGCCAGCCGAATTGCTCGAATACGACCGCAGCAAATTGCGCGGCGTCGTGCTCGAGGAAGGCGGCGCCACGGCTCACGTGGCCATCGTTGCCCGCTCCCTGGGCGTTGTTGCGGTCGGCCAGGCCCAGTCCATCGTTTCGATGTGCGAAACCGGCGACGATATCATCATCGATGGGTCAGCCGGTCAGGTACATCTGCGGCCCACACCCGAGGTCGAGCAGACCTATGTCGACAAAGTGCGCATCTCTGCCAAGAGACGCGCACATTACGCGGCGCTCAAGAACAAGCCGAGCGTGACGAAAGACGGCGTCGAGATTGCGCTGCTGCATAATTCGGGTCTCGTTGCCGACTTGCCCATGCTGGATGACACGGGTGCAGGCGGGGTGGGATTATTCCGCACCGAATTGCAGTTCATGATCGCCAGCCGCCTGCCGCGGCTCAAGGAACAGGCTGATCTCTACGCCGAGGCGATGGCTATTGCCGGTGATCGGCCGATCGTTTTCCGTCTGCTCGATATCGGCGGGGACAAGGTCCTGCCTTATCTGCGCGCCACGGCCGAGGAAAATCCGGCGATGGGCTATCGCTCCATCCGCCTCGGCCTCGACCGGCCGGGCCTGTTGCGCACGCAGATCCGAGCGCTGCTGCAGGCTGCCAATGGTCGCCCGCTCAAGATCCTCGTGCCCATGGTCACCGAGACGTTCGAATTCTTGATGACGCGCCAGGTGATCGCCAAGGAGGTCGAGCGTCTCAAACGAGCCGGCCAGCCGGCGCCTGCGAAACTCGAGGTAGGCGCAATGGTAGAGGTGCCATCGCTGCTTTTCGAGCTCGATCAATTGATGCCAGAGGCCGATTTCGTGTCCATCGGCTCCAATGACCTGGTTCAGTTCCTAACGGCGGCCGATCGCGCCAATCCGCGCGTCTCTAAAGCTTACGATCCGATCGCGCTGCCGCGCCTGCGGGCTATTCGCCTCGTGGTGGACGCTGCAGCGCGTCATAACAAACCGGTCACGATGTGCGGCGAATTGGCGGGCAAGCCGATGGAAGCTTTGGCGCTCATGGCTGTTGGCATGACCCGGCTTTCCATGGGCCCGGCTTCGATCGGTCCGATCAAGGAGATGATCCTCAATCTCGAGCTCAAGCCCATACAGGCCGACATTGCCAAGGCATTGAGCGCTGGTGCGAATGGCCGCACGGTGCGGGCCTTGCTCACCGAGTGGGCCGGCAAGCAAAGCCTACCCATCGGTTAGAAGTGATCGAGTTGGAATTCCGCTCGCTGACGGATCGTCGCCTGGCCGAACACAAGGCTTGAACTTGCCGCCCCCGCTCTTTACAGCCTGCCGGACACCTGCCCGGAAGACCCGACCATGCCCAGCCTGCCCCAGGACAAGCTCGACGCCCTCGAAACGCGTTTTCAGTATATTGAAGCTGCTCTCTCGGGTGGGGCCAATCCGGATGAATTTGCCAAACTTTCCAAGGAGCATTCCGACCTCTCCGAGATTGTCGGAGAGATTGGTGCCTATAAAAAGGCGCTGAAGGACCGGGGCGAAGCCGAGGCGTTGCTCAAGAGTGGCGACAAGGAAATGGTGGAGATGGCGCAAGCCGAGCTCGAAGAGCTCGACGAAACCATTGATCGCCTGGCACAGTCCATCCGTATCATGCTGCTGCCCAAGGACGAGGCTGACGAGAAGTCGATCATCCTTGAAATTCGCGGCGGTACCGGCGGTGACGAGGCCGCACTGTTCGCCGGCGATCTCTTCCGCATGTATGAGCGCTATGCCGGCTTGCGCGGGTGGAAAGTCACGGTGATGGAAGAGAGCCCAGGCGAAATGGGGGGCTTTAAGGAAATCATCGCGAATGTCTCGGGCAAGGGGGTTTACGCCCGCATGAAATACGAGTCGGGCGTGCACCGGGTGCAGCGTGTGCCTGCTACGGAAGGCTCGGGGCGCATTCACACTTCGGCTGCCACCGTGGCTGTGTTGCCGGAAGTCGAAGACATCGATATCGAGATCCGCAACGAAGATATCCGCATCGATACGATGCGCGCTTCGGGCGCAGGCGGTCAGCACGTCAATACAACTGATTCCGCAGTGCGCATCACCCATCTGCCCACAGGGCTGGTGGTGACGTCGGCGATGAAAAGCCAGCACCAGAACCGCGCACAGGCCATGATCGTCCTGCGCTCCCGCCTCTACGAGATGCAGCGCGAGGAACGCGACAGCGCCCGCTCGGCCGAGCGGAAGGGGCAGGTGGGGTCTGGCGACCGCTCCGAGCGCATTCGCACCTATAATTTTCCGCAGGGCCGCGTGACTGACCACCGCATCAATCTGACGCTCTATAAGCTCGACAAGGTGATCGTCGGCGAGGCACTGGACGAGTTGATCGAGGCCCTTATCACCGAGAACCAGGCCGCACAGCTTGCTGCCATGGAGCAGGTCAACTGAACGACTTTATTACCTTGGGCGATCTCTGGCGTGGCTGGCGGGATGTGTTGACCCGGCTTGGTTTCGCTACGGCTGCCCTCGACGCCAAGCTGCTGACCGGTCATGCCCTGGGTCTGGACATGCTGGCACTGGCGACTCGCGAGAACGAGCCGATGGATGCTGGGTCTGCGGCGCGTGTTGCCGAATTGATCCAAAGACGCATGAGCGGCGAATCGGTCGCTCGGATTATCGGCGAACGGGAATTTTACGGGCTGGCCTTTGCGCTCAATGCAGCTACGCTCGAGCCGCGCCCCGATACAGAACTGCTCGTCGATCTTGCGCTCGATGCGCTTCCCCAACGCGGACGCATTCTCGATCTTGGCACGGGCACGGGCTGCATTCCCATCGCCCTTCTGGCCAATCGCACCGATGCCACCGGCCTTGCCGTCGACATTGATCCCCAAGCCCTGGCTATCGCGCGACAAAATGCCGACCGGCACGACATTGGCGGTCGCCTCGACTTTGCGCTAGGCGACTGGTTTGCTCCGATACCCGATTATGAGACGTTCGATCTCGTCGTATCCAATCCTCCTTACATACCCAGTGCAGTGATCGACACGCTCGCGCCCGAGGTTAAAGCATTCGATCCTCTCAGAGCGCTTGATGGCGGGCCCGACGGCCTTGGTCCCTACCGCGTCATCGCTGCCGATGCAGGTCGGTTTCTTAAGACGGGAGGACTGGTCCTGCTCGAGATCGGCTTTGATCAGGGTGCCGAGGTTTCCGCGCTTCTCGACGCCCACGGCTTTGCCGATGTCGCAGTCCACAAGGACCTCGCAGGTCTTGATCGTGTGATTTCCGCGCACCACATGAGCAATTAGACGACATTCATCAGCCTTCGTGCGCACTTTGTGCTGGTAATGAAAGGTCGAACCGGATATTTTGGTGGTGCTGTCAAAGGCGCATCATGAGCGCCGCAGCGATCACACCCGATCCAATAGCCAGGCTGTTCGCAGCACGCGGTTCCGGCAAGCCCGGTACGACGCAGGATCGGGGACCGACTTTATGGTTGGATCGCTGCCGAGAGTACTCGGTCTTCATGAAGCCAGGTAAGGACCCGCACGGTTTTCAACGTACCGCCGGGGTCAGGGGCCAGATCGGGCCTGTTAAGCCGGTCCGCCCCCATTGATGTGACGCTTAACTTTCAGAGTTAGACAAAGCGACCTATGAGACCTAACCAGAACAAGAACCGTCAGCGTGGCCGAAATGGCGGCCGCAAGCATGTCAATCCGCTGTCGCGAAATTACGAGAGCAACGGTCCAGACGTGAAGGTGCGCGGCAACGCCGCCCATGTCGCCGAGAAATATCTCCAGCTCGCCCGGGATGCCCAGTCTTCGGGTGATTCGGTGATGGCTGAGAATTATCTGCAGCACGCAGAGCATTATTTCCGTATCGTCTCTTCCGCGCAGCAGGCCATGAACGGGCCGCGCGATGGCCAGAACCAGGACGAGGTCGATTTCGACGACGATGCCAACGACGTCAATTCGCGCTTCTCCTCGCCGCAGCCGGTTCAGCCGCCGCAGCCAAATCCGGAAGCTGATGTCGAGGTTGCGCCGGAGCAACAGGCTCAGTCCCAGCCCCAGTCCCAGCCGGAAGAGGCAGCCGCCGCTCCGGCTCAGGCAGAAGGAGAGGGCGAAACCGCTCCGCGCAAGCAGCGCGAGCGTCGTCCCCGTCGTCGTCGTCCCGCTGCGGGCGAAGGCGCAGCGGATGCCGCACCACAGTCGGACGTTTCCGAATTGCCGGCCTTCCTGACTGGGAATGCAGCCGAATAAGTTGCGGCGCGGGTTGTCCTGAACTGTTTTGAAAGGCCGGGCTTCTGCCCGGCCTTTTGCTTTTTCGCAATGAAAGGGGGGAGAATGAAGCACTTTTCTCCTCCCACAGCCTTTTGTTCGCTCTGCAAGCACCTACATCTTGAAGCGGAAGAATGTGCCGAACCGGGCATTCATCGAACGACGCTTCCGCCGCCATGCCGGTGCCGACTGGGCCGCCCTGGCGGGCGAGACATGGAGAGTTGAATGAATATCGAAAAATATACCGAGCGCGCGCGCGGCTTCATCCAGAGCGCGCAAACCTATGCGCTTGGGCAGGGGCATCAGCAATTCGCCCCGGCCCACCTGCTCAAAGTGTTGCTCGACGACGAGCAGGGCATGGCCAACGGCCTGATCCAGCGAGCGGGCGGCGACCCCAAGGCTGCACGCGCAGGCGTCGAGGCGGCGCTCAACAAGATCCCCAAGGTGTCTGGCGATGCTGGGCAGCTCTATCTCAGCCGCGAGCTGGCCAAGGTGTTCGACACTGCTGAGCAGGCTGCTCAGAAATCTGGTGACAGTTTCGTTGCGGTGGAGCGCCTGTTGCTCGCACTGACGATCGAGAAGGACAATGATGCAGGTCGGGTCCTGGCGTCGTCGGGCGTTACGGCTCAAAGTCTCAACACAGCGATCGAGGCCATTCGCAAGGGGCGCACGGCCGATTCCGCTTCAGCGGAAAATTCCTACGACGCGCTCAAGAAGTATGCCCGAGACCTGACGGAAGATGTCCGCGAGGGCAAGCTCGATCCCGTGATCGGACGTGACGAGGAAATCCGACGGGCCATACAGGTGCTGAGCCGCCGGACGAAGAACAATCCGGTCCTGATTGGTGAACCCGGCGTGGGCAAGACTGCCATTGCCGAAGGCCTTGCCATCCGGATCGTCAACGGCGACGTGCCGGAATCGCTCAAGAACAAGAGCCTTCTCGCGCTCGATATGGGCGCGCTTATCGCAGGCGCCAAATATCGCGGCGAGTTCGAGGAGCGCCTCAAGGCCGTGTTGAACGAGGTGACCTCTGCTGAGGGTCAAATCATCCTGTTCATCGACGAAATGCATACCCTGGTCGGTGCCGGCAAGAGCGAGGGTGCGATGGATGCATCAAACCTTCTCAAGCCGGCGCTTGCACGGGGCGAGTTGCATTGCGTCGGCGCCACGACGCTCGATGAATATCGCAAGCATGTTGAAAAAGATCCCGCTCTTGCGCGACGGTTCCAGCCGGTCTTCGTCAGCGAACCGACGGTGGAAGACACGATCTCCATCCTGCGCGGTCTCAAGGAGAAGTATGAACTGCACCATGGCATCCGCATTGCGGATTCGGCCCTGGTGAGCGCTGCGACGCTGTCCAACCGCTACATCACCGATCGCTTCCTGCCGGACAAGGCCATCGACCTCATGGACGAGGCCGCAGCCCGTTTGCGCATGGCGGTGGATTCCAAGCCGGAGGCACTGGATGAGCTGGATCGGCGGATCATGCAGCTCAAAATCGAACGCGAGGCGCTCAAGAAAGAAACCGATGATGGATCGAGGACACGCCTCGATCGGCTGGAGCACGAACTGGCGGGGCTCGAAGAACAGGCCCAAACCCTGTCGGCAAAGTGGCTGGCAGAAAAGGAGCGTCTCCAGGGTTCCACCAAGATCAAGGAAGAGCTGGACGCGGCTCGCAGCCAGCTGGAAATAGCACAGCGGCAGGGCGACCTGGCTCGCGCGGGCGAGTTGGCCTATGGCGTCATTCCCGACCTTGAAAAGCGCCTCAGGGCATCCGATGACAGCGATGGCGATGGCAAGCTCGACCCCTTGATGGCCAAGGAGACCGTCGAGCCCAGCGACATCGCGCAGGTGGTCAGCCGTTGGACCGGTATTCCGGTGGATCGCATGATGGAGGGAGAGCGTGAAAAGCTGCTCCACATGGAAAGCTCGCTGGGCGCACGCGTCATCGGGCAGTCCGAAGCCGTGGCTGCGGTGGCCAAGGCGGTGCGCCGTTCGCGTGCTGGCCTTCAGGATCCCAATAGGCCGATCGGATCGTTCATGTTCCTGGGGCCGACCGGGGTGGGCAAGACAGAGTTGACCAAGGCATTGGCGCAGTTTCTCTTTGACGACGAAACCGCCATGGTCCGCCTCGACATGTCCGAATTCATGGAAAAGCACTCTGTGGCCCGATTGATCGGGGCTCCTCCGGGCTATGTCGGTTATGACGAAGGTGGCGTGTTGACAGAGGCCGTGCGGCGGCGTCCCTATCAGGTCGTCCTGTTCGACGAGATCGAAAAAGCACATCCCGATGTCTTCAATGTGCTGCTGCAGGTTCTCGATGACGGACGGCTGACCGACGGTCAGGGCCGCACTGTGGATTTTCGGAATACGGTGATCATCCTGACCTCTAACCTGGGGGCGGAATATCTTGTCGAACTCAGGGATGGTGAATCGGTCGAGCTCGTGCGCGGCAAGGTCCTAGACATGGTCAAGGCCTCGTTCCGTCCCGAATTCCTCAACCGTATCGATGAGATCCTGCTTTTCCACCGGCTGGGCCGCGAACATATGGGGTCGATCGTCGATATCCAATTTGCCCGCCTCGAAAACCTGCTCAAGGATCGGGACATTGTGCTCAAGCTCGAACCCAGGGCGCGGGAATGGCTGGCCAATGAAGGCTACGATCCAGCGTATGGCGCGCGTCCCCTCAAACGCGTGCTGCAGCGCGAGGTACAGGACGAGCTGGCAGATGCAATCCTGTCGGGCAGCGTTGTGGATGGTTCAAGGGTTCAAATCGACGCCGACGAAACGGGCATTCTGCTAACGCCCCTCGACAAGACCGATGCGGCTGCTGCGTGAAGGCGCATGCGGCGGAAAGGGCCTCCTTTCCGCCGCATCTTGTCAATCTGAGGACAATAGCCTAGAACAAAATGCGAACGTAGGGGGCGTGGATGGCTGATCGTCTGGACTATATCGAATTTCCGTCAGCGGACCGGGAGAAGACCAGCGCCTTTTTTCGAGAGGCCTTCAATTGGGGCATTATAAGCTACGGGCCTATCTATGACGGCATCGACGGCGCAGGCATTGATGGCGGCATTGACCAGTCAGAAAATCGCGTCGAGGCAACCATGGCGGTCGTCCGTACGGACGACCTTGATGCGGCTGAAGCCCGCGTGTTAGCGGCCGGCGGCGTGGTCACCCGGCCCCAGTACGATTTTCCGGGTGGCCGCCGATTCCATTTTCGAGAGCCGGGCGGGAACGAGATGGCGGTCTATGTCGCCCGGGGCGAAGGCTAATTGGTCTGAGCCACGCTCACCGGTGCAGGTTCGCGCGCCATCAGGTCATTGATCTGAGCGATGGTGCGGTCGAATTCGGCACGATATTGCGGGGCAAGGACATTATCCTTGGGCAGCTTAACGCTGAGCGGATCGACCAGATTGCCGTTGATCTTGATTTCGTAGTGCAGGTGTGGACCGGTAGATTGTCCGGTAGACCCGACATAGCCGATCAGCTGGCCCTGACGAACCTGGGTTCCGATACCGATACCGTCCACGAAGCGCGATAGATGCCCATAGGCGGTCTCGTATCCGTTGACGTGCTGTATCTCGATCTTGTTGCCGTAGCCGGACTGCCATTTGTAATAGGTGATCGTGCCATCGCCGCCCGCATAGATCGGCGTTCCCGTCGGCGCTGCAAGGTCGACACCGGTATGCAGGCGTCGGGTCTTGAAGATGGGATGGATGCGATACCCAAAGCGGGAACGCAGCGTACCGCCGCCTTCGAGCGGGCGGCGGTTGAGGAAGCGCTTGCCAGTCTCTCCTTCTGGATCGAAGAAGTCGACCGAGCCATCTGGAGCGGTGAAACGATAGAATTGCCGCATC
>NZ_JZEY01000061.1:300000-470000 GCF_000969445.1 Devosia chinhatensis | reverse complement strand
CTTTTCTTCGGTGGACCAGGTCTCCAACATGGTCCGCGGCTTCTCCTTTTATGTTGCTGATGTCGAGGTGGCCTATGACAACGACATTGAAGCGGTAAAGCAGACCATGCGTGACGCGTTCGACGTCGTTATGAACAGCGAGCACCGCGACGTCATTCTGGATGAACTCGATCCTCCCGTGCTGGTGGCTTTCACCCAAACCTCGATGAAGCTGCGCGCCAGGATCAAGACGCTCGCGGGAAAGCAATGGGGTGCAGGCCGACTTTACTCGGAAACCGTGTGGAGGCTCTTTGCGGAACGCGACATCGAGAAGCCGACGCCGCGGGTTTCTTATGTCCCGGGATTGCCAGCGCCTTGGAATGCCGATGAGGGCGGAAATCAGGGATAGGCGCGGCCAAACGCTTTCGTGATCGTGACCAGCGCTCGAGACGGTTTGCCTTAAGGCGATCTTAATTCAAGCGGTTAAAATTGAGATACGCGCTGTGGGGGCGGTAGCGACCACCATGCCGGCATGCGGCCCGGCATGCCGTGACTTTGTCTTTGCGTTTCACGAGGCCGAAATGTCCCATTCGTTCCGAGTTCTTCCTCTTCTCCGTCGGCTGAGCATCGTGCTGGCGATGTCTCTCTCCGCTGCGGGCGCCAGCCAGGCCAGTACCGCCGAATTCATCCGCGGCCTGTGGCCCGAGGTGGAGCGCGCTGGGGTCAGCCGGCAGGTCTTCGACGCCGCTTTTGCTGGTTACAATCCCATTCCGCAGGTGATGGAACTGACCAAGCGGCAGCCCGAGTTCACCCAGACGGTGCAGCAATATATCGATCGTCGCGTCAATGCCGCGCAGACCGGCAAAGGTCGGGCAATGCGCGGGGAATGGGCGCAGACGCTGGCCGGTGTGCAGCAACGGTACGGTGTACAGCCCGAGATCGTCCTCGCGATCTGGGGTATGGAAACCAATTTCGGCGGCTATATGGGCGGCAATAACACAATCCATGCTCTGGCCACGCTCACGCAGAATGGCTATCGCGAAAGCTTCTTTCGCGGCGAGCTGGTAACAGCGCTGCGCATTATCAGCGATGGCCACGTGTCGCCCAATGCCATGGTTGGCTCCTGGGCCGGGGCTATGGGACACACCCAGTTCATGCCGTCCAGCTTCATGCGTTACGCCGTCGATTACACCGGGGACGGCAAGAAGGATATCTGGAACTCGGTGCCGGACGCGTTGGGCTCGACGGCCAATTATCTCAAAAGTTTCAACTGGCGTCCCGGCGAAACCTGGGGCTACGAGGTCAAGCTGCCGCAAAATTTTGATTTCGCTACAGCCCGACAAATGGAAAAGGCGCCACTCAGCCAGTGGCAACGCTTGGGCATTGCGCGCGTTTCCGGCAGAGATTTTCCCCGCCTGTCCGACATGGCTCGGCTTTACATGCCCGCAGGCGCGCGGGGGCCAGCCTTTCTGCTGTTGCCCAATTTCGATGTCATCAAACGCTATAATAATTCCGACTCCTATGCGCTGGCCGTCGGACATCTGGCTGACCGGATCATCGGTGGCGGTGACTTTGTAACGCCATGGCCCAGCGGAGACTATGCGCTGACCCGGGCGCAACGCACCGAAGTGCAGACCTTGCTGAACAGGGCCGGTTACGATGTCGGATCGCCCGATGGCGTGGTGGGCCCCAAGACGCGGGCGGCCGTGATGGCCTACCAGCAACGTGCGGGCTTGCCTGCTGACGGACATGTGTCCGGTGCGCTGCTCGACCGGCTCAAGCGATAGGGCTATTGTTAACGCTCTGTTAACCCTGCCGGCGCAATCTGGATGCGCTTAAGCAGAGGGCAGGCCAGCGACCGGATTACGGCGCCCCTGCCTTCGCCCATTCTGGCGCTAGCGTGTGCTGTGCCAGCCAAAGCATTTTCATTTCATCAGGCCGAATTTCACATGACTGTGCTTCGTCGCGCTTTTGCCGTTCTTGCCGTCCTGGTCGCCTTCATACCGGCCAGCGCCCACGCGGTCTCGATCATGGATCCCTTCAACGTTCCCGCCGCCATGGATGGCGGCACGTCCAAAGTGGGCAGCAACATTGCGTATGGGGACGGCAATCGCAGCCGACTGGATGTCTATGCGCCCGAGCAGCGGGGCGCGCCGGCGCCGGTGGTCTTCTTCATCTATGGCGGCGGCTGGAGCCGGGGCGAGCGCGGGGAATATGAATTTGTCGGCCGGGCTCTGGCGTCACGCGGTTTCGTAACCGTCATTGCCGATTATCGTCTCTATCCCGAAGTCAGCTATCCGCTATTTCTTGAGGACGGCGCGCGTGCCCTGCGCTGGGTGCAGGACAACATTGCCAACTTTGGCGGCGACCCAAACCGCCTTTTTCTGGCAGGTCATTCGGCTGGCGCCTATAATGCGGTCATGCAGGCGCTCGATCCCTCGTTTCGGGCAGAGTTCGGCGTGACCATGCCGATTCTGGGCGTAGCGGCCTTGTCTGGCCCCTATGACTTTTACCCGTTCGAGTATAACGAGGTCCGCGACGTTTTCGGGCAGGCCCCAAGTCCAGAGGGCACGCAGCCGATCAACCTCATCACGTCCGAAGCGCCACCGATGTATCTGGCGACCGGCACCACAGACCCCATCGTCCGCATGCAGAATACCCAGCGGTTCGCCGACCGTTTGCGCGCTCAGGGCGTCTGGGTGACCACGCAATATTACGATGGCTTCGGTCATATGGAGCCGGTTATCGCCATGGGCTCCCTGTGGCGCTGGCGCATGCCGGTTCTCGACGACATGGTCGGGTTCTTTCAGCGATTTGGCGCGTTTCCCAGCGGCGTGCCGTATGTTGCCGTAGCGCCGGATGCGCCGGAAATGCTGCCGGATTCCATCATGCCGACCGATCAGATCGTCGAGCAACTGAACGCCATGTTCCAGCCCATCGAAGAATAAGACCGGCGTGCCTGCGCCTAGCCGGTCTTAGGTGACAGGCGTGATCTCAACGGAAATCGCCGAGCGCGCGTTGGGTCCATGGTATACGGCTTCTATATTGTTCCCGTCTGGGTCGAGCACGAAGCAGGCATAATATCCAGGATGGTAGTGTCGCTCGCCCGGCGCGCCATTGTCTTGGCCTCCGGCAGCAAGGGCAGCGCGATGAAAGGCGTCCACGCTGGCGCGGTCCTTAGCCTGAAATGCGAGATGGACATGCGAAACGGGGGTTTTGGCATCCGCTGCGTCGATGAACAATTCATCGACCTGCATCCAGCCTTCGCCGCGAGCACTGACGGGGATGTCCAGGATGACCAAAACCGCCTCGTAGAAATGGCGGCTCGCAGCAAAATTTCGGGCGCGGAGGTGTATGTGATCGATCAGACGTCCAGTGTGATAGGCCATTCGCATATCCTAATCGTTCACTGCAAAACAAAGCCGCCCGGAAAGTGTTCCGGGCGGCTTCTGAATTCGGTCTTTTAGGCCTACTCCGCTTCGTCGGCGGGAGCCGAATTGAGCTGGCCGTATTTCTCGGCCCCAATCTTTTCGAGCAGATCAAGCTGGGTTTCCAGAAAGTCGATATGGCCTTCCTCGTCTGCCAGCAATTCCTCGAACAGATTCTTGGAGACGTAATCCCCGAGTTCTTCGCACAGTTCGCGGCTGGCCTTGTAGGCCGCCCGGGCGTCATATTCGCCGGCGAGGTCGGCTTCGAGCACTTCCTTGATGGTCTGGCCGATGCGCAGGGGGGCGACGCGTTGCAGGTTGGGGTGGCCTTCGAGGAAGATGATGCGCTCGATCAGCTTGTCGGCGTGGTGCATCTCTTCGATGGATTCGGCACGTTCCTTTGCGGCCAGGCGCTTATATCCCCAGTCGTCGAGGAGCCGATAATGCACCCAGTACTGGTTGACTGCGCCGAGCTCGAGGAAAAGGGCCTCGTTAAGCCGCTCGATGACTTGTGCTTCGCCTTTCACGACGTACTCCATTCCGTTGCTTTTTGAGCTTTTCGAGTCCGGACTGGATCGTCACCAGCTCAGCGGGCTCGTGGGCTTGCTGTGCATGGTAATTTTCGGTGACCCGAACGATAATGTCCACCACATTCGGCACGCAGCCGGAGCATTTGGCGCGGCGGTTGAGCTCTGCATAGACCTTGGCCGGCACGACCAGCTGCCAGGGATCGGCCTTGAGAAGCTCGAGAACGATGTCCTCGATTTCCCGAGAGGTGATCATATTGCATTGGCAGACGAGCATGGCGGGGCCAGGAATAGGTCTCAACGGCGCGGAATAAACGCCTCCCATTCCTGAATGTCAACGTCATAAATTGTCGCCAGCCATTGGTCATCTCCATGCTGCAAATGCGTTTTTGAACCGGGGGCGGGTTCTGGGCGTAGTGAATCGGACACAGGCTGAACCGATGCATATCGATCCTCTCGACATTTTCAATTTGCTCATCCCCAAGGACAGGGGTTCATCCCGGATCGCCAAGGACTTGGCCTATGGTCCGCATGAGCGGCACAGGCTCGATATCTACGCGCCGCGCAGAGCAAACGCGCAAAGCCTGCCGGTAATCGTCTTCTTCTACGGGGGCAGCTGGGAAAGCGGCAGGAGGCAGGCTTACGCCTTCGTGGGCCACGCTCTGGCTTCGCTGGGCTATGTCGTCGTTGTGCCGGATTACCGCCTTCTGCCAGAAGTCGAGTATCCGCTATTCCTGGACGATTGTGCTGCAGCGCTTCGCTGGGTCCGGTCTCATAGTGCCTCCTACGGCGGGGACAGCGGCCGCATCGCCCTCGCCGGTCACTCAGCCGGCGCCTACAATGCGATGATGGTGGCGCTGGATCCTGGCCTGCGGACCAAGGCAGGCGTGGGGCCTTTCCTAAAGGGCGTGGCGGGCCTGTCCGGACCCTATGATTTCTTTCCATTTGACGGAGAGGTGTCGCGCCGGGTGTTCGGTGCCGTGCCGGACGGCCTTGCCACCCAGCCGATCAGCCATGTGACCAAGCAGGCGCCTCCACTCTGGCTCGGCACAGGGGATGCGGACCGCATGGTGCTGCCACGAAACAGCGATAGTTTGAAGAGGCTGCTGCGGGCGGCAGGAGGGCAGGCCGAGGTGCATCATTATGCCGGCATTGACCACGCTGGCGCGCTGCTCGCGCTCAGCCAGCCGCTGCGCTTCCGCGCGCCGATCCTTCGGGACATGGGCGTGTTCTTTGAGCGCGTGCTGACCCCTAGTCCTGCGCTTGCCGACGATGGCGCGCTGCAATGACAGCGGCAGATGCGGCGGTCCGATGGGCCGACGAGAAGAATTCGCGGTGCGCAAGCACCAGGACGGTGGCGAGACACACGGCGATGCCTAGCCATTCGGACACGAACCAGGCAACCGTCGCGACAGAGAAGTAATAGGCCCTGATCCCGGAATTGAAGTTCTTGGCGCCGAGAGCATTCATGCGGGCGATGGCCTCTATTTCCTCGTCGCTTGTCGCTCGATCGTGGTCGAGCGCGCCCAGCATGATGCAGAAATGGTTGAACTGGCGCAGTGAGAGCGTAAAGGCAAAGAATGCCAGAACGAACATGGCCAACATGACCGCCAGATGGATCTGCACGTCGATCACCGTGTAGGTGCGCTCCAGCGAGAGCGAGTCGAGCGTTTCCATCAGCGTGGGCAATTGGCCAAAGACCGCAAACACAGCCAGCACCAGCAGTACCGAAGTGGAGGCCAGGAAACTTACCGAACCCATGATATTGCCCGACAAGATCGCGTCGAATGGACTTTCGCGGCGTGCCGCATTGGCCACCCAGCGCCGACGTTGCATGTTCATGATCGTCGAAAGCGAGGGCCGAAGCTTTTCGATCTGCGGGACCACGATATTATAGGCGAGGTAGACCAAGAGAGGAAAAATCGAAGTCAGCGTCGTCGTCACGGTCCGTCTCCCGGCGCAGGCTGTTTGGCGCGACTATATCGCTGCGCCGGGATTCGCAAACAGGGTTCAGATGGGGCGAGGATTGTCGCGATAGACGGCGTTGATGTCCGCCAGCACATCCGATGACAATTCCATGCCGGCTGCGCCCAGAACCTGGGTCAACTGCTCGGTGCTGGTAGCGCCAATGATCGTTGAGGTCATGAAGGGACGGCTGCGACAGAAGGCGATGGCCATCTGCACCGGGTCAAGGCCGTGTTTGCCTGCCAGTGCGTGATAATCCCGCGTGGCACGATCCGAATGCGCGTTCAGCCGCCAGAAGCCCTTCTGATAATCCTTGCGGCTGCCTTCTGGCGTGGCCCCGTTGAAATATTTCCCGGTGAGCAGGCCGCCCGCCAGTGGCGAATAAGCAAGAAGGCCGACATCCTCGTGATGGCTGAGCTCGGCCAGATCGTGGTCGAACAGGCGGCGCAGCAGGCTATATTCGTTTTGCACCGATACCAGGCGTGGCAGGTTGCTTTGTTCGGCGATGCGTAGCCATTGGGCAATGCCCCAAGTGGTTTCGTTGGATACCCCCACATGGCGGATCTTGCCCTGCTTGACGAGGTCACCGAGCGTTTCGAGCATATCCGTGATGTTGGCGCGAATGTCGGCGCTATCTTGGCGGGACGGATCGTATTTCCAGTAATTCTCGAAGTGATAATGTCCCCGGCTTGCCCAGTGAATCTGATAGAGATCGATATAATCGGTCTTGAGCCGACGCAGGCTGGCATCCAGTGCCTGGCGAATCGAGGGCCCGTCGGCGCGATGGCCGTTGCGCAGGAAACTGTTGCCGCCACCGGCAATTTTGCTGGCCAGCACCCATTTGTCCCGATCTCCATGCGTGGCAAACCAGTTGCCGATGATTTCCTCGGTCCGGCCGCTGGTTTCGGCGCTACCCGGAACGGCATAGAGTTCGGCGGTGTCCATGAAATTGATGCCCGCGTCGCGCGCCAGGGCGATCTGGGCGTGGCCTTCCTTCTCGGTGTTCTGGCTGCCCCAGGTCATGGTGCCCAGACATAGATCGGTGACCCTGATGTCAGTGCCGCCAAGTGATTTTAATTGCATCGAATTCCATTCCGGGTTGCCAGTTCGGCGCGGAGCCTAGACCAGGCATGGCACGCTAGGAAGCGTTCAGCGGTCCTTGCCGATGGTTCGGCGGAGGATTTTCCCCAGGGCTGTCAAAAAACCGTCGCAAGGGGTTGAGGTCTTCGTGCGCAGCCCCTATATAGCCCTCACACCGCGCCGCAAGCGCTGTGAATGACGCGGGATGGAGCAGCCCGGTAGCTCGTCAGGCTCATAACCTGAAGGTCGCAGGTTCAAATCCTGCTCCCGCAACCAATGCACCCCTAAATGCTTCGGCGTTTAGGGGTGTTTCCTTTTCGGGACCATCGATTGTGGTCTACTGTGGTCTACGATAGAGCTGCCGGCTTCCGTCTTGGTCGTACCCTGCATTTGCGTTGCAAGATTTCGGCATAGTTGTCAGCCCACCGATCAGCGTAGCAGGCCTAGACGCTCGAACTCGTCCCAGCCCTTAAGGCCGGTTTGTGTTTCGCCCTTGCTTGCCACGCCCGCACGTTCCTTTTTCTCGGCCTTGAGGCACTTGGCCTTCCCGGCGGCCTTGCGCCGATTTTCTGCCGCGGCGATTGCGTCATCTTCGCGCCAGGTCGTCACCCGATCCTCGTTGAGAACGTTTTCCACCATGCGGGGGTCGAAAACATGGAAGGTGATCTTCTTGGCGCGGCCCGCCAATTTGACAGTGCGGGTTCCGGCGCTGGGCAAACGGCCATCCTTGAGCCAGCGATGCCGCTCGGTGGTGGAAATGGAAAGGATGTCCTCGATCTCGCGAGGTATGATCGGAAGATCCTCGATGCCATCCAGTTTCTGAGCGACGATGGATGAGGCCTTGGCAAATTCAGTTCGTGCTTCGACCGGCAGCCGGAGGACCATGGCTCCAGCAATGACGTCCAGCGTTTTCCTGACATTCAATGGCAAGCCAGCCCGAACCTCAAGTACCAAGCCCTTGGCCCGGACCGAAGAGCCGAGCGTTGCTGCAACTGGCAAGGGCCATTCCCTCACTAGGTCGGTGGGTAAATTTGGCTTTGGCTTGGCGGGCATGGTGATCAGATAGGGGTGGAGTAAGGCGAACGCAATGCGGTGGTGCAGGTGATCAGGGCGTCGTTATCGGAGAGCAGTAGCAAATATCACTTACCCTCATAGCTCGATCTGAACGGACGTTGGAATCGTCTTGAATTCAGATCATCTGTTATATATATGATCTGTATCTATATGATATGGATTACATACGATGACCACGATTTTTCGTCTCGACGCCAGCATTCGAGCGCAGGGCTCAGTGACAAGAGCCGTTGCCGACACGCTGCAGGGCGAGCTCATCGCGCGCCTGGGGCAAGCCAGTGTCGTCGCGCGCGACATCGGGCTGAGCCCTTTGCCGGCGCATGCCTGGGCCGGTGCAGTATTCGCTCCGCACGTGCCGGCAGAACAGAGGTCGGTCGAGCAAAAGGAGGGTCTCGCGCTCGGCACCCTTCTGGCCGATGAATTGCTGAACGCGGACGCGTACGTTTTTGCGCTGCCATTTTACAATTTCGGCGTGTCGCAGCACTTCAAGGCCTATGTCGACATCCTGCTCACCGAACCCCGCTTCGCACCCGGTCAGCCTCAGCTGATCGGGGGGCGCCCCGCACATCTGATCATCGCGCGTGGTGGTGGCTATGGCCCCGGCACGCCGCGGCACGGCTGGGATCATGGCACGGCTTGGTATCAGCGCGTATTGGGCGACATTCTTGGCCTCGACCTTGCGACGACCGAGGTGGAGCTGACCCTGGCAGACACCAATCCGGCCATGGAAGGGCTGCGCGGACTTGCTGCGGAAAACCTGGCGCAGGGACATGCCCACGCGAGCCAAAGTGCGGGCGTTCTTGCGCAGCGACTGCAGGGTTAACCGCTTCTGGACTTCAGCAATGGCGGTGGCTACATGTATGACATGAGCAATCCGGAGCACAGGTCAACACAGCCACCGCCATTCGCCTCACTTGGCTGGGCCTTGGCGACCCTCCTGCGTGACTACCAGAAGCAAGTCGAGGCAGCGCTCACCGGGCTTCCCGGCGGTGGTCGCGCCTTCATGGTCATGTCATTGGTGCAAAGGGAAACCTGCCAGAGCCAGATCGCCATTGCCGAGCGGATCGCGCTCGACAAGACCACTTTGACCTATCTTCTCGATGGCCTCGAGAAAGAGGACCTCATTCGACGCGTAAGCGATCCAAATGATCGTCGCAGTCGCCATATCAACCTCACGCCCAAGGGAGCCAAGGCGCTGGTCGGGTTTTCCCAGGCGGTCGAGCATATCGAAGAGGGCATACTCGCCCGCCTCGACCCCAAGGATGCTGCCCTGTTCCGCGTGTCGCTGAGCAAGGCCGCTGGCCTTGAGGCGGTGAGCGAAGAAAGCCGCGCCGAGCAGACCGACAGCGCTCATATCTGCAAGACCGTGGTGAGTGCCGACGAGGCCTGCTGATGCTCGTCCGCACACGGTGCGCGGACGACTTGCCTCAGACAGTCGCGGAATCCACTCAGGCCGGTCCAGATAGCATGTTGGGCGTTGCGTGCTTATGACCGCGTGACCGCGCCGCAAACTGCTATCGATCATTGGATCATCAGGCATCGGCGCGTCGACAGCTGAGATTTTCACCTTCTGGCTATTGCTTCGTTGGGACACCCTCCGCCTCCGATGCGACTTGGGGCGAGATCTGTTGCCCTGACGTATCAGCTGGCGGGCGCGCTGGATGGGTTTGCCAATTGTTCATTGCCCGGGACTAGATTGATCGGTAGCTTTGCGGCATTGGATTGTCCGCGAGTGGCGCACAGGGAGCGACTGGTGTTTGAGTTCGGCCGCAGGGCGTTCCATTATTTCCCGATTCTGGGGAATTCGGGGAGCCAGGACCAATAGTGTTGAGACGCGTTCGTCGCCATATGCGCCGGAGCTGGCCTGTGCTGGCTGCCCTGGCGGCTCTAGGCCTTGGGTCGGCTCTGCCGGTTCATGCGCAGGGCCTTGTGCCGGCGGATTTCTTCAATGCCCCGATCGACCCCTCGGCGCCCACTGCGGTGGAAGCAGAGGAACTCGTTTTCGATTCGGTCGCCAACATCATCACGGCCCGTGGGGACGTGGTCGTGCGCATCAGCGGCTATACGATCGCCGGCAATGAGCTGGTCTATCGCCGAACGAGCGGCGAGATGGAGGTTCTGGGCGATGTCCGGGTCACCGACCCTGCCGGCAATGTCTCTCAGAGCGCGAGGCTGGCGCTGACCGGCGGGCTCAAGCGCACCGTGCTTGATTCCATGACCATCACAGCGAGCGATGGCTCCCGCATCAGCGCTGACAGTGCCGATTTCGACCAGGAATTGCGCTCCATTCTGACCAACGCGCAATACGCCCCCTGCGGCGAGTGTGTCGACAATCGCGGCCGGCGCATCGGCTGGTCAATCAGCGCTGCCAAAGTCGTGCAAAGCGCCGAGGACGGCTCGATCAGCTTCGAGCAGCCTGTTCTGTCTCTTTTGGGCGTGCCGGTGGCGTGGCTGCCCTATCTCTGGCTGCCAGATCTCAGCGACAGTTCACTTGCCATGCTGCCGAGACCCAGCCTTGCCTACAGCGAGCAGATCGGGGTCAAGGCCGAGGTATCCCTGCCGGTCTATTCGACGCGCAGTACCGATATTGTCCTGACCCCGACCCTCCTCTCGCGCCAAGGTTTTCTTCTCGGTGCGGAATGGGTGCAAAGGTTCGACCAAGGCTCGATGCGGATCAAGGCGTCGGGGCTCTACCAGCTCGACAAGGCTGCCTTCACATTCCCCGATGCCCGGCGCGACATGCGGGGCGCAGTGCAGGCGCAGGGCGAGTTCCAGCCGATCGAAGACTGGACCCTGGGTTTTGCCTATGCGGCATTTTCGGACAGTGCCTATTTTCAGGATTACCTGCTCGACCCCCGTCGCGCCGGAATCAACGAGGTTTATGCCACGCACCTGACGGCCGAGACCTATGTCGATGCGCGGGTTCAGCAATATAACCTGCTCGGTGACGTCGCCAATCAAACGCGCGAACAACAGGGATTGGCGCTGCCCAATGTGCGTGTCGAACGCACTTTCAAGCTGGCGCCTGGCGCCGGCCACGTCACCGTAGAGGGACGAGTGCTCAATATTCACCGCGTGCGGGACAATGGGAGCACTTTCAATGGCGTGGCCTATGATTACGGCTATGCCGGTACGAGGCTTCATGGCATGGCCCAGGCCAGCTGGCAAAACCAATGGATCGCTGGCGGTGCCGTCCTGACGCCCTTTGCCGGAATTCGCCTGGACGCCGCCAGTTACGACCGGAGCACCGGACAGGTTTTCGACCCTGCTGTGCAGGCCCCGGCCGACGGGACGCTGCTGGGCGTTACCCCGGTTGCCGCACTTGACCTGCGCTATCCGCTTGCGGCGCGCAGTCCAGGCATCACCCACCTCGTCGAACCCATTGCGCAGATCGTCTATCGCGGTGCCTCGAGCGTCCAGCCGGGGATTACCAATGAGGATTCGCAAAGCGTGGTTTTCGACGATGCCAACCTTTTTAGCTATAACCGGTTTACGGGGATCGACCGCCAGGAAACCGGTCTTCGCATGAATCTGGGCGGCCGCTATCTGGCGAGTTTCGACGATGGCAATCATCTCGAGTTGATTGCCGGGCAATCCTTCCAGCTGGCGGGAGACAATGCTTTCGCCATGGCCAATCGGCAGAACGCTGGCGTGGGTTCAGGCCTTGAAGCCACCTCATCCTATGCGGTTCTGGGAGCCTATGGCGTCCTGGCAGACCGTGTACGACTGGGAGGCAAGGTGCAGGTCGATACTGCAACATTCGACATCGCCCGCGCCGGCCTCGGTGTGTCCTATGCGCAAGATGGCTGGAGCGGGGCGCTCAATTATCGCTATGCAGAAGCCGTCGCAGCGGCCGGCAATGTCAGGGACCTGCACGAGCTGGGTGGAGACGTAAGCCTGCCCATCGACGAATATTGGTCGGCGCACGGCAATTACTATTGGGACATTTCTGGTAACACGTTCCTTCAGGCTGGCGGCGGGCTGACCTATAATGACGGCTATCTCAATGTCGGTGCCAATCTGACGCGCACGGGAGCAACGCACCGGACGCCGAACGACCTGCGTGCCACCGTATCGTTCCGCTTGATGGCACCGGCGGGTTTTGACGCCGGTTTTTCGAACACCCTGCCATTGCCCAATCTGATGCAGTAGCAAAGAGAGGCCCTTGTGAACAGACGACGCACTTTCGCGGTCATCGGGGCCGGCGTGCTGGCACTCGGCCTTGCAAGCTGCACCAGCTTTGCGCCGGTCTATGGCGATCGCGCCGGCGGCGGCATGGCTTTGGCCCGGTTCAATTTCGCCCCGCCCACAAACCGACTGGAACAAGTCATCCTCAATCGGCTGAAGGTTGCCTTCCCGGAGCCGCCGGGCCCCACCGACCCCATCGTTTCGGTGACCGTTTCCAGCAGCACTCTGGCCGGGTCGCTGTCCAGTTCGATCTTGGTGGGAGAGCCTGTAGCCGTGCGCGTGACGGCCACGCTGAAAATTGCGCGCGGTGACGAGACAGTGTTTACCGCCACGCGCGCCAGCGACACGTCCTATCAAGGCGGCAAGCTTTCGCCCACAGAGCGGGCCTCAGCAATCGGGGCCGGCGAGCAGGCTGCGGCGGCCGCTGCAGAGGCATTGCGCGCAGCGATCCTGGCGGGCTACCGGCCTTAAGCAACAGCAGATTGGCCCTTTGCCATCTTCGGCATTGTTTCCCATTAGGCAACAGAGCGTGACGATGCGCAGTTATTGCGCCTTGGCGCCAAACCGCCGATATCGGAAGCAGAACAGGAGATCATGCGATGAGCCCATATCAGTTCCGTGCCGCAGATGGCGCCAATCCTGACTCCCCGGTCATTTTCCTGTTCCATGGGACGGGTGGAGACGAAAACCAGTTCTTCGAGATTGCCGGCCAATTGCTGCCGCAGGCGCGGCGCGTAGCTCCGCGCGGGGATGTCAGCGAGCATGGTGCGCTGCGCTATTTCCGCCGCACCGGTGAAGGCGTCTATGACATGGCCGACCTCGCACAGCGCACGGAAAAAATGGCGGAATTTATCGCCGAGCAGATCGGTGCGGTCCGCCCCTCTCGCGTCATCGGTCTGGGATATTCCAACGGTGCCAATATTTTGGCTTCGGTTATGTTCGCCGCGCCGGCGCTGTTCGACCAGGCTATCCTTATGCATCCGCTGATCCCCTTTGCGCCGCAGGCGGCCAACTTTTCCGGACGGAAGGTGTTGATTACAGCCGGGCAGCGCGATCCGATAGCGCCTGCCGCCGCTACGCAGGCTCTGGCCGATTATTTCAGCGCCAACGGCGCCGAAAGTCGCCTGGCGTGGCATGCTGGCGGCCATGAAATCCGCCAGGAAGAGATCATGGCGGTTCAGCAGTTCATCTGATCCAGCCTTTTGGCGTGACTGGCTTTTTAACCGGTTCTTGAGCGTTTGGCGGCGAATATGGGTCCCTCTACGAGGTGTCCCATCCGCTTCATCGGTCATCACATTGCCCGAACCCTGTCCCTCAGGGTGGTGGTTTTCGTCCTGCTCGGCTTTGCCGCCGTGGCCGTTCCCGCCTATGCTGCGTTCACCTGGATCACCAATTCCACGATCATCCAGCTCGGCACGCTCTTTGCAGAAAAGCAGGTGCTCTATGACCGGCACCGTGGATTGGGCGCGCTGATGCGCGAGGTGGCGCTGGCGGAGGCTCTCGCCGGTAGCCAGGCGATCCGTGACTGGGCACGCAACGAGGATGATCCGCTCCTGACGCGTCGCGGTCTCGCCGAACTGGAACATTACCGGCAGAGTTTTGCGGACGGCTCCTATTTCTTCGTCATCGACGGGTCGGGGAACTACTATTTCAACGATGCAGCCAATTCCTATGCCGGCAATCAACGCCGCTATGCGGTCGATCCGCAGAACCCGAGGGATTTGTGGTATTTTTCGACCAAGGCGCTGGGTGAAGGCTGCCATCTCAATGTCGATAATGACGCCAACCTGCGCGTCACCAAGGTTTGGATGAATTGTGTCATTCGCGAAGGACGCAAAGTCCTGGGCGTTCTGGGCACGGGCATCGATCTGACCGCTTTCATCCAGGAAGTGGTGAATGTTCCGCAGACAGGCGTGACGTCCATGTTCGTGGATCGCCGGGGGCAGGTCCAGGCACACCGGAACCAGGACCTCGTCGATCTGGCCAGCCTTTCCGCCGAGATGCGTGACAAGCGCAGCGTTTTTTCGCTGGTCGACACGGCTTCGGATCGACAGACGCTGCAAGCCCTGATGGACGATGTCTCGGCTGGCGGGACTATGGTGCGCTCGGCCTTTGTCGACATCGGCGGCCAGCAGACCCTGGTCGGGGTGGGTTATCTCGACCGGTTGGGCTGGTACAATGTGACGCTTATGGATGTCGATGCCATCATCGACCGACGCCTGTTCCTGCCCGTAGGCATCTTGCTCATCGCCGTCATGGGGGGCGTCGCGGCCCTTCTCACCCTGGTTTTCAAGAGAACCGTCCTTGATCGCCTGGTGGTGCTTGAAACCGTTGTGCGCGAGGCGCGATCGTGCACTTTTGGCCCTGCCTTCGGGTTCGGCAATGCGGCGGGGGACGAAATCGACAGGCTCGGCGCTGCCTTTGCGGAAATGGCCAATGCGGTCGATGACAATACGCGCCTTCTTGAGGCGCGCGTCGACGAGCGCACGCGGGAATTGCAATTGCTGGCCTTCCGCGACGGGCAAACCGGCGTTCTCAATCGGCGGGGATTTGCTGCCGCTCATAAGCAGATCGCCGGCACAGCATCATATGGTCTATTGCTGATCGATATCGACCAGTTCAAGGCCATAAATGACACGTTCGGCCATGCCGCCGGGGACGTTGTGGTCGGTGATGTTGCGCGGCGCATCGAGGCCGCCACGGGTCGCGACGGCATCTGCGCGCGTTGGGGCGGGGACGAATATATCGTTCTTCTGCCCGAAGCGTCCGGCCTTTCCCTTCGCGCCTTGGCGCAGGCGGTGCTCGCTGCCATGCGGACAAGTCCTGTTGCGCTGCCCGACCAGCGCGACATGGAGATTTCCGTCAGCATCGGGGCCTCTCTGGCCGATGCGGGCGACCGACTGGAGATCGCGGTAGATATGGCTGATGCTGCCCTTTATCTGGCGAAAGCCCGGGGCCGGGATCAGTTGGTGGTCTTCGACGCCGACATGCAGCCTCAACCCCGCCGCGCTTGACCGCTCCTGTGGTGACGTCAGCCTTGCATGTTGATAACCTCTTGTTCGACTCTCAGTCGGAGGCTCTGATGACCCGCCTTTTCGTCCTTCCAGCAGCGCTGCTCGGTCTTTTCGGTGCACCCTCGATTGCCGCTCATGCGGCCAGCTTTGATTGTACCAAGGCGGGGACGCCGTTCGAGCGGGCCATCTGCGACAATCCTGAGCTTTCCGCTGCCGATACGCGGCTGGCCGCTACCTATGAGAGTGCTGTCGGCGGGCTTTCCGAGGCCGCGCGGGGTGCGGTGCGAACGGGGCAAAGGGAGTGGCTGAGCTATGCGCAGCGGGCCTGCTCCCGCGACGCCAAGCCCTTGGTAGTCGGGGTTTATGACGATCGGGGTGTGTCTTGTCTGGTTGAAATCTTCAACAGCCGAAGCACGGTGTTGGAGCAGAGCCGCATGGTCGAGGGGATTCGTTTTTACCCGATGGCCCGTTACGAGGCGCTGCCGGATCCTAATGAAATCGATAATCCAGACTCCTGGTCGCCTGTCGCGCATCATGAGCTGAGCTGGATCGAAATCGACGGAGCGCAGGATTTTGCAGCCGATTTCAACGCTGCAATTGCTGAAGATGCCCTCGCGCTGTCGCCGGTGATTGCCGGTACGATCGGCCCGGACAGCGAGGACGACGGCAGCACGAGCGATACCGACAATTCCCTGGGGCTGGAAGCGGTTGCCGGGGCGAGCCGGATCACGCTCAATGGCACAACCTATTGGTATGGACACGGCGCTGCGCATGGCAATTGGGGCATTTTCTACCGCCATTACCTGGTGAAGGAAGGTCGCTTCATGCAGGCCAGCGACCTGTTTTCCGGCGAAGGCTGGGAGGCGGCGCTGGTGGACCTGGCGCTTGCTGCCGCCGAGGCGGAGCATGGCGACAACCTGATGCTGGACGATACCAGCTATATGGCCGAGGCCGTGGTCGATCCGCAGCGCTGGGATCTGTCGGACCCCTACGCGCTGGTGATCCAGTTTCAGCCCTATGAGATCGCGGCCTATGCCTATGGCGCGCCCGAAGTGCGGGTCAAGTGGGAGGATATCGAGGGTTATCTCGTTGATGGCGCTGACGAAATTCGGTTCGGCTACTAGGCCTGCGCCAGAAGGTCGGCCCAGTCAGGATGGCGGCGGAACTGGACGACGACATAGGGGCATACAGGCTTGATCTTAAAGCCTTTTTCCCGAGCGTCGGCAATGGCGGCCTTGACCAGCTGGAGCGCGATGCCGCGACCCTCGAACTGCGGCGGAACGCCGGTATGGTCGATGACCATGGGACCGTCAGCGGCCTGGCGATAGGTCATCTCGGCCTCCAAACCCGGCGCCAGATCAATGACATAGCGACCGCCGGCGGGGCTTTTCTCGTGGACGATGGCGTATTCGGTGTCGGCCATGGCTGGCGCCTTTCTCGTTTGTCGCCGACAATGTGGGACTTTCGCCGCGGCATCGCAAGTCGGTGGCTGCGGTCAACAGACTGTTCACGTTGAGCTTCGCCTCAGCCCGCTAATGAGAAGATACGATGTCGGATCTGCTGCACCACATGATTTCGACCGGCCCCCGTCCGGTCGCTCCGTTCAGCCACGCGGTGGAAACAGATGGCTGGGTCTTCGTGACCGGCCAGATGCCGACCGATCCGGACGCGCCCGATGCGCCCTTGCCCGAGGGGATCGAGGCGCAGACGAGGCGCGTGGTGGACAATCTCAAGATCGTTCTTGGGGGGATCGGGCTGGGGCTCGAGCATGTGACCATGGCGCGGATCTATCTCACCCAGTTCGAGCGCGATTATGCCGCGCTCAATGCGCTCTGGCCGCGCTTTTTCGAAACCGGCAAGTTGCCGGCGCGGACCACGGTGGGCGTGACGGCCTTGGCGGTGGGGGCGCTGGTGGAGATCGATCTCGTGGCAAGGCGCCCGGGATAGCGCCCTGGGCTCTACCCCCTTCGGGCCTGGCCAGCTGCGCCCATGAAGGCCTTGGCCTTTATTGCGCTCGAAGGTGCTTTGGCGTCGCGGACGCGGAAGGGTTAGTCGCGCTTGCGGCTCATTTCGATCATGCGTTCCACCGCCTGGCGGGCGGGGCCGATAATGTCGGCAGGAATGGTGACTTCCTCGCTCATCGTGTGCAGCGACCACAGGACATTTTCGAGATTGATGCGCTTCATGTGCGGGCAGATGTTGCAGCCGCGCAGGAAATCGACGCCGGTGGTCTCGGAAGCCACATTATCGGACATGGAGCATTCGGTGACCATGACCACGCGAGGTGGTTTTGTGGTCTTGACCCAATCGATCATGGCGGCCGTGGAGCCGGCAAAGTCGACCGCGTCGATCACTTCGGGCGGGCATTCGGGATGGGCGATGATCTTGGCTGCCGGATAGGCATGGCGCAGCTCGGCGATGTCCTCGGCGGTGAAGGTTTCGTGAACCTCGCAGGCCCCGGCCCAGGTGATGATATTCTTATGGGTCTTCTTGGCGGTGTTCTTGGCCAGGTACTGATCGGGGATCATCATCACCGTGTCGCCCTCGACCCGGTTGACGATGTCGAGCGCGTTGGACGAGGTGCAGCAGACGTCGGTGACGGCTTTGACGGCAGCGGATGTGTTCACATAGGTGACGACGGGCACGCCGGGATAGCGGGCGCGCATGGCCATGACATCCTCGGCGGTGATGCTCTCGGAGAGCGAGCACCCGGCGCGGCTGTCGGGAATGAGTACGGTCTTTTCCGGGTTCAGCATCTTGGAGGTTTCGGCCATGAAATGGACGCCGCACTGCACGATGACCGATTGGTGGACCCGCGTGGCCTCGATGGCCAATTGCAGGCTGTCGCCGACGACGTCGGCGACGCCGTGATAGATCTGCGGGGTCTGGTAATTGTGGGCGAGGATGACCGCGTCCTTCTCCTTTTTGAGCCGGTTGATCTGCACGATCAGCGGCGCATAGAAGGACCATTCGATTTCCGGGATCTTGTCCTTGACCCGCTCGAAGACGGTTTCGGTTTCGCGTTCCACCGCCTTGGAAAATTTCAGATCGAAGCTGTCGGCCAGGATGGCGCGGGCCTCGGATAGCGGGGTCAAGGCATTGATCATCTGCACCATGGGGGCCTCCCTGCCGGGGTCGCGTCCGCCGCCCCCGCTCCAGTGCGCGGAACCTAGGGATTTTTGCCTTTCATTTCAATGAATGGCCTTGCGGGAAGTTTGCCGGACGCCTAACGCTTTTGCCGACTTCTTCCAGAAGAGGACTATTTGTCATGCCGCAGGACGCAAACGCCATCCGCTCCATTCTGTCGCTGGCCCCGGTCGTGCCGGTCATCATTCTTGATGACGTGGCGCAGGCCCGGCCGCTGGCCGAAGCCCTGGTGGCCGGTGGCCTGCCGGTGCTGGAGGTGACGCTGCGCACCCCCAATGCGCTCAAGGTGATGGAAGAGATGGCCAAGGTGACCGGCGCCATCGTCGGCTCGGGCACAGTGCGCAATGCCGGCCACATGAAGGCGTCGGTGGATGCGGGCTGCCGCTTCATGGTGTCTCCGGGCGCCTCGCCGCGCCTGCTCGACGCGGCCGACGATGTCGCCATTCCGCTCCTGCCCGGCATCGGCACCCCGACCGAGGCGATGGCTGCAGCCGAGCGCGGCTATTCCTTCCTCAAGTTCTTCCCGGCCGAAGCATTGGGGGGCGCCCCGGTGCTCAAGGCCTTCGCCTCGCCGCTGCCGGACATTACCTTCTGCCCGACCGGCGGGATCGATGCCGAAAAGGCCAAGACCTATCTCAGCCTGCCCAATGTGATCTGCGTGGGCGGCAGCTGGATCATGCCGGCCGATGCCCTGGCAGGCGGGGATTTCGCACGGATCGAGGCTCTGGCGCAGGAAGCGAGCGCCCTGCGAGGGTAAGACCTGACTTGCAAGAGTGTCGACCGTCGCCACCGCCCGGCTGGTTGGGGTACAAAGCGCGATGACCGAACCCCGCCAGGCCCTTGGCCACCTGCGCATCGTTCTATCGGACTCGGCCTATATCGGGCCGGGGCGGGCCGATCTGCTCGAGGGAATTGCCAAGACCGGCTCCATCTCTGCGGCGGGCAAGGCGATGGGAATGAGCTACAAGCGGGCCTGGGGCCTGGTGCAGGCGCTCAATGATGGGTTTGGCGCGCCGCTGGTGGAAACCAATCGCGGCGGGGTCGGGCAGGGCGGGGCGGTTTTGACGCCGCTCGGGCAAAAGGTCCTGGCCCATTACCGGGACATGCAGCGCAAGACGGAACGTGCCGTCGCCGATGATGTTGCGGCGCTGCGGGCGCTCTTGTCCGATATTTCCTGACGAACATATCGCTTGCGTCGTCCTGCTCTTTGGTCGACGATATGTTTAAGAAAACATATCGGAGCCTGACGTGCCCCGCCTCCTCCTTGCCACAGCCCTGCTGACCGCGACGGCGCTGCCCACTTTCGCAGACAATGTGCATGTGGCCGTGGCCGCCAATTTTACTGCCGTGGCGGAAGACCTGGCGGCCTTGTTCAAAGAGCAGACCGGCCACACGGCGCAGCTCAGCTTCGGGGCGACCGGGCAGCTTTATGCCCAGATCAGCCAGGCTGCGCCGTTCGGGGTGTTTCTCGCGGCCGATCGCACACGACCGGAAAAGGCAATCGATGAGGGCCTTGCCGTCGATGGGTCGTTCTTTGTTTATGCCGAAGGGCGGCTGGCGCTCTATGGTCCGGGTCGCGATCTCAGCGATGGGGCAGCGGCGCTATCGGGCCCTTTCCAGAAACTCGCCATAGCCGACCCGGCGTCTGCGCCCTATGGGCAGGCAGCGGTGGAGACGCTGACGGCGCTCGGCCTTTACGCGCTTGTGGAGCCCAAATTGGTGCAGGGGGAAACTATCTCCCAGACACTGCAATTTATCGTAAGCGGCAATGCCGAACTCGGCTTCGTGGCCGCGAGCCAGGTGCAGGGGCAAAACGATCAATGGCTGGTGCCAGCTGACCTGCATGCGCCGATTGCGCAGGGCGCGGTGTTGCTCGAGGCGGGCGCGGACAATCCGGCGGCTTTGGCTTTCGTGGACTTCCTGAAATCCGATGCGGCCGTGGCCGTGATCGAAGCCGCCGGGTATTCGGTGCCGTGAGACGGTCCGGCATTGGAGGCTAGATGGATTTCAATGCACTCATGGCTCCAATCAGCCTGACCATCTCGCTGGCACTTTGCGTGACAGCCATCCTTGTGGTGATCGGAACGCCGCTGGCCTTATGGCTGGCGCATGGGCGGGGCGTTGGCAAAGAGGCTGTGGGGGCTCTGGTGACCATGCCGCTGGTGCTGCCGCCCACCGTGCTGGGCTTTTATCTGTTGCTGGCGCTGGGACCCAATGGACCGGGCGGATGGCTGGCAGGGCTATGGGGCGCAAGGACGCTGGCCTTTTCGTTTGCGGGCCTCGTGATCGGCGGCGTGGTCGGCTCGCTCCCCTTCATGGTGCAGCCGCTGCGCAACTGCTTTGCTGCGATCGAGAGCGAGGTGATGGAGGCCGCTGCGACCCTGGGCGCCAGCCGGCTGCATCTGTTCTTTCGCGTGATGCTGCCGCTGGCGCGGCCGGGATATCTCGTGGGTGCGATCATGACCTTTGCCCATACGATCGGAGAATTCGGCGTGGTGCTGATGATCGGGGGCAATATTCCGGGCGAGACGAAGGTGCTTTCCATCGCCATCTACGACTTTGTCGAGCGGCTGGAATGGGACAAGGCGCATGTCCTAGCCGGAGGCATGGTGTTTTTCGCCTTTGTCGTGGTGTTCGCGACGCTGATGGTCAACCGGCGCGCGAACGTGGCCCTGCGATAAGCTTTTCGGCGTATAGCGTTCCGAGGCCATTTGACTTCCGCAACTAACATGTTAGTTGCGGGGGACGTGAGTGCTGAGCCCGGAGACCCCGCATGCCTGCCATCGACAAGGTGCTGACCGTCGCGGAAATGAAGCGCCTGGCGCATCGCCGGGTGCCCAAGATGTTCTTCGAATATGCCGATAGCGGCTCCTACACCGAAGGCACTTATCGGGACAATGAGAGCGATTTCGGCAAGATCCTGCTCAACCAGAAGGTGGCGGTGAACCTTGAGGGGCGTAATCTCAAGGTCAGGATGCTCGGCAAGGAGATCGCCATGCCGGTGGCCATCGCCCCGGCCGCCACGGGCGGCATGCAAACCGCGGACGGCGAGATCAAGGCGGCCAAGGCCGCGGAGCGCTTCGGCATTCCGTTTTCGCTTTCGACCATGAGCGTCTGCTCGATCGAGGACGTGGCGGAAAATACCAGTGCTCCGTTCTGGTTCCAGCTCTATGTGATGCGCGACCGGGACTTCATCAACCGGCTGATCGACCGGGCCAAGGCGGCGAAATGTTCGGCGCTGATCCTGACCATGGATCTGCAGATCCTGGGGCAGCGGCACAAGGATATCCGCAATGGGCTGGCCACGCCGCCCAAGTTCACGCCCTATTCGATCTGGCAGATGATGCAGCATCCGCTCTGGTGCCTGCGCATGCTGGGGACCAAACGGCACACGTTCCGCAATATCGTGGGCCATGTGGGGGGCGACCATGACCTGGCCTCGCTCTCGGCCTGGACGGCGAGCCAGTTCGATCCCACCCTCAACTGGGGCGATGTGCGCTGGATCAAGGAGCGGTTCGGGGGGCCGGTGATTGTCAAGGGCGTGCTCGACGCCGATGATGCCCAGGCGGCGGTCGACAATGGCGCTGATGCCATCGTCGTTTCCAACCATGGCGGCCGGCAGCTGGACGGGGCGCCGTCGACGATCCGCGTCTTGCCCGAGATCGTCGACCGGGTGGGGCACCGGACTGAGGTCTATCTCGATAGCGGCATCCGCTCGGGGCAGGATGTGATCAAGGCGCTGGCCTATGGCGCCAGATCCACCTTTATCGGCCGGCCGATGCTCTATGGCCTGGGCGCGGGCGGGGAGGCCGGGGTGCACAGGGTGCTCGAGATCATCCGCAAGGAACTCGATACCACCATGGCCCTGTGCGGGGAGCGCGACATTGCCAATATCGGCCTGCACACCATCTATTCAAACGATATTCCGCCGCGCAATGCGCCCCTGGCTCAGAGCGCGCGATAGGGCGAGCCGGGGGAGCCCGGGCTGAGCTGGGCAGCGATGGTGGTGAGGAGCGCCTCGAGCCTGTCGACCGGCTGCGGGCCGACCAGGGTGCAGGTAAAGGTGTCGTCGGCCCAATAGAGCGCGGTATCGAGGCCGAAATCGACCGCCTCATAGCTGGGGCCGTCAATGCCCGAGGACGGGGTGATGTAGAGCGTGAGGCGCGCGCCCGAGCCATCCTCGTACATCAATTGCGCGGCGCGGCCACCGGCGATCTCGGGGGCGGGCAGCAGGCGGCCGCCGAGAAAAGTGAAGCCGTCCGCCGACAGGTCGGGCATGGCCAGAGTCGTGGCGAGGCGGTTGGACAGCCAGCTCGAAAGATGGGCGCTGTCGTCGCCGGCGACTTCCACGGCATGGCGGTTTTCCGCGACATAGACGGTGTGTGCACTGACGGCATTGGCGATCAACCGGTCATAGAGCTCGGGCGCGTGGCTGGCGGGGCGGAGCCACCAGCCGGCGGCGATGCCCAGGCCGAGCACGGCGACGAACATGGCGGCGCGGCCGAGGGCTGCCCGGGTGCGGCGGGCCTGGTGGGCGGCGAGGCGATGCGGATCGAGCCGGACGGGCACGGGTTCGGCGCCGGCAGGGGCGTAGAGGGTGCGGATGGCATCGGACTGGCGCTGCAGCGCGGCAATCTCGGCCATGGCGACAGGATCGGCCTCGAGCGCGGCGCGGGCCCCGGCATCGAGCTGGCCATCGACATAGGCCATCAGCAGGTCGCGATCGGGAGCACTCATTTGACGGTCCTCAGATGCGGCTCGGCAGGGGTGCCGGTCAGGGCGCGCAGGGTGGAGCGGGCCCGGCCGAGGCGGCTCATCAAAGTGCCGGTGGGGATGCCAAGAATGGCGGCGGCGTCGGCATAGGGGAGGCCTTCAAGGGTCACCAGCAGCAGGGCTTCCTTTTGTTCGAGGGGCAGGGTTTCGATGGCGCGGGCGAGTTCGGCCAGGGCAAGATGCCCCGGTTGCGGAGCGGGGACGGCGAGATCGGGCAGAGTATCGATGTCGACCATCTCGCCATGACGGCGCCGGTTCCGCAGGGTGTTGCGATGCAGATTGGTGAGGATGGTGAACAGCCAGGGGCGCAGCGGGCCGCGCGGCCGGAAGAGCAGGCGGCGTGACATGGCGCGTTCGAGGCAATCCTGCACCAGATCGTCGGCGTGATCGATATTGCGAGTGAGCGCGCGGGCATAGCGGCGCAGGGCCGGAACGCAGGCTTGCAGCTCATCGCGGAAGTCGACCACGCCGGACAATCCCTGATGCGGGTTACGCCTTATTCGAGGGCAAGATGCCAGACGCCACCGACGCCGTCACCCTTGGTGTCGCCGGCCGCCATGTCTTCGTACCAATAGTAAAGCGGCCAGCCCTTATACGCCCACATCTTGCTGCCGTCATCGCGGGTGACGACGGTGAAATCGCCCTCGTCAGCCGCATCGGCAGCGGCCATGAGCGGCGGCCATTTGACCGCGCAATCGCCATTGCAGACGCTCTTGCCGTCGCCCTGAGTGTCCTTGTCGAAGGTGTAAAGCGTCATGCCTTCGGCGTCGGTCAGCACCATCTTGCCGCCGATGTCGGTCGACTTGACGGCTCCGCCCATGTAGTCGGCGGCAAAGGCGGGGGTCAGTGTAAGGGCCAGGGCGGTAACGCCGGCCAGAAGTCTACGGATCAGCATGGAAATTCCCTCCAATGGAGCCGCGACTGCGGCCTCCATGAAGATCAACACCAGGGCGCGTGCTTTAATCCCGGCGGCAGGACCAGAATTTGCGCAGGGAAAATTCGCCTGTTGCCGCAACAACATGCTGGACAGAACCCGGCCATATTGCTTTGTTGTCGCCAAGCGGCGCTTCATGGGAGAGCGGGGGCGTTGGCTCTGCGCGTCCTCTGGCGCGCTTTTTTGGGAGGACATCTATGAAAAGACGCGAATTCTTCAAGCAGGCTTCCGTGGCAACCATCGGCGCGGCCGCAGCTGCCACGCTGGCCACGCCGGCCATCGCCCAGGGCAACATCACCTGGCGCATGGTCACCACCTGGCCCAAGAACTTCCCCGGCCTGGGTGTCGGCGCGCAGACGCTTGCCGATCGCATCACCAAGGCTTCGGGCGGACGCCTCACCGTGCAGGTCTTCTCGGCCGGCGAAATGGTGCCGGGCCTGCAGGCGCTGGACGCGGTGATCGACGGCTCGGCCGAAATGAGCCATGGCACGCCCTATTACTGGCAAAACAAGAGCCAGGCTCTGAGCTTTTTCACCGGCGTGCCCTTCGGCATGACCAATCGCGAGCTGACCGCCTGGGTGCGTTATCTCGGCGGCCAGGAAATCTGGGACAAGGTCTATGACCAGTTCGGACTTCAGGGCTTCCTGTCGGGTGATACCGGCACGCAGGCGGGCGGCTGGTTCCGCAACGAGTTGACCGGCGTTTCCGATATCCAGGGCCTGCGCTTCCGCACGCCGGGCCTGGGTGGCCAGGTCTGGGGCAAGCTGGGCGCTTCGGTGACCAATCTGGCCGCAGGCGAAATCTTTGCCGCGCTGCAGTCCGGAACGCTGGATGCGGCCGAATTCGTGGGTCCCTACAACGACCTGGCGCTCGGCTTCTACCAGATCGCCAAGAACTACTACTTCCCCAGCTTCGTCGAGCCGGGCCTGGCCACCGAAATCGTGGTCGACAAGGCCAAGTTCGCTGCGCTGCCCGAGGACCTGCAGGAAATCGTACGCATCGCGGCCCAGGCTTCCTATGATGAAGTCGCCTCCGACATGTATGCCAACGACCCGCGCGCTCTCAATGCGCTGGTGTCCGAACATGGCGTGCAGGTGCGGCGCTTCCCCGAGGAAATCATCGAAGCCGGTGCCAAGGCATCGATGGAACTGATCGCGGAAATCCGCGAGGGTGGCGATGCGCTGACCAAGGAAACGGCAGAAAGCTTCGTTTCTGCCTTCAACCTGCTGCGCCAGCGCACCGAGGGCACCGACATGCCCTATCTCGCGGCACGCGAGAAATACATCACCTTCGACTAAGCACGATGCCGGAAGGCTGAACGAGCGGGCTCCCGGATCGCGGGGGCCCGTTCTTTTTTGCAAAAGTGAACCGGCCGAGGGGAAGTGCGCGGCATTTCTTTAACGCTTGTTAAAGACCTCCGACAGAAAGCTGAAGCCCTCTCTGACCCGGACCATGCCGTGACGGCCAATCTCCTCGCCAATCTTGCCGTTGTCGGCCTGTTCGTCGCCGTGCTTGCCCTGTCGCAGGAATGGGTGCAGTCCTGGTCGCGGTCCGCACGGATCATCGGCATGGGCGTGTTGATGGGCCTGGGCGCGGGGGCATCGATGGAATTGTCCATCGAAGTCGTCCAGGGCGTGCGGTTCGACCTCCGACTGGTCATGGTTTCGCTCTCGGGCATTTTCGGAGGACCGGTCGCCGGCCTTATCTCCGGTGTGATCGCGGCGCTGTTTCGTATCCAGCTGGGCGGGGCAGGCGTGCCGGTGGGCATCGCGGTGACGGCCATTGCGGTGGGATTGGGATGGGCGGGCTTCGTGCTCAGGCGTCGCTTCGGGCTGCGGCCGTCCCTCATTGCAGCGCTGTCGCTCACCGAGGCGATGATGCCCGCTCTCGTCGTGCTGATGCTGCCGCAAGAGGCGCGCAATGTCGCCGCCGGCACAGTGATGCTGCCCTTCATGGCCCTGACAGGCGTCGCTTTTTCCCTGGCGGTCATCGGCATCGAGCACAGCCGCTATCGCGGCTGGCTCACGCACCTGACCAAGGTGGCGCTGAGCCAGGCGCCGGATTTCTTCTATATCAAGGATCGCCAGGGCCGCATCGTCTTGGCCAATGACGCCGCCGCGCGCGTCAGCGGCCTTGCCGCGGGAGGGGATGCCGTTGGCCTGACCGATTTCGACCTGACCGATGCCGACCGCGCGCAGGTGCTGTTCGACGCCGAACAGGCCTTGTTCCGCACCGGGGTTCCGATCGTCGACTTCGAGGAAGATGTGCCCCAGGCGGATGGTTCGGTGCGAACGATGGTGACCACCAAGCGCCCGATCTTCAATGCCGATGGCAGCATTGCCGGGCTGGTTGGCGTCACCAAGGACCTGACCGAGCGGCTGGCGCTGGAGCGCAAGGTCAGCGACACGCGGGCCGAACTCGACGTGGTGCTGAACGAGATGTCGGAAGGGCTGGCGCGGTTCGACGATGCTTTCCGCCTGGTATTCAGCAATGCAAATTACCGGGCGCTGTTTCCCCTGACTGGCGAGGCCCGGCAGCCGGGCGCCCATATCCGGGACATTCTCAAGGCCGTGGTGGAAACCGGCGAGCAGGTGCTCGATGGCCTGGCCGCCGAGGACTGGATCGCCGCCGTTATCGAGAAGATGGACACCGGTGGCGAAGAACAGGTCAAGATGTATGACGGGCGCTGGCTCCTGATCCGCTCGACGCCGTTGCGGGCCGGCGGCACGGTGGTGATCGTCTCCGACATCTCCGATCTCAAGGAAGCCGAGCGCAATCTCATGGCAGTGGCCGAGCAGATGCGCGTGCTCTCGATCACCGATGCGCTGACCGGGCTGCACAATCGCCGCGATTTCGACAATGGACTGGCGGCGCATTTCGAAACCGCCCGGCGCGAAGGCTTCGATCTCAGCGTCATTCTCTTCGATATCGACCGGTTCAAGGCCTATAACGACACTTATGGTCATCCGGCTGGCGACAGCTGCCTCAAGCGCGTGGCGGCGAGCATCCGTGACAATGTCAAGCGCCCGGCCGACCTCGTCGCGCGCATGGGCGGGGAAGAATTCGCCGTGCTGCTGCCCAATACGAGCCTTTCGGGTGCACAAAAGGTCGCCGACAATATTCGCGGGGCTATCGAGGGCCTGAGCATGCCCCATAGCGGCGCGGAGAACGGCCGGGTGACCATCAGCGCCGGGGTGGCGGCACTCGACCGCGAGGGGCGCATCGAGACCGGCGACCAATTGGTGGAAAAAGCCGATCGCGCGCTGTATGCGGCCAAGGCCAATGGCCGCAACCAGGTGGTTTCCGCCCCGCTCGGCTAGGGCGGATAGGCTTTGCGCGACGCGAGAGGCCTTGGCGACAGGGGCTCGCTTGCGCCGGAATGACCCGGTCAGCCCTGCTGGGGCTGGGCGGCCTCGGTCTGGCGCAGCACCGGATAGGCAACGCTGGCAAGCAGCGAATTGATGGTCTTGAGGGCGCGGATGGTTTCGAGGTGCAGGTCGCTGGTGGCGATGGACTGCTGGGCGCCTTCGCGCAGCCGCGCCAGGTGCTCGGCAGCGCTGGCCCGGCCGGCCATGCCCAAAGAGGCCTTTTCCTCGAGCAGCATCTTGGCGGCGGCCCGATCCTCGGACATGAGGACGTTGAGCGCCAGATGGAGATTGTCGATGACCCGGTGATGGAGATCGTTGAGTTCGCGCCAGCCGGCGGGGGAGAACTTGACCTTCTGCTCGGCCCGGCTTTCGGCCAGCTTCACCAGCGTCTTGACCACCGCGTCGCCCACATATTCGAGGTTGATGGCCAATTGCGCCAGTTCCTGCCCGCGCAACGCCTCGGGACTGTCGGGGTCCGGATAACGGATGCGGGAGAGATACAGCTTGATGTCGGATTGCGCGGCGTTGACGGCCCGCTCCAACAGTTTGATCTGACGGATCTTTTCAGGGTCGGCATTCTCGTAGAGGTCCATGACCGGCTCGATCATGCGCTCGACGATTTCGGCCATGCGCAGCAATTCCCGCTTGGCGCTGGCGAGAGCGAGTACGGGCCGCTCGATCAGCTTGTCATCGAGCCGCATGGGGGAGACCAGGCCCTGATCGGGCTGGGGCGCGCTGCGCACGAGACGGGCGGTGAGCCGGGCCATGGGCTCGGTCAGCGGCAGGGCGACAAGCAGCAGCACGAGATTGAAGGCGAAGTGGAAATTGATGATCTGCCGCGCCGCATCGGGGCCGAGCCAGGTGCCGGGGATATGGCTGAGCCAGAGCAGGCCCAGACCGGTCATGGCCAGAACGGCGCGGAAGACAAAGTTGCCCAGCGTGATCCGCCGCGCCGCGGCTGAGCCGCTGCGGGTGAGCATGAAGGCGATGATGGACGAGCCCATATTGGCGCCCAGGACCAGCGACGCGCCCAGTTCGAACGGCACCATGCCCTGGGCGGCAAAGGTGGCAACGAGCAGGATGAAGGCCACGGAGGAATGAATGACCCAGGTGAAGGCGGCGGCGAGCAGGAAGGCGGTGAACGGATCGCCGGCAAGATAGGCGACGATCTCGGGCAGGACTTCCGCCTCGCGCAGGGGAATGGTGGCCTCCCCGATGAGACGCAGCGACATCAGGATCAGCGCGATGCCGATGACGATGCGGCCGGCCTGGCGGATATCGCGGGTCCGGCCGCGGAAGAAGAGAATGCCGCCCAGGATCATCAGCACCGGCATGAGCCAGGCCGGATTGACGCTGAGCACCTGGACGACGATGGCGGAGCCCAGATCGGCGCCCAGCATGGTGGCGAGCCCCGCCGAGAGGGTGAGCTTGCCGCTGGCGGCAAAGCCGGCGGCGATGAGCGCGACCGCCGTGGAGCTTTGCAGCAGGATGGCGACCACCCCGCCCAGGAAGGCGGACTTGAGCTGGCCGCGCTTGCCCTGGCTCAACAGCCGGTGCAGCACCGCCTTTTGCGACCGCTCCATGCCCGTGCGCACCATGCGCGTCGCCCAGAGCAGGAGGGTGACCGCGCCGGCGATGTTGATGAGCACGAGATAGATGGACATGGCATCCTTTCGAGACGGCGCAATCGGCCCTTGAAACCTGGATCATCGGCCCGTTTGCGCACGTGTGCAATGGCTTTGCTCCCCTGCCGAACAATGCGACCTGCCCCCGCATGGGTTCCCGGGCCTTGCCAGGACCGGCCATGGATGCTTTAGGAGCCCCTCTCTCCCCGCCCCCAGACGACAAGGCTTTGTGCGCCCATGATCAGGCTCGAAAATATCGGCAAGCAGAACGGCAAGCAGATCGTCTTCATCGAAGCGAGTGCCGCGCTGCAAAAGGGCGAGAAAATCGGGCTGGTGGGGCCGAACGGGGCGGGCAAGACGACGCTCTTTCGCATGATCACCGGCGAGGAAGCCCCCGACGAAGGGCAGGTCTCGGTCGATCGGGGCACGTCCATCGGCTATTTCAGCCAGGACGTGGGCGAGATGGCCGGGCAATCGGTGGTGTCGGCGGTGATGGACGGCGCCGGGCCGGTCAGTACGCTGATGGCCGAGATGGCGGTGCTCGAGGCCGACATGGCCGATCCGGACAAGGCCGATGCGATGGACGCCATCATCGAGCGCTATGGCGAGGTGCAGGGGCGGTTTCAGGAGCTGGACGGCTATTCGCTGGACGGGCGGGCGCGCGAGGTGCTGGCGGGGCTGGGCTTTTCGGCCGAGATGATGGATGGCGACGTGGGAGCGCTGTCGGGAGGCTGGAAAATGCGGGTGGCGCTGGCGCGCATCCTCCTGATGAAGCCCGACGTGCTGCTGCTCGACGAACCGTCCAACCATCTCGATCTCGAAAGCCTGATCTGGCTCGAAAACTTCCTTAAAGCCTATAGCGGCGCGCTGTTGATGACCTCGCATGACCGCGCGTTCATGAACCGGATCGTCAACAAGATCCTCGAGATCGATGCCGGGACGCTGACCAGCTATACGGGCGATTACGAATTCTACCAGAGCCAGCGCGAGATTTCGGACCGCAACCAGCAGGCCCAGTTCGAGCGGCAGCAGGCCATGCTAGCCAAGGAAGTGGCTTTCATCGAACGGTTCAAGGCGCGGGCCAGCCATGCCGCGCAGGTGCAGAGCCGGGTGAAAAAGCTCGACAAGATCGACCGGGTGGAGCCGCCCAAGCGCCGGCAGGTGGTGGCGTTCGAATTCCGCCCGGCGCCGCGTTCGGGCGAGGATATCGTGCGGGTGGAAAACGTGCACAAGGCCTATGGCAGCCGCACGATCTATGACGGGCTCGATTTCCATGTGCGGCGGCGGGAGCGCTGGTGCATCTTGGGCGTCAACGGGGCGGGCAAGTCGACGCTGCTCAAGCTGGTCGTGGGCGCGTCCGAGCCCGACAAGGGCTCGGTATCACGGGGCCCGAGCGTCAAGCTGGGCTATTTCGCCCAGCATGCCATGGACACGATCGATGGTGACCAGACCATCTTCCAGACGCTGGAGGCGGCGTTTCCGCAGGCCGGGCAGGCGCCGTTGCGGGCGCTGGCGGGGTGTTTCGGCTTTTCGGGCGACGATATCGAAAAGAAGTGCCGTGTGCTCTCGGGTGGCGAGAAAGCCCGTCTTGCCATGGCGCTGATCCTGTTCGATCCTCCCAATTTCCTGGTGCTGGACGAGCCGACCAACCATCTCGACATCCAGACCAAGCAGATGCTGATCGAGGCGCTGAGCGCCTTCGAGGGGACGATGCTGTTCGTCAGTCACGACCGGCACTTCCTCGCCGCGTTGTCCAACCGGGTGCTGGAGCTGACCCCGGAGGGCCCGCATGTCTATGGCGGGGGCTATACCGAATATGTAACGGCGACGGGCCAGGAAGCGCCGGGTCTGCGCAGCTAGCCCTACCAGGGCAGGGGGCTGCCCGAATGGTCGAGGAACAGACCGTTCTCGTCCGGGCCGAGGCCATCGATGACGCCGAGAAGGCGTTGCGCGGCGATAGCGGGGGCGACCGGTTCATGGCCCGAGCCGCCGAAAGGCGCCGACAGAGCGGTGGCGACCGTGCCGGGATGGAGCGTGACGCAGAGAGCTTCGGGCCGTGTGCGGCGCAGTTCGATGGCGGCCGTATGCAGCAATTGGTTGAGCGCGGCCTTGGCGGCGCGATAGCCATACCAGCCCCCCAGCTGGTTGTCGCCAATGGAGCCGACCTTGGCCGAAAGGGCGGCAAAGACCGCCTTGCCTTCGCGCGGCAGGAGCGGCAGCAGATGTCGCGCCAGGAGCGCCGGGCCGGTGGCATTGACCGCAAAGCTGCGCGCGAGCCGGTCGGCTTCGAGCTGGCGCCAGCTTTTTTCCGGTTGCAGATCGCCATCATGCAGGAGGCCAGTGGCCACGATGACGAGGCGCAGCGGCAGGCCGGTGGCCGATAAAGCGGCGGCGGCCTTCTCGATGCTCTCCGCATTGGTAAGGTCGAAATCTCCAGCCCGACGGGACAGGCCGATGACCCGCTCGAAGCGCTCGGTGGCCACGACCGCGTCGGTCAGGGCATCGCCAATGCCGCCGCTGGCACCAAAGATTACGGCGAGCCCACCGGAGGGGAATGAGGCAAGATCGGTCATGACGGTCTCCTTGGCAGCAGATACGTCCAGCCGCGGCCATTGGTTCAATGTACCCGATCAGCCAAAAGGGCCGGACGGTTTCCCGCCCGGCCCCCTGATCGCATCGCTGTGCCGTGATCCTAGTTGTAGAGTATGCTCGGCAACCAGGTGATGAGCTGCGGGAAGGCGAAGAGCAGGACCAAAGCCACGAGCTGCAGCATCACGAAGGGGAAGGCACCCTTGTAGATCATGCCGGTCGACACCCGGGCCGGAGCCACGCCGCGCAGATAGAACAGCGAGAAGCCGAAGGGCGGGGTGAGGAAGCTGGTTTGCAGGTTCACGCCCACCATGACACCCAGCCAGATCGGGTTCACGTCAAGCGCCAGCAGCACCGGAGCGGTGATCGGGATGACGATGAAGATGATCTCGAAAGTGTCGAGGATGAAGCCGAGCAGGAACATGATCAGCATGACGATGATCATGGCCCCGATGGCGCCACCCGGCATGGACGAAAGGAATTCGTGCACCAGATTGTCGCCGCCCATCATGCGGAAGACGATGGAGAACACTGCCGCGCCAAAGAGGATGATGAACACCATGGACGTGATGGTTGCGGTGGAGATCACCGCCTGCCGCAGCACGCCCAGACCCAGCCTGCCGCGCAGCACGGCCAGGATCATGGCGCCGACCGAGCCCACGGAAGCCGCTTCGGTCGGGGTGGCAACACCCGCCAGGATCGAGCCGAGAACGGCAATGATGAGGAGGAGCGGGGGCAGCAAGGCCACGATCACTTCGCGCATCAGGCCGGCGCGCTCTGCTTCCGGAACCGGCGTTGCCGGGCAGGATTGCGGATCGGTGACGGCCTTGTAGATCATGAACAGGGAATAGAGCCCGACGAGGAGCAGGCCGGGAATGATGGCGCCGGCAAACAGGGCGCCCACCGAGACCGGCTCGGGCGCGAAATTGCCCTTGCTCATCTGCACCTGGGCATTGATGCCCGAAAGCATGTCGCCCATGAAAATAAGGACGGTGGAGGGCGGAATGATCTGGCCCAGCGTGCCCGAGGCGCAGATGACGCCGGAGGCAAGCTTGGGATCATAGCCCGCCCGCAGCATGGCGGGCAGCGAGATCAGGCCCATGGTGACCACGGTGGCGCCGACCACGCCGGTGGACGCGGCCAGCAGCGCACCCACGACGATGACGGACAGGCCGAGGCCGCCGCGCAGATTGCCGAAGAGCTTGCCCATGGTGAGCAGCAATTGCTCGGCGATGCCGGAGCGCTCGAGAATGACGCCCATGAAGATGAAGAGCGGCACAGCCACCAGCACTTCATTGGTCATCAGACCGATATAGCGGCCGGCGAGAGATCCGTAATTGGACGGGTCGTAGATGCCCAGCCACCAGCCGACGAGGCCGAAGAGGAGCGCCGTGCCGGCGAGCGAAAACGCCACCGGAAAGCCCAGCATGAGCACGCCGATCACGCCGAAGAACATGAGGGCGGAGAGAATTTCGCCCAGGAGAACGGGATCCATCAGCCATGCCCCTTTTCGGCTTCGTAACGCAGCGTGGGAGGCAGCAGCTCTTCCTTGCCGCTGAGGACCAGGATGGACCGCGCGGCCATGGCCAGGCCCTGCAGCCCGACCAGAACCGCAAAGACCAGGATGAAAGTCTTCAGAATGAAGAGGCCCGGCATGCCGCCGATATTGGCCGAGGCTTCATAAAAGCCCCAGGACCGCCGGACGGCGGGGAATGTATAGAGCCAGACGACGACCATGAAGGGAATGAGGAAGAGGATCACGCCGACAAGGTCGGCAATCGCTTTGCGGCGCACCGATGACGGACGATAGAAGATATCGACGCGCACGTGATCCTGACGCAGCAGGGCAAAGCCGGCCACCCCGGTAAACATGGCGCCGGAGACCCAGACATAGAGGTCCTGCATCCACAGGGTCGAGGTGTGAAAGAAGTAACGCTGCACCACGACGGCGAAGCAGACCAGCACGCAGACGAGTGCGAGCCACGACAGAACCTGGCCCACAAGCCAGTTGATGGCGCTGATCCCTCGGACCAGCGCGGCGAGCCCTTGCAATTGAGCGCCTCCCTATACCTATGCGGCGCACGCTCTCCCAAAGCGCGCCTGCCTCTGAACCGATTGAGCATTATCCGCAGGGATGGTCAATATTGCTGGTTGCCCGCTCCACGCAAGGCTGCACTCAATTGGTGACAAATGGCACGAAACTGCTATTGACCCGGCGATTGCGCTCGTGGAGGAAGCCATGTTTGTCGTTGGCGGGGAAAGCCTGATCGATCTTGTGCCAGTATCGTCCGCGGCAGATGCCGAGCGGGTGGCGCTGGCGGGTGGATCGCCATTCAATTGCGCCATTGCGCTGAGCAAGCTGGGGCACGAAACCGGGTTCCTGTGCCCGATCAGCGCCGATCAATATGGGGACCTGCTGCTCAAACCACTGGCCGAGGCGGGCGTCGCGGTGCTGCTGGACGAACGGGTCGATGCGCCGACCACCAAGGCGATCGTGACGTTCAACGACAAGATGCAGGCATCCTATGTGTTCGAGCGCGGCGCCGACCGCGCCTTTACGCGCGAAGGTCTGATCGCGGCCCTGCCCCGGCAGGTGGCACTCTACCAGATCGGGGGATTCTGCCCGATCCTGGAGACAGACGCCGATGTGTGGCGGGCCGTAGTGAGCGAAGCGGCGGCGCGCGGCGCCACGATCTCCATCGACATCAATGTGCGCGAAAAGCTGGTGGACGACGAGGCGGGCTACCGGGCGCGTCTCTCGGATTTTCTCGACATGGCCCACATCGTCAAGCTGTCCGAGGAAGACCATGAATGGCTGGTGCCCGGCCAATCCATCGAGGCCTATGCCGCCGAGCTGCTCAAGCGGCCCCATTGCGCGCTCGTCGTCGTGACGCTGGGGGAGCAGGGCAGCCGCGCCTTTTCGCGCGCCGGGAAAGGCGAGGCCCCGATCTATGCTCCGCCGGTCTTCGGGGACACGGTGGGCGCCGGCGACAGCCTGATGGCCGGTATCCTCACCTGGCTGAGCGAAGCCGATGCGCTGGGCCCGGATGCCCTGGCAGCGCTCAATGACGAGCAATTGAGCGCCATGCTGGGGTTCGGGGCCGTGGTGGCCGGCATCAATTGCGGGCGCAAGGGCTGCCAGCCGCCGACCCGGGATGAAGTCGACGCCGTATTGGCGCAGTAATCACGCGCATGTGATGGCCTCGGCGTAACCGCCGGGACTTTGCCGCCGTAATAGCTTCCAAAGCGTCTTTGGGAGGCCGTGGTGCTCGATCTGGTGCTGGCCTATGCGGCGGGTCTGCTGACCCTGATCAATCCCTGCGTCCTGCCGTTGCTGCCCCTGATCGGGGCCAGCGCGCTGGCCCGGCATCCGCTTGCGCCACTGGCGATGGCGGGCGGCATGGCGGCCAGCTTTACCCTTGCCGGAATGGGCGCCTTTGCGCTGACGCGGGCGCTGGGCCTGCCACAGGACGCGATCACCCTTGCCGCCGGCTGGTTCATGCTGGCCTTCGGTCTTGTTACGCTCACCCCGCCGCTCCAGGCCCAGTTTTCACGGCTTGCCGGCGCCACGGCCTCCGGCAGCACGCGGCTCCTGGGGCAGGTGGAAGGCCGGGGATTGTGGGGTGAGGCGGCGGCCGGCGCGCTTTTGGGCCTTGCCTGGTCGCCCTGCATCGGGCCGACGCTGGGCGGCGCCATCGGGCTGGCCGCGCAGGGCGAAAACCTGGTTCATGCCGGGGCGATCATGGGCTTTTTCGCCCTCGGTTCGGCTAGCATCGTGCTGGCTTTGGCCTATGGCACCCGCGCCGCCCTGTCGAGCCGACGCACGACGCTGATGCTGCTGGCGCCCCATGCCAAGACGGTATTGGGGGTCAGCCTCGTCGTCGTTGGGCTGGCGGTGATCCTGCGGATCGACCGCATGCTCGAAGCCCTGGCGCTCGAGGTCCTGCCCAGCTGGCTCATCGATCTTTCCGTCAGTCTTTAAGGAGACATGTCCATGATGACCCGTCGACATTTTCTGGCCGGCCTTGCCGGCACCGCGCTGGTCGCCGCACTGGCCCGCCCCAGCATGGCGCTGATGATCGTGCCCTATACGGGCGCCGAATATGATGCGCTCGTGCAAAGCGGGGAGCCGTTCCTGGTCAATTTCCGCGCCAGCTGGTGCGGCACGTGCGCGGCCCAGCAAAGGGTGCTCGATGCCCTGCAGCAGGAAAGCGCCGCCTATGCCGATATTCCGATCCTGCGGGTGGACTGGGACGAATATGGCGATGGCGAGCTGGCGCGCAGCCTTGCCATCCCCCGCCGCTCGACGCTGGTGCTGATGCGCGGCACCAGCGAATTGGGGCGGCTGGTGGCCGAGACGCGCAAGGACCGGATCAGCGCGCTGCTCGACCTCGCAAGCTCTTGAAAAGACCGGCAATTGCCTCCCCGTCCCGCATCTGGTCTGATGTCATGCAGCGATCAGTGCGGGGGCGGGGATGAAAAAGCGGTTTGTTGCATTTGGGGCGCTGGCCATCCTGGGGGTCGCCGCGGTGGTGTATTTCCTCAAGCCGGTCAGCGGGCCGGCGCGCGACCTGACGCTGGTGGGCGATGTCGATCGCGGCAATTACCTGATCCGCCTGGGCGGGTGCGTGGCCTGCCACACCAATCACCAGGCGGAGACGGGATTCCTCGCTGGCGGCTACGGACTGGAGACGCAGTTCGGCACCTTTGTTCCGCCCAATATCACCTCGGACCCCGAAGCCGGTATCGGCGCCTGGACGCTGGCGCAGTTTTCGGATGCGATGAGCAATGGCATGGGGCCGCAGGGGCATCTCTACCCGGCTTTTCCCTATGAGAATTATACGCTGATGAGCGACCAGGAGATCGTCGATCTCTATGCGGCGCTGATGGCGACCGAACCGGTCAGCACGCCTTCGGCCGAAAACCAGGTGCCGTTCCCGTTCAATATCCGGTTGCTGATGGCCGGGTGGCAGAATCTTTTCTTCTCGCCGGGCCGGTTCGAACCGGAAGCAGGGCAGTCGGACATCTACAATCGCGGCAAATACCTCGCCTATGGGCCGGCCCATTGCATTGCCTGTCACACGCCGCGCAATGCGCTCGGCGCCCTGGAGTGGGATCAGGCCTTTGCCGGATCGCCCGGCGGCACGGGCGGGCGGGCGCCGGCCATTAATGCGGCGGCGCTGATCGAAGAGGGCTATGACGTCGAAACGCTGGTGCAGACGCTCAAGGACGGATTTACCCCCGGCTTTGACGTGCTGGGCGGCTCGATGGGCGAGGTGATCTCCGATTCCACCTCGCACTGGAGCGATGACGACCTGACGGCGCTGGCGACGTATCTATTGACCGAATAGGAGCGCGCTAGCCGGCTTCGGCGCGGATGGCGAGCGCCTCGGCCAGTGTCATTTCCGTGTGGTGTTCCCAGCTTTCGCTCGGCTCGGGGAAGTCGGTGCGGAAATGGCCGCCGCGGCTTTCGGTGCGCTGGAGGGCGGCGGCGGCGACCAGGGTGGCCGACGTCGTCATGTTGAGATAGGCGCTGGTGACCTGCTCGGCATGGGCTTCGAGATCGGCGATGCGGCGCAGGGCCTGGCGCAGGCCATCGGCATCGCGCTCGACCCCGACGAGATCGGTCATCAGCCCGCGCAGGTCCTGGACGGCACGGGTATTGCGCAGGACGGTCTCGGCGCGGTTGCCTTCCTCTTCGTCCCATTCGATGCCCTTGAAGGGAGCGAGGTCGCGGGCGGGTTCGAGCCCGCCGATATCCTCGGCAATGCGGGCGCCATAGACCACTGCCTCGAGCAGGGAATTGGAGGCCAGGCGATTGGCGCCGTGCAGGCCCGTGCAGCTGGCCTCGCCGCAGACCCAAAGGCCCGGCAGGGAAGAGCGGCCGCGCTCGTCGACCTTGACGCCGCCCATGTGGAAATGCGCGGCGGGGGTGACCGGGATCATCTGGGTGACCGGGTCGATGCCGGCATCGCGGCAATAGGTGCTGACGGTGGGAAAGCGGGTGAGGATGTCTGCGCCCAGAACCGTGCGCGTATCGAGAAAGACCTGCCGGCCGGACTGGATCTGGCGGAAATTGGCGCGGGCGACGATGTCGCGGGGGGCGAGCTCGGCATCGGGATGGATGGCGGGCATGAAGCGCTCGCCCAGATCGTTGAGCAGGATCGCGCCTTCCCCGCGCAGGGCCTCGGTGGCCAGCGGAGCCGGATCGGCATGGGTGAGGATGGCGGTGGGGTGGAACTGGACGAATTCGGGATCGGCGATGACGGCACCGGCGCGGGCAGCCATGCCCATGGCGTGGCCCCGGACGCCCGGTGGATTGGTGGTGACGGCATAAAGCCCGCCCAGGCCCCCGGCCGCCAGGATCGTGGCGCGGGCGCGGATGAACACCGGCTCGGAATAGCGATCGCCCAGCCGCCGGCAATAGACGCCGACGACCCGACCGTTTTCGCGCGCAAGGCTGAGGGCGGTGATGCCCTCGACGACGCGGATGGAGGGGGTGTTGCGGACCTGGGCGATGATGGCCTGCATGATGGCCCAGCCGGCACGGTCGCCCTCGACCTTGACGATACGGTTGGCGGAATGGGCCGCTTCCCGGCCGAGCTCGAAATTACCGAAATCGTCCCGATCGAATGGCGTGCCCCAGCGCGCCAGATCCTCAATGCGGGCAACCGCCTCGGCGGTGACGCTGGTGGCAATGCCGTGATCGACGATGCCGGCGCCGGCCATCTCGGTGTCCTGGGCGTGGGCATGGGGGCTGTCGTCCTTGCCGATGGCGGCGGCGACGCCCCCTTGCGCCCAGGCAGACGACGCGCCGGTGCCGAGCGGCTTGGGCGACAGGACGGTGACGGGGCGGGGGGCGAGCTTGAGCGCGGTAAAAAGACCGGCCAGACCGGCGCCGACAACGAGGGCGCCATCGGCGTAAAGCGTATTGTCGAACGTGGTCATGGCGGCTCCGAGGCGATCAGCGCAGGCAATGGCGGTCGTCGTCACCACCGGCTCGGTGCCGGTGGTCCATGCTCCGCAAGATGGATTGCCGGGACGAGACCGGCAATGACGGTGTGGCTATCTTGGCGAACGCCCTCCGCAGGCAACCTGCGACAGTGTCCCGCGAAACGAGCGCAAAAGGCCCCGTGAAAACCGGCGGTCAGGCGCCATAGGCCCTGACATTCTGGGTCTGCTCGCCCAGCCCGTCTATGCCCAGGCGCATGACATTGCCCGGCTTGAGCCAGACGGCTTCGGGCTTGACGCCCATGCCGACGCCCGGCGGGGTGCCGGTGGAGATAATGTCGCCCGGCTGCAGGCTCATGAACTGGCTGACATAGGACACCACATGGGCGATGCCGAAGATCATGGTGCGGGTGGAGCCGTTCTGGTAGCGCTTGCCGTCGACTTCCAGCCACATGCCCAGGTTCTGCGGATCGGGAACCTCGTCGGTGGTCACAAGCCAGGGGCCGATGGGACCGAAGGTATCGCAGCCCTTGCCCTTGTCCCAGGTGCCGCCGCGCTCGGTCTGGAAGTGCCGCTCGGAAATGTCGTTGATGAGGCAATAGCCAGCGACATGGTCGAGCGCGTTGTCCTGATCGACATAGCGGGCTTCCTTGCCGATGACGATGCCGAGCTCGACTTCCCAGTCGGGCTTGATAGCGTTCTTGGGAATGATGACATCGTCATTGGGGCCGATAATGGCGCTGGTGGCCTTCATGAAGATGATCGGCTCATCGGGAATCTTGGCACCGGTTTCGGCCGCGTGGTCGGCATAGTTAAGCCCGATGCAGATGAACTTGCCGACATTGGCGACGCAGGGGCCGATGCGCTCGCCGGCGTCGAGGCGCGGCAGCAGGTCGATATCGGTTGCCCGGATGCGGGCCATGCCTTCCGGCGTCAGCGCGATGCCGCCGATGTCGGAAACCACGCCGGAGAGGTCGCGGATGGAACCGTCTTCAGCGATGATGGCAGGCTTTTCGGCGCCCTTGGCACCGACGCGAAGCAGTTTCATTTGCGGATCTCCCTAAAGTGGCCCTGTCTTAGGGCTGACATGTCAGTGTGTCGAGGGCGGAAATCCGCCCCCTCAAGTCGAGGTTCAGCCGACGGGTCGGATGACGCCCTTCTTGAGAATGATGTTGCCGTAAAGCCGCGCCTCGCCGGTCTGGACGATGGCTGCGGCCTGGCGCGCCCGGTCGTAGAAGGCATAGCGCTCGATGGCGGAAAAGCGCCGGCCGGGCTCGTGACGGGCGAGGATGGTTTCGAACTCGCCGAATATGGGGGGACGCTCCTGGGCATTGCCGACCACCTGCATGCCGATGGCGGCCTCGTCGACGAAATCGTCGAGCGGCAGCAGCGTCAGGATGGCGTCGAGCATGGCGGTGGCCGAAAGGCCATCGGCGCGGTGCACGTCGGGGCCCAGGAACTCGGCGGGAAAGTTGGCATCGACGATGACGATTTCGTCGCCATGGCCCATGGCGCGCAGGGCCGCCAGCAGATCGGGACCGAGAATGGGCGGTATCAACTTGAGCATGCAGGGTCTCCTCGGCTCAGCCGAACGGGAAATCGTCGGTATCGGGCGTGAATTCAGCGCCATCGGCGAACAGGCCCGGCCGCTCGGCGGCGAAGGCGAAGAGCTCGACCATGACGGCGTCTATATGAGCACGAATGGCGGCAATGGCCTGGGCGGCGTCGGCGGCCAGGATACCGTCGAAAATGGCCTGATGCTCGGCAATGGTCAGCGCCAGCCGGCGCGGGGTGATGATGAGGCGGCGTGCCCGGTCGAGATTGGAGCGGGCCCGGTCGATGATGGCTTTGACCTTGGAAAGGCGCATACGGCGGAAAATGATGTCGTGGAAGTCGACGTCGATCTGGTGGAAGGCCTCGGCATCGTCGCGTCCGGCCGCTTCCCTTTGGGCCGCCATATTGGCGTGAAGGGCCGCGATGACCTCGTCGTCGTGCTTGCCGATGAGGACGCGCAGCGCCTCGCTTTCCAGTCCCTTGCGGATGAGCATGTATTCGCGGACATCGGCAATGCGCACCAGTGATACGGTAGAGCCGCGCTGAGGCGCGATGTCGACCAAGCCTTCTTCGGCAAGGCGCGCCAGCGCTTCGCTGACCGGAAAACGCGACACGCCCAATTGGCTGCAAATCGCCGACTTGTCGAGGCTGGCGCCGGGTGGCAGGGCCAGGGTGACGATGGCCTGACGCAGGGTGTTGGTGACGTCCTGGGTGACGCTGCCGCGCGAAAAAGTGCCCGCAGCGGGCAGAAAGTCATAGGGACCGGCTTCCGTTTTCATGCTAACATGTTAGTTAGTGATGCGGTGAAAGACAATGCTGCTGATCCCCTGATGCCCCTGGTATCGGGGGTAAACCAAGGCAGAGCAAAGCACCACACGATTTTTCCCGAGGCCCCCCGGAAGACCCTTGCCATGACCGAGACCATGACCCGCCCGCCAGAGGGCAAAACGCTGGTCCTCAATTCTGCCGACAATATCGCCGTCGCGCTGGCGAACCTGGAGGTCGGCACGCAGACCGCCCAGAACGTCGCCATCGTCCGGCGGGTGCCGCGCGGGCACAAGTTCGCCACGAAAGGGATCGGGGCAGGGGAAGCGGTGGTCAAGTTCGGGCAGATCATCGGCTTTGCCAAGGAAGCCATTCCCCCGGGCGACTGGGTGCACGAGCACAATTGCGGCATGGGCGGGCCGGACGGATCGCTGACCCATGATTATGCCTTTGCCGAAGGCGCCCTGCCGGTCGACTTCGTGCCGGTGGCGCAAAGAGCCACGTTCGAAGGCTATCGCCGCGCCAATGGCGATGTGGGCACGCGCAATTATATCGGCATCCTGACCTCGGTGAACTGCTCTGCCACCGTGGCCAAGTTCATGGCCGAAGCCATCAACCGCTCCGGTATTCTCGCGGATTATCCCGAGATCGATGGCGTCATCCCGTTCGTGCACGGCACCGGCTGCGCCATGGACCTGCAGGGCGAGGGCTACCAGATCTTCCGGCGGACCCAATGGGGCTACACGTCCAACCCCAATCTAGGGGCGGCGCTGCTGGTGGGCCTGGGCTGCGAGGGCTTCCAGATCGACCGGATGAAGCAGGCCTATAATCTCGAGGAAACCGATACCTTCCAGACCATGACGATCCAGGAGATCGGCGGGACGCAGAAGATGATCGACTGGGGCGTCGAGCGCATCAAGGCCATGTTGCCGGTGGCGGCCAAGGCGCGGCGCGAAACGGTTGACGCGAGCCACCTGACGCTGGCGCTGCAATGCGGCGGTTCGGACGGCTATTCGGGGATCACCGCCAATCCGGCATTGGGGGTGGCGGCCGATCTGCTCGTGCGCCATGGCGGTACGGCGATCCTGTCGGAAACACCGGAAATCTATGGCGCCGAACACCTTTTGACCCGGCGCGCCGCATCGCGCGATGTCGGCGAGAAGCTGATCGAGCGCATCCATTGGTGGGAAAAGTACACGAGCCGCAATGGCGGGGAGATGAACAACAATCCCTCGCCGGGCAACAAGCTCGGGGGACTGACCACCATCCTCGAAAAGTCGCTGGGCGCGGCAGCCAAGGGCGGCACGAGCCCGCTCAACGCGGTCTATAAATATGCCGAAAAGGTCACCGAAAAGGGGTTCGTGTTCATGGACACGCCGGGCTTCGATCCCGTGTCGGCCACTGGACAGGTGGCGGGCGGCGCCAATATCCTGGCTTTCACCACCGGACGCGGCTCGGCCTATGGCTGCAAGCCGGTGCCCTCGATCAAGCTCGCGACCAATTCGGATATCTATGGCCGCATGCAGGACGACATGGATATCAATTGCGGCGATATCGTCGAGGGTGTGTCCATCGCGGACAAGGGACAGGAGATTTTCGATCTCCTGCTGCGCGTGGCATCGGGCGAAAAGACCAAGTCCGAGGCCTTGGGCTATGGCGACAACGAATTCGTGCCCTGGCAGGTCGGCGCGGTGATGTAGAGCCTTTCCGGCCCCACCGGTCCTCACCCGAAAGGTGGCTATTCCTGCGTGAACCTGACCTTGCCGATATGGGGCAGGTTGCGGTTGCGCTGGGCATAGTCGATGCCGTAGCCGACGACGAATTCGTCGGGAATGTCGAAGCCGATCCAGCGGGCAGGCACCTCGGCTTCGCGGCGCGAGGGCTTGTTGAGCAGGGCGCAGACTTCCATGCGGCGCGGATGGCGCGTGCGCAGGATTTCCAGCACGTGGCTGAGGGTGTGGCCGGTATCGATGATGTCCTCGACCACCAGTACGTCGCGGCCGGCGATCTCGCCGCGCAGGTCCTTGAGGATGCGCACTTCGCGGCTCGATTCCATGCCGTCGCCATAGGAGGAGGCCTCGAGAAAATCCACCTCCACCGGCAGGTCGATCTCGCGCACCAGATCGGCAATGAAGATGAACGAGCCGCGCAGGAGGCCGACAACGACGAGCTTGTCGGTGTCGCTGAAATTCTCGGTGATCTCGGCGGCCAGCGCCTCGACGCGGGCAGCAATGGCCTTGGCGGAGATCAATTGGTCAACGACATAGGGCGCTTGGGACAAGGGAGATTCTCCGGGGCATCGACAGGGCTGTTGAAGCACTCATCGCCGGGCCGGACAAGGGCAACATCACCGATCATTGTGCGGAACCGGCGTGCGCCTGGCTCCGTTGGCGAAAAACACAATGAGGTTCGCCATGCTCGATGCCATCCATACCTGGGACAATCCGGTCATCATCTCGCTGGGAGGGGAGCAGGTGATCGTGCGCACGCCGGCCCAGGCGCGCAATGTATTGCTGCTCGACTGGCCGGCCGAGCGCAGCGACAAGCACAAGATTGCCAGCGGCTTGTGCAAGGCGGCGATGGAGGGCGACGACCCGGGCCCGTCCTATTGGGCCTTCATCGAGGCAACGCTGGAAGCCGGAATTTTCGTCAAATAAGTGCGCAAGACGCCACCCGGCCGACTGGAACGGGTGGCGGCCTGGCCTAGCGGGGCAGGGCGGTCTTGCCCATCAGATCGAAATCGATGGAGCGGGCAGCCTGGCGGCCTTCGCGAATGGCCCAGACGACGAGGGACTGGCCACGGCGCATGTCGCCGGCGGCATAGACCTTGGGAACGGACGTCTTGTAGCTCATCGTATCGGCAAAGAGATTGCCGCGCTTGTCGAGATCGGCGCCGAGTTCGGTCAGCATGCCGTCCTGAACCGGGCCGGCAAAGCCAATGGCAAAGAGCACGAGATCAGCCTTGATGACGAATTCGCTGCCCGGAATGGGCTGGCGCTTGCGGTCGACACGGGCGCATTCGACGCCGGTGACGTGACCCTTGGCGTTGCCGATGATCTTCATGGTGCCGGCTGAGAATTCGCGGATGGCGCCTTCGGCCTGGCTCGAGGAGGTGCGCATCTTGACCGCCCAATTGGGCCAGTTGGTCAGCTTGTTCTCGAGCTCGGGCGGCATGGGGCGGACGTCGAGCTGGGTAACGGCAATGGCGCCCTGGCGGAACGAGGTGCCGACGCAGTCCGAGGCGGTATCGCCACCGCCCACGACCACGACATGCTTGCCCGCAGCCGAGAGCTGGAATTCGTTGCTGACATCCTCGCCACCGACGCGACGGTTCTGCTGCACGAGGAAGGGCATGGCATAGTGGACGCCGGCGAACTGGTTGCCTTCGACCTCCACCGCACGCGGCTTTTCGGCGCCGCCGGCGAGCAGGACCGCATCGTGGTCGCGCTGCAGGTCGGAAAGCGGGGTGGTAACGCCGACATTGACGCCGTAATGGAAGGTGACGCCTTCGGCTTCCATCTGGGAGACGCGGAAGTCGATATGGTCCTTTTCCATCTTGAAGTCGGGAATGCCATAGCGCATGAGGCCGCCCGCCTTGGGCTCGCGCTCATAAAGGTGGACGTCGTGGCCGGCGCGGGCGAGCTGCTGGGCGGCGGCCATGCCGGCGGGGCCGGAACCGACCACGGCGACCTTCTTGCCGGTCTTGTGGGCCGGGACCTGCGGCTTGACCCAGCCGGCGCGGATGGCCTTGTCGGCAATGGCCTGCTCGACCGTCTTGATGGCGACGGGCGTGTCCTCGAGGTTGAGCGTACAGGCTTCCTCGCACGGGGCGGGGCAGATGCGGCCGGTAAATTCGGGGAAATTGTTGGTCGAGTGCAGGTTGCGCGCCGCCTCTTCCCAATCCCCGCCATAGACCAGGTCGTTCCAATCGGGGATCTGGTTATGGACCGGGCAACCGGTATCGCCGTGACAGAAGGGAATGCCGCAATCCATGCAGCGGGCCGCCTGGTCGGTGACCCGGCTCTCGCTCAGCGGAATGGAGAATTCGCCCCAATGGCGGATGCGATCGGAAGCCGGTTCGTAGCGCGGTTCTTCGCGGTCGATTTCGAGAAAGCCTGTGACCTTACCCATGGCTTCTTCCCTACCTCATGTGCAGCGCTTTGCGCTTTCAACTTACTCTGGGGGTCATCCCCGCAAAAGCGGGGATCGGTGTCTGACGCCTGGCATCTGCGACAGGGATTCCCGCATACGCGGGAATGACCCGGTGGTTTGGCTCGGAGCCGTTCTTACTCGGCCGCCACGTGAGCGCCACCCGAAGCGCGCTTCTTTTCCATCTCGAGGATGGCGCGGCGATATTCGACCGGCATGACCTTGACGAATTTCGGGCGCATCTCGGCCCAGTTTTCCAGGATCTGCTTGGCCCGGGTGGAGCCGGTATAGTGCAGATGGTTGGAGATGAGCTGGTGCAGGCGCTCGTCGTCGTGCTTGGTCATGTCGCCGGAAATGTCGACGCGGCCATGCCATTCGAGGTCGCCACCATGGTGGTGGATCTTGCGCATCAGGTCTTCTTCTTCCTGAACCGGCTCGAGATCGACCATGGCGAGGTTGCAGCGGGAGCGGAAGCTCTCGTCCTCGTCCAGCACATAGGCGACGCCGCCGCTCATGCCGGCCGCGAAGTTCCGGCCGGTGGGGCCGATGACGACGACAAGACCGCCGGTCATGTATTCGCAGCCGTGATCGCCGGTGCCCTCGACCACCGCAATGGCGCCCGAATTGCGCACCGCGAAGCGCTCCCCGGCAATGCCGCGGAAATAGCACTCGCCCGACGTGGCGCCATAGAGCACGGTATTGCCGACGATGATGGACTTCTCGGGCACGATGCCGACCTTGTCGGAGGGCCGCACCACGATACGGCCGCCGGAAAGACCCTTGCCCACATAGTCATTGGCGTCACCGATCATGTCGATGGAAATGCCCTTGCCCAGGAAGGCGCCGAAGGCCTGGCCTGCCGTGCCGCGCAGGGTGATCGAAATCGTGTCCTCGTTGAGCCCCTCATTGCCGTATTTCCTGGCAAGAGCACCCGAGAGCATGGCTCCGGCCGAACGGTCGCGGCTGCGGATGGGCAGGTCGATCTGCACCGGCGTGCCGCTTTCGAGCGCGGGCGCGGCCAGCTCGATGAGCTTGCGGTCGAGCACGGATTCGAGGTGGTGGTTCTGCACTTCCGAATGGAACAGCGTGTCACCCCCGATCGGATCGGGCTTGTGGAAGAGCCTCGAGAGATCGATGCCCTGGGTTTTCCAGTGGTCATCGGCGCGGCGCTGGTCGAGCAGGTCGGCACGGCCAATCAGCTCGTTGAGCGTACGGGCGCCCAGGCCGGCCATCAGGCCGCGCAATTCCTCGGCGACGTAGAAGAAGTAGTTGATGACGTGCTCGGGCGTGCCCTTGAAGCGCTTGCGCAGCACCGGGTCTTGGGTGGCGACGCCAACCGGGCAGGTGTTGAGGTGACACTTGCGCATCATGATGCAGCCGGCCGCAATCAGCGGCGCGGTGGAGAAGCCGAACTCGTCGGCACCCAGGAGGGCGCCGATCAGCACGTCCCGACCGGTCTTGAGACCGCCATCGACCTGCAGCTTGACGCGGCTGCGCAGGCGATTGAGCACCAGGGTCTGATGGGTTTCGGCGAGGCCGATTTCCCACGGGCCGCCGGCATGCTTGAGCGAGGTCAGGGGCGACGCACCCGTTCCGCCGTCGAAGCCGGAAATGGTGATGTGATCGGCACGCGCCTTGGCAACACCTGCCGCCACCGTTCCCACGCCGACTTCGGACACCAGCTTGACCGAGATATCGGCCTGCTCGTTGACATTCTTGAGGTCGTAGATCAGCTGAGCGAGATCTTCGATGGAATAGATGTCGTGGTGCGGCGGCGGGCTGATGAGGCCCACGCCGGGGGTCGAGTGACGGGTCTTGGCGACGATCCAGTCGACCTTGTGCCCCGGCAGCTGGCCGCCTTCGCCGGGCTTTGCACCTTGGGCAACCTTGATCTGAATCTGGTCGGAATTGACCAGATATTCGGTGGTGACGCCGAAGCGGCCGGAGGCGACCTGCTTGATGGCGCTGCGCAGCGGATTGCGCGAGCCATCGGGCAGGGGCTTGTAGCGGTCGGGCTCCTCGCCGCCTTCACCGGTATTGGACTTGCCGCCAATCTGGTTCATGGCGATGGCGAGCGTGGTATGGGCCTCGCGGCTGATCGAGCCAAAGCTCATCGCACCGGTGACGAAACGACGGACGATCTCGGCTGCCGGCTCGACCTCATCCAGGCTGACGGCCGGGCCGACGGGGCGGATGTCGAAGAGGTGGCGAATGGCCAGGTAGCCGTTCTCGCCGGTATTGGCGCGGTTGGCGAAGCTGTCATAGCGCGCCTGGGCGGTTTCGGGCGCCTCTTCGGCGGTGCGCACGGCATGCTGCAGATCGGCCACGAGGTCGGGCGACCAGGCATGCTTTTCACCGCGGATGCGATAGGCATATTCGCCGCCGACATCGAGCGCCTTGCGCAGCACCACGTCGTCACCGAAGGCCTCGGCATGGCGGCGCACGGTTTCCTCTGCCACTTCGGAAAGGCCGACACCCTCGATGGAGGTGGCGGTGCCGAAGAAGTACTTCTTGACGAACTCGGAATTGAGACCGACCGCGTCGAAGATCTGGGCGCCGCAATAGGACTGGTAGGTCGAGATGCCCATCTTGGACATGACCTTGAGCAAGCCCTTACCCACGGACTTGATGTAGCGGTAGACCACTTCCTCGGCCGAGACTTCGGGCGGATATTCGCCCTCGGCATGAAGAGCGGCCAGCGCCTCGAAGGCGAGATAGGGGTTGATCGCCTCGGCGCCATAACCGGCCAGCATGGCGAAATGGTGCATTTCGCGGGCTTCGCCGGTTTCGACGACGAGACCGGAAGAGGTGCGCAGACCCTTGCGGATCAGGTGGTGGTGCACGGCGGCGGTGGCCAGCAAGGCCGGGATGGCAATGCGATCGGCAGCCAGGAGCCGGTCGGAAAGGACGATGATGTTGTATTCGCCGCGCACGGCCGCCTCGGCGACCTCGCAGAGATCGGCCAGCGCCTTTTCCATCCCCGCCGCGCCTTGGGAGGCGTGGTAGGTGATGTCGAGCGTGCGCGTCTTGAACTGGTTGTCGGCCATGTCACCGATGTCGCGGATCTTTTCGAGATCCTCGTTGGTGAGAATGGGCTGCCGCACTTCAAGGCGCTTTTCGCGGGAGACGCCTTCCAGATCGAAGATGTTGGGGCGCGGGCCAATGAAGGAGACCAGGCTCATCACCGATTCCTCGCGGATCGGATCGATGGGCGGGTTGGTCACCTGCGCGAAGTTCTGCTTGAAATAGGTATAAAGGAGCTTGGACTTGTTGGAGAGCGCCGACAGCGGGGTGTCGGTGCCCATCGAGCCCACGGCTTCCTGACCGGTCGTGGCCATCGGGGCCATGAGCAGCTTGACGTCTTCCTGGGTGTAGCCGAAGGCCTGCATGCGATCGAGCAGGGAATCGGTGCTGGTCGGGGCCTTGGGCTGGGTAGCCGGCAGGTCTTCGAGCACGATCTGGCTGCGGGCGAGCCATTCGGCATAGGGATTGCTGGTGGCGAGCTGCTTCTTGATCTCGTCGTCGGAGATGATGCGGCCTTCCTCGAGGTCGATCAAAAGCATCTTGCCCGGCTGCAGGCGCCAGCGCTCGACGATATCCTCGTCTGGAATATCGAGCACGCCCGATTCAGAGGCGAGGACGACGTGCCCTTCCTTGGTGACGAGATAGCGGGCCGGACGCAGGCCATTGCGGTCGAGCGTCGCCACGACGTAGCGTCCATCGGACAGCGACATGGCGGCCGGACCGTCCCAGGGCTCCATCAGGGCGGCATGATATTCGTAAAAGGCGCGGCGCTGCTCGTCCATCAGCGGGTTGCCCGCCCAGGCCTCGGGGATCAGCATCATGGCCGCGTGCGGCAGCGAATAGCCGCCGCGCACGAGGAATTCGAGCGCGTTGTCGAAACAGGCGGTGTCGGACTGGCCCTCATAGGAAATCGGCCAGATCTTGGTGATGTCGTCGCCGAACTTGGGCGAGGAAACCGAGGCCTGGCGGGCCGCCATCCAGTTGACGTTGCCGCGAATGGTGTTGATCTCACCATTGTGGGTGGTCATGCGATAGGGGTGGGCCAGCTTCCAGGACGGGAAGGTATTGGTCGAGAACCGCTGGTGCACGAGGGCAATGGCGCTTTCGAAGGTCTCGTCATGCAGGTCGGTATAAAAGGCGCCCAGCTGGTCGGCCAAGAACATGCCCTTATAGACCAGGGTCCGCGCGGACAGGGACACGACATAAAAGCCGTTGTCGCTGTCGCTCTCAGGCACTTCCTTGTAGACGGTGTTGGAAATCACCTTGCGCACGATGAGCAGCTTGCGCTCGAATTCGTCGAGGGACAGGCCCTCGGGGCGCGCCACGACCATCTGTTCGATGATGGGCTGGGTGGCGATGACACCTTCGCTGAGACGGGAATTGTCGGTGGGCACGACGCGCTCACCCAGAAGCGTCAGACCTTCGCCAGCCAGGCAGCGACGCACGACGTCGGCGCAGCGGTCGCGCAACGCCACCACATTGGGGTAAAAGATCATCGCCACGGCGTAGTGGTGCTTTTCGGGCAGGGCGAACGGCATGACCTTCTGGATGAAGGCATGAGGGGTCTGCACCAGGATGCCGGCGCCATCACCCATGAGCGGGTCGGCACCCACGGCACCGCGATGTTCGAGGTTCTCGAGGATTTCGAGACCCTTCTCGACCACTTCGTGGCTGGGCTTGTTCTTGATGTTGGCGATCATGCCGATGCCGCAGGCATCGTGCTCATTGGCGGGGTCGTAGAGGCCCTGCGCCGCCGGACGTCCGTCCACGCGCTTGCCATCGAGGATCAAGGTTTTGGTTTTGGCAGTGCTCGACTGGGCGGGAATTCCGGTCCGTACGTTTGCCATGGCTCAACCTCATCTCTGTTCGGCGCCCGCTGGGGGCTATTGCTGTCGCGTGCGCATCCTGTTGTTGCCGGTTGTCCGGCCCGCTGGATGCATCCTTGTCCTCTTGGGCACAGTGTTCAGGCGGGTCGTACTACACAGTACGGCTCGAATGAGCAAATGTGGCCATGCATGGGGAGCGGCACTGCATCCAAATGGCCGCTCATAATTCGAGCTCGGGCGGGGTCTTGGGGGCCAAGCCTGCCGTCGTTAGCTCCGCCTGTCCGTTTCCGCTATCGACTAGCGGTCCAGCCGGACCAGCGCGCGCGCTGGCCGCGGAGAGCGGGGCGACGCGTCAGATAGGACAGATATACTGCCCTAACGACGGCACATTTGCATAATTCAAAACTGCGGGCAAGCGATTTTGCCGCTTTGCGGTCACAAAAAATAGGACTTGGGGAAGTTTGCCTATAGGAAAGTATAGGATTTGACCGCAAAAAGAAAGGGGCGCCTGCGCGAGACGCCCCTTTTTGTTACCAAAGGGTCAAGAAGTCCTATTCGAGATGCGACTTGATGAACCAGAGGTCCTTGTCCAACTCGCGGGAGAAGGCGGTAAGAATATCGGCGCTGTCGGCGTCGCCAGCCTCGTCGGTGGTATCGATATCCTCGCGAACCTGGTTGGCGAGCGTGGCATAGCGATCGGCCAGGGCGGCGAGGTGGTCGGTAACCTTGCGGATGTCCGTCGGATAGGCCTCGAGCGTCGAGGCCTTGGCGACGACCTGGCTGGTGCCCAGGGCAATGCCGTCGAGCTGGGCGACGCGCTCGGCAATGACATCGACATGCTTGTCGATGGCGGCGCGCATGGGGTCGAGCATTTCGTGCACGGCGATGAAATTGGGACCCTTGAGGTTCCAGTGCGCCTGCTTGGTGATCAGGGCCAGGTCGATGGCATCGGCCAGGCGCGCATTGAGCACGTCGATCACGGCAGACTTAGCATTGGACTTGAGGGCGATGGAGGGGGTTTTCATGGGCATGTCATCCTGACGCTGGAGGAAAGTCACGGCCTTGCGGCTTTCGCTCCTTCAACTTGCCAGATGTCCGAGTCGTTCCCCGCAGGAGGCGAAGCCGGCAACAGAGAAAGGGCGCGACCCCTAAAGGATCGCGCCCTTCATTTCCGATGGACGTCGGAACTGGCCTAGTTGACGGACTTGTCCTCGAGGACCGCGCTGCCGCCACTGATCTGAATGGTCCGCGCCTTCTTGCTCTCGGGCAATTCGCGCTTGAGTTCGAGATGGAGCAGGCCGTTCTCGAGATTGGCGCCGGTTACCTCGACATAATCGGCCAGCTGGAAGCGCAGTTCGAAGGCGCGCTCGGCAATGCCGCGATGGAGGAATTCGCGCTTGTCCGCGCCGTCAGCAGGCTTCGCGCCTTTGACGACCAGACTGTTCTCCTTGGTTTCCACGGCGATATCGCCATTGGAGAACCCGGCCACGGCGATGGAGATGCGGTAGGCATCATCACCGGTGCGCTCGATATTGTAGGGCGGGTAGGTCTTGGTTTCCTGACCGACCATGGAATCGAGGCGGTTGAACAAGCGGTCGAAGCCGACGGTGGAACGATAGAAGGGGGAAAAATCATAGGTCTGCATTTGTCACATTCTCCTTGAGCAACGTGTGGTCTCGGCTTCTGTCGCGAAGGGTTCCCGAAAGCGGCGAACCGTGATTTGGACAGGGCCGGGGTCCCCGGATGACCGGCGGACAGCACAGATGTAGGTGGCGATTTGCGCGGTTCAAGAGCCCATTGGCGTGGACCTTAAACCGTGCGCAAATAGGATGGAGCACAGGGAGGACGATCCTTTGCCGATCGGATGAACCGCAGATGAACGGGGCGCTCCAGCTGGGTTCAGCCGGGGCGGACTAAAAGGGGTCATGTGAACAAGAGCGGCACGCGTCGTTTCGGACTTCACTGATCCTGTCGGCGCTTTCATCCGCCCCCCGCAAGGCGCCGCAGACACAGGAAAGCCGGCAATCCATGTGGTTGCCGGCTTTTCTTTTTACCTCTGCCGGATATGGTCCGCCCAGTATCTTGAAACGAGGCCGAGCGTGACCGCCCAAGTCGATCCCCATGGACCGAAACTGACCGCCACCGCATCAAACCCGGTGCCCGAGGGGGCACGGGTGGGCTATTTCACCACGTCGGACAAAGTGCGGTTGCGCTATGCGCTCTGGCCCAAGGGCAAGGGCGCCCCAAAGGGCACAATCTGCCTCGTGCAGGGGCGCACGGAATATATCGAGAAATATTTCGAGACCGTCGAGGACTTCCGCCGGCGCGGCTTTGCGGTGGCCACGTTCGACTGGCGGGGCCAGGGCGGTTCGGACCGGCTGATCGGCGAGCCCGGCCTCGGCTATGTCGACCATTTCGACGATTACTGGACCGACCTGCGCTGTTTTCACGCCGATATCCTGCTGCCCGATTGTCCGCTGCCCTTCTATCTCGTGGGTCATTCCATGGGCGGGCTGGCCAGCCTTTATGCCACGACGCGTGACCGGATGATGTTCGATCGGGTGTTTCTCTCGGCGCCGATGATCAGCCTTTACAATATGGAGCACAGCCTGCCGCGCTGGGCGCTGTTTGCCGAGGCCGCAAGCTTTGTGGGGATGGGTCGATTGCCCATGGCCCGACGCGGTGACCGCCGGCCCGACGAAGCCATGTATCCCGATAATCCCCTGACCTCTGACATGTTGCGCTACCGGCGCATGGTGGAGACGATCCGCGCCGATGACAGCCTCTATCTCGGCTCGCCGACGTTCCGCTGGCTGGCTTCGGCCATGCGGGCCATGGTCAATGCCGGCAGGGACAGCTTCCCGGCCAGCGTCAAGATCCCGCTGCTGATGCTGGCGGCCGGCCATGACCGCATCGTCTCGACGCCCGCCATCGAGCAGATGGGCCTGCGCCTGCGCAATGGACGGCACATGGTCATCCCCGGAGGCCGGCACGAATTGTTCATGGAAACCGATGCGATCAGGGGACAGGTGCTGGCAGCGTTCGACGCCTTCATCACCGAACAGAGCGGCTAGACGGTAGAACGATCGGCCGTGTCAGGCCGCATTGATGCGGTCGAGGGCGTGTTCGAGCAGTGCGGGCGTAGCCGCCGCCACCACATTTCCGCCGCCCGTGGGTTCGGACCCGTCCCAGCAGGTGATGGCGCCGCCCGCTTCGCGAATGATCGGCACGAGCGCAGCAATGTCATAGGTGTTGAGGTAGGGCTCGACGACCAGATCGGCATGGCCGGCGGCAAGCAGGGCATAACCATAGCAATCCATGCCGAAGCGCTGCAGGCGCGTTGCGGCCTCGATCGCTTCCCACTTGGCCCAATGTTCGCCCCGGAAGAGGTTGGGCGTGGTGGTGAAGATGCGGGCTGCCGCCAGATCGGTCTGGCCACTGGTGTGATTGGGCCGGGTTTCTCCGCCGCGGCGATAGGTCGAGCGTCCAGGGACGGCCAGGAAGGTTTCGCCGATGAAGGGCTGGCTCATGACACCGGCCACGGCAATGCCGTCGATTGCAAAGCCGATCAGCGTGCCCCAGACCGGCGCGCCGGAAATGAAGGCTCTCGTGCCATCGACTGGATCGATGATCCAGCTGAAAGGGCCAGTGCCGGAAACGCCCCATTCCTCGCCGATGACCGCATGATCGGGAAAGGCGGCAGAGATGATGTCGCGGATCGCCGTCTCGGCGCTCTTGTCGGCCTCGGTGACCGGGTCAAAACCGCTTTCGAGCTTGTTGTCGATGGCAAGGCCCGTGCGAAAGAGCGGCAACGTGCGGCCTGCAGCGGCATCTGCAGCGGCAAGAAGTACCGCTTCCACCTGGGCGAAGTCGATCGAGGGGGTCATGGGTCACGCCGTCCGATAAAGAGTAAGGGCCTGTTCTGGACCCATCGCTTAGCCTGCGGCGCGACAGAACCGAAGCGGAAAATGGACCGGCCCGCCTGGGGAAAGCCCGGATGGCCCTGAATCCTTTTTGCAACAGGATCGCCCCTTTCCGCGCCAATGCCGCGATCCGGCTTGCTGGCGGAGTCAAATGGGTTCATCCCTGAGAAGCATGGTCTGTGCAGGACGTCGCGGTTGAGGCCCCGCTCCCGGCACAAATCGTTCCTCCCTTGACTGGGGCCGTCTTTGGGGGCGGCCCCATTTTGTTCAAGCTGCTATTCGGCCGCTTCGCGCTCGACGATGGCGCCATGGCCGGCCAAGGCGACGAGGTCGATGCCGATCAAGGTCTGCACCAGCCGATCCAGCAGCGCCTTGATGCTGTCAAAACCCGCATTTTTCTCGAGTGTCGCCTCGTTCATGTAGAGGTGGCGACTGATTTCGATCTGCAGGGCATGCACCCCATGCTGGGGCCGGCCATAGGTGCGGGTGCAGAAACCGCCGGCATAGGGGCGATTGCGCGCGACGCGCAGGCCCGCGGAGGTGAAGATGGTCTCGACCAGATCGACCAGCGGGGCCGCGCATGTGGTGCCATAGCGGTCGCCGAGTACGATGTCGGGGGTGGCGCGTTCGCCGTGGCGGCCGATGCGCGGCATGGAATGACAATCGATCAGCACTGCCAGGCCGAAGCCGGCCAGGGCCTCGCCCAGCAGCTTCTGCAGGGCAGCATGATAGGGGTGATAGATGCCCTCGATGCGCATGCGGGCGTCGTCCAGGGTCAGCCGCTCGCGATAGATCGGCTTGTTCTCCGCCACCACCCGGGCGAGTGTACCCAGGCCTGCGGCGACGCGGGGCGAGGTGGTGTTGAACCGATCCGACAGCGGTTCGGCGAACATGGTGGGGTCGAGCTCCCAGGGCTCGCGATTGACATCGAGATAGGCCCGCGGGAAATGCGCCCGCAAAAGCGGTGCACCCAGATGCGGAGCGCGGCCGAACAAGTCATCGACGAAGGCGTCTTCGGACTGGCGGATCGAGAGATGGTCGAGCCGCGTCATGGCCAGGAAGCGCGGCGGATAGACCCGGCCAGAATGGGGCGAGTTGAATACGACGGGCGAGAGGACGCGCCGTGGCCTGATCGTTTCGAACGCCGGTTGATCCCAATAGTCGGACCGCACGCCCACTCCCCCGCTCTGGCAGCCGTTGGCCGCCGGTGATTTGCTTGTCACAATGTTGCGCGGCAATGGGTCGCCTGTCCAGTTTTGCGGGATCGCAACGCTGTGAAAAGAGCGGAACGGCCGACGCTAACGGTTGCGAAAGCGCTCAACTGGCATAAACATCGCCAGATACCGACTCACTTGCTGCGAACGGCCTCGAGGTTTGAATTGATGAAGCGCATCCTGCTCGCGGAAGACGATAACGACATGCGTCAGTTCCTGACGCGGGCTCTCAAGAATGCCGGCTACGAAGTGGTGTCGTTCGACAATGGGCTGAGCGCCTATGAGCGCCTGCGCGAGGAGCCGTTCTCGCTGCTGCTCAGCGATATCGTTATGCCAGAAATGGACGGGATCGAACTGGCCCGGCGCGCCACCGAACTCGATCCCGATCTCAAGGTCATGTTCATCACCGGCTTTGCCGCCGTGGCGCTCAACCCGGACAGCGATGCGCCCAAGGATGCCTCGGTTCTGTCCAAGCCGTTCCACCTCAAGGACCTCGTCAACGAGGTTGAGCGCCTGCTGGCCGCCTGAGGCGGCGGTACGCGCCGCAGGTTTTCCCCAAGGAAACAATTTGCCGGACGATCGCAGCAAAGGCCCTTGACCAAGGGTCGGGATATGTGGTCTATCCGCGCCACCGGAAGAGCCAAGGCAATTCCGGCCCGGAGAGATGGGCGTATAGCTCAGCGGGAGAGCACTACGTTGACATCGTAGGGGTCACAAGTTCGATCCTTGTTACGCCCACCATCTCTTTCCGGCCGCTTGCTTCCATAGGGGGCGATGCGGAGTGGGAGTATAGCTCAGCGGGAGAGCATTCGCTTCACACGCGAAGGGTCACAAGTTCAATCCTTGTTACTCCCACCATTCACCTCATCCTCGATTTCGGACGACCTGCAAACAGGCATGTCCTGCGCTTCCGGTGCTCACGTGCTCATGCACGCTCCGCGCCGGTTCTCGGACACACCTGTTCTCGACTCGCCCGAAACCAAGACTGAGGCAAATGGTGCTTCCGAGGGGCGCCAGCTTTGCGGCTTATCTGACGACGCGCTGCGTGGCAGTTGATCACCACATCGTCTGTCTGGCGCGTTCGGGCCAGGCTTTGTCGTAGCCTTCGCCGCCGACCTGGTTTTCGGTCATGGAGGCGAGGATTTCTCCGGGCGTGGGCAAGCTTGCGGGGTCGACGTGGCGGTCCGGGTTCCAGAGTTCGGAGCGGATGATGGCGCGGGCACACTGGAAATAGAGCTCGTCGATGTCGAGCACGATGACGCTGCGCGGGGCCTTGTCCTCGACGGCAAAGCTCTCGAGCAGGTCCGGGTCGATGGAGAGATGAGCGCGCCCGTTGACGCGCATCGTGGTGCCCGAGCCCGGAATGAGAAACAAGAAGGCGCAGCGGGAATCGCGCACGATGTTACGCAGGCTGTCGATGCGGTTATTGCCGCGCCGGTCCGGCATCATCAGGGTGTGGTCGTCATGAATGCGCACAAAGCCGGGCTTGTCGCCGCGTGGCGAGCAATCGATGCCCTCCGGCCCCACCGTTGCCAAAGCGGCAAAAGGGCTGATCTCGATGAGGCGCCGATAATGTGGCGTCATAAAATGGGCGACCTTGGTGGTCGAGGCGGGGGCCGGCGCGGGCAGATAGAGCGCTTCAAGCGCTTCGATGGAGGTAATCCGGGCGGAAGTATCGGTCATGGCAAAGGTTTGTGAACAGTGCTGGGAAGTTTGCCGCACTATGCCTATATCTGGGGCCAAGACGAGCCCGACAAAGGAGTGATGTCATGGACGCTCATGCCTTTCCCGTCACGCGGACCGATGCCGAATGGCGCCAGAAGCTGACCCCCGAGCAATATCAGGTCATGCGCGAGCACGGAACGGAGCGGCCCGGAAGCTGTGCGCTGCTCTATGAAAAGCGCCAGGGCACCTTTGCCTGCGCGGGCTGCGACACACCGCTTTTTGCCTCGACGCTGAAATTCGAGAGTGGCACGGGCTGGCCCAGCTTCAACGATCCCATTCCCGGCTCAGTGGAGACGGAGACGGACCGTTCTTATGGCATGACGCGCACGGAAGTGCATTGCGCCAGCTGCGGCAGTCATCTGGGCCATGTGTTTCCCGACGGGCCCCCGCCCACCGGATTGCGCTATTGCATCAATGGCGTGGCGCTCAACTTCACGCCGGCCGAATGACCGAAAGCCCCGGACCTTGGTCCGGGGCTTTTTATTGGCATCAGGTGCCGCGCGGCTTGGCGCGGCTGGTGGGGTTGGCGGCGAGAGGGTCGTCGGGCCAGGGATGGCGCGGATAGCGCCCCTTGAGGTCCTTGGCGACATCCTTCCAGGACCCGCGCCAGAAGCCGGGCAGGTCGCGCGTCGTCTGGATGGGGCGATGGGCCGGCGACAGGAGGACAAGCAATAGCGGTACGCGGCCGCCCGCAATGCTCGGGTGGCGATCCAGCCCGAATAGTTCCTGGACGCGGATTTCGAGCGCGGGACCGTTCTCGGCCTCGTAATCGATGGGCAGATGAGAGCCGGAGGGGGCGTGGAAATGGCTGGGCAGGAGCCTGTCGATATCCTGGCGTCGCGCCCAGGGCAGGACGCTGTCGAGCGCCATGCCCAGATGATCGGCTTTGATGGCCGATAGTCTTGTTTCGCCGAGGAGGTGAGCGGCGAGCCAGTGCGGATCGGCGGCGAGGGCGGTGTCGGAAAGATCGGGCCATTCGGCGCCGACCTGGCGATGGAGAAAGCTCGAGCGCGCCCGCAGCGTCTTTTGGTCCCTGGTCCAGGGCAGGGCCTCGGGGCGCTTCATCGCCGCTTCCGACAGCAGGCGTGCAGCGGTTTCGAAGTCGGCGACGGGCGCGGTGTCGTCGGCAAGGCGCAAGGCGTCGAGGCGGCGCTGCCGACGAGCGCGCACCGCATTGCTGGTCGGGTCGAAAGCGAGGCTGGTCGTCGTCTCGATCCGGTCGGAAAAGAGGGTTTCGAGCTCGGTTTGCTCCAGTGCGGCGGCGGCGCGAATGCGCGCCTGTCCGGCGCTGCCGGTCACATCGGCGACCACGATGAAGGGGGCGCCGGCCAGGCCATGGGTTTCGTCCAATTGGGCCTGTCGGCCATTGGCGAGCCGGAAGCGGCCGCGCGCGCCGGCCGATTGGGCCACCCGATCGGGGAAGGCGCGGGCGAGGTGGTGCCCGGCCGAAAGGGCTGAACCCGACCTGCCGGCTGCCAGCTTTGCCCAGCGCCGAGCAAGATTACGGGCATCTTCGGCACGACGGGAGCGGTCGAGACCAAAGCGGTCGAGCCGGCGTCCCAGATCGATGTCGTCTCCGCCCAGGCCGCGTTCGCCGATCAGAACCGCGAGTTCGGCCGCGCGCTGGGCGTCTCCGTCTTCGGCGCCGGCAAGGACCATGTGCGCCAGCCGGGGATGAAGCGGCAATCGCGCCAGGGCGCGACCAGCCGGCGTCAGGCTGCCGGATGGATCGATGGCGCCGAGGCGCAGCAAGAGCGCGCGGGCCTCCGCCCATGCGGGGGCAGGCGGGGGATCGAGAAAAACCAACTGGCCGGGATCGGTGACGCCCCAGGCGGCCAGATCGAGCATGAGGCCGGAAAGGTCGGCGGAGAGGATTTCGGGTGCGTCGAAGGGGGAAAGCGCAGCGGTCTGCCCCTCGTTCCAGAGGCGGATGCACACGCCCGGTGCGGTACGGCCGGCACGGCCGCGGCGTTGATCGGCCCCGGCGCGCGACACGCGCGTGGTGGCCAGGGTGGTCATGCCGGTGGCCGGCTCGTAGACCGGGATGCGACGAAAGCCGCTATCGAGGACGATGGTGATGCCCTCAATGGTGAGGGAGGTTTCCGCGATGGACGTGGCCAGGACGACCTTGCGGCGTCCGGCCGCCGCCGGCTGAATGGCGCGATCCTGCTCGGCGGGGGTCAATTGGCCATAGAGCGGGGCAAGGTCGACATCGGCGGGCAGGCGCCCGGCGAGGCGCTCGGCTGTGCGGGTGATCTCGCCCTGGCCGGGCAGGAAGACGAGCGCCGAGCCCTGATGCTCGCGCAGGGCCCGCAGGACAGCACTTGTTACCTGATCCTCGAGGCGAAGCAGCGGATCTGGCTCGGCGTAATGGGTTTGCACCGGGAAGGTGCGCCCCGGACTGTCGATCACAGGGGCGTCGCCGAGCAGGGCGGCGATCCGGGCGCCGTCGATGGTGGCGGACATGACCAGGATACGCAGGTCGGGCCGGAGGGCGCGGGCATCGAGGGTCAGGGCCAGGCCCAGATCGGCATCGAGGCTGCGTTCATGGAATTCGTCGAAGAGGATTGCGGCGACCCCGTTCAGTTCGGGATCGTCCAGAACCATGCGGGTGAAGATGCCTTCTGTGACGACCTCGATGCGGGTGCGGGCGGAGACCTTTGCTTCCATGCGCACGCGATAGCCGACGGTCTGGCCGACATCTTCACCCAGCAAATGCGCCATCTGTCGCGCTGCGGCCCGGGCGGCAAGGCGCCGCGGCTCCAGCACGATGATACGGCCATCGGCACGCCAGGGGGCGGCGAGCAGGGCCAGCGGCACGCGGGTGGTCTTGCCCGCGCCGGGCTGGGCGACGAGGACCGCCGTCGTGGCTGCAGAAAGGGCCTCGGCAAGACGCGGCAGGACAGCATCGATGGGAAGGGGTGGCATGGACATGCCCAGCAGATAGCGGCAGCCGGTCCTGCGCGGCAAGGGGCTGCCGGCATGGTCGAGACCGGCGAGAGAGCAGTCTGGCGATTGATAACTTGTTCACCCCGCAGCGTACTGGGCAGTTCTCACCCAGGCACGGCGTCAGTACAGTGCGGTCCGAACAAACGAATCGCCTGGGGACGCGCATGCAGCTCACTCGAATCGGTAATGGCGATATCACGGTCGATGTGGCCGCATTGGGCGCCGAAATGCAGTCTATCCAGACGCGCGATGGCCGGCACTGGATGTGGCATGGCGATGCGGCCTATTGGACGGGGCGGTCGCCAATCCTGTTTCCGATGGTCGGGCGGGCGCCCAATGACAGCGTTTCGATCGGCGGGCAGCGCTATCAGATGGGGCAGCACGGCTTTGCCCGGCGCAGCAATTTTACCCTGGTGGTCGAGGAGACGGATCGGTGCGTCTATCGGCTCGACGCCTCCGAGGCGAGCCGGGCGCTCTATCCGTTCGAATTCCGGCTCGATGTGGAACACAAGATCTCGGGGCGCTGCGTGACCGTCGCGGCCGAGGTTACCAATCTGGGCGATGCGATCATGCCCTATGGCATCGGCTTTCATCCGGCCTTTGCCTGGCCCTTGCCCGGCTCGGGCACCGCGCCGCACTGGATCACGCTCGACAATGGCGCCGATCCCCAATTGCGCAGGCTATCCGGTGGCCTGATCGATCCGCAGGAACAGGCATCGCCGTTCCACGGCGGCGAGCTGGCGCTGGATGCCAGTCTGTTCGAGAGCGATGCCATGATCTTTCCGCAAGGTGCAGGCGCGGGTCTTCGCTATGGTCCCAAGGCTGGGCCAGCCATCCATTTCACCTGGGAAAACCTGCCCAACCTGGCGCTGTGGAGCAAGCCGGGCGCGCGGTTTGTCTGCCTCGAGCCCTGGCACGGTACGGCCGCAGAAGTGGGAGGGACCGACGATCTGGCGGCGCGGCCCTATTCGGTGCAATTGCCCGCCGGGGCGTCGGCCCGCTACGCCTTCAGCGCCGAGCTCGTCGACTGATCACTCGGCAGCGCCGCGTTCCTCGGCCAGCATGTCGGGGCCGTTGGGATCGCCGGGCGCTGTTTCCACGCCCAGCTCGGGGAAGGCGATGATCCGCTGATTGCGGAAATCGGTGCGCAACACGATCAGGCCCCGTTCCTCGAACCAGGTGAGCAGCCGGCGCGCACGGCTGGAGGAATGGGTGCCGTATAGGCGCGCAAGGGTGGCATCCGAAGGGCAGGGCGCTCCCGACAGCGCGGCCTGGGCAATGACAAGGAACACGCCCTGGACGTCGTCGGTCAGGGTGGTGGACAGCGTCAGTGCCTGCTGCCAGCCGTCGGAGGCGGCGGTTTCCGCATCGGGTGCGACGCGGGCCACGGCGAGGAGCCGCTTGAAGGCAGGCAGGGCCGGCGGCTCGCCGGGCACCCGGCGAATGCGGCAGCGCACCAGGAAATCCTGATAAAGCACGGCATGGGTGCGGAAGCCGGCATCGGGATCGCTCAGAAGCTCGGCCATCACCGCATTGATCAAGGCCTCGCGCTCTGCCTCGTCGATCTCGGGGAAGAGCGAAACCGGCGCCTCGGGCGCTTCCGCGCGGGCCTTGGCGCGCGCTTCGGCCACCTGCGCCAGCAATTCGTTGGTGGAGGGCGGTGGTGGTGGTGGCGGGCGGCGCACGACCGGGCGGGCGAGTTCAGCCGGATCCTGGGTAAAGATCAGGTCGGCCGCATCTTGCGGCGCCTCGGGCAGAGGCGTGAGCTTCGGGCTGGTGGAGCGGGCGGAGGTTTCCACCGGCCCGATGGTCACTGGCAGGGGGCGGCGGGAAATGGCCGGGCCCAGGGCGACGAAATGGCCTCGGGCCAGATCGCGGAACTGCTCGGCCTGGCGGCGGTCCATGCCCAAAAGGTCGGCGGCGCGGGCCATGTCGATATCGAGAAAGGTGCGGCCCATGAGAAAATTGCTGGCTTCGGCAGCGACATTCTTGGCCAGCTTGGCAAGGCGCTGGGTGGCGATGACACCGGCAAGGCCACGCTTGCGGCCGCGGCACATGAGGTTGGTCATGGCGCCAAGCGACAATTTACGGGCTTCGTCGGAGACGTCGCCAGCGGCGGCGGGCGCAAAAAGCTGGGCTTCATCGACGACGACCAGAACGGGATACCAGAAATCGCGGTCGGCATCGAAAAGGCCCCCGAGGAAGGCGGCCGCGGCGCGCATCTGCTGCTCGACATCGAGCCCTTCGAGATTGAGCACGACGGAGACCCGATGCTGGCGAACGCGCGCGGCAATGCGGGTCAATTCGTTCTCGGTGCGAGCGGCATCGACCACCAGATGGCCGTAGCGATCCGCCAGGGTGACGAAGTCGCCTTCGGGATCGATGATGCATTGCTGCACCCAAGGGGCGGATTGCTCGAGCAGGCGGCGCAGGAGGTGAGACTTGCCTGACCCCGAATTGCCCTGCACCAGCAAGCGGGTGGCCAGGAGCTCCTCAAGGTCCATATGGGCGGGGCCGGCGCCGCGGCTTTCTCCCATGTCGATGGCGACTTGCATTGTCTCTCCGGCTGGATGCGTTCTCGGTCCAGCGGGGACGGGGCGAACGCACGGCTTACTGGTTGGCGCAGTGTTAGCACACAGCGTCACCGATTCGGGCCAAAGGTGAAAGCCGGCTTCCACAGCCGATCCGCGTTCGGGGGGTATGCGAACCGGTGGGCGAGCGTCCACGGTCGGAAAGATGCGCTAGAGGTCGCGCAACAGCCGCGCCGGTCGCGCCGAGGCCGCGCGCAGGATCGTCATGGCGCCGAGCAGGGCTGTGATGACGATAGCGGTGACCAGCACCAGGCCGATGACATCGGGACGCCAGGTGAATTCCACCTCGAGCATGAGCATGGTGACGATCCGGCCCACGCCGAGCCCGATAATGAGCGCGGGAATGGCAGACAGAAGCCCCAGAAGGCCGTATTGCAGGCAGGCGGTGGCGATGAGCTCGATGCGGGTGGCGCCGAGGACCTTGGTGATGATGGTGTCGGCCTCGCGCTGGCGGCGGCCGGTGGAAAGCGATCCTATCAGCACAAGCAAGCCATTGCCCACAGCCAGACCACCGACCAAGGCGGCGGCAAACGACAATTGACCCAAGGCATCGGTGACCTGCTTGAGCGTATCGCCCACCGAGATGAAGCGGATATCAGGCAATTGGCTGGCCAACAGGCGGGTGACGTTCTCCTCCTGCCCGGGTTGGGCGGTGACGGCTGCAAAGAGCGTCGTGGGATAGGCGTCGAGAACGCCGGGGGAGAAGGTGGCAAGGAAGTCGATGCCGCCCTGCCAGGAATAGTCGCGGAAGCTGGCAATGGTTACCGTGACCGGCTCGCCGAAAATGGAGAAGGTCAGCGTATCGCCCAGGTCAACCCCCAGGCCATTGCGCAGGCTCTGGTGCAGGCTGACAAGGCCAGGTCCCGAATAGTCCTCAGCCCACCATTGCCCTGCGGTCACGCGCGAGGAGGCCGGCAATTCGGTGCGCCAGGTGAGGGGAACGTCGCCGGACAGCAGGAATGTCGCCTCGGGCCCGCGGGTGCGCAGGCTTTCGGCCGTCGTGCCGCCGACATCGACCAGAGAGCCACGCAGCATGGGTGTCGAGACGAAGCGGGACATGCCATTACCCGCTTCGGCCAGGGTCGCAAGGTCCTCGACCTCGTCGGGGAAAAGGTCGGATCCGACCAAGGTCGGGGCGTCGAAGGCGGAGGCGCCCAAAAACTCCTGCTGCAGATTGGCCTGCATGACGAGGACCACGATCAGCATGGCCAAGGCCATGCCGGCCGAAACGACAATAGCGGCTGCGTTCTGCCCGGCTGCGGAGATATTGCGCAGCGCATGGCGCAGGATGCGCGGACCCCGCTCGGGCAGGCGGGCGAGGCCGGCCTGCACGAGGCGGATGAAGAGCTGGAAGAGGATGGCGGCCAGGCTGCTGGCAAGGCCAAAGGCTGCGACGAGGGCGATGTCGCCCGTCATCAGCCAGGCCAGCACGCTGAACGCCGCGATGGCGACAAGGAGCGGGAGCACCTGCCAGGAGAGGAGCAGCGATCGCCAATCGACTGCCGGCGCATCCAGTCCCCTGGAGCGGAACAGCAGGACCGGGCGGATGGTCTGGGCCTGTTGCAGGGGCAGATAGGCAAAGGCAAAGGCGGTGACGAGGCCGGCGCCGGCTGCGATCAACAGGGGCTGGATGTGTATGGCGCGGCTGAGGGGAATGCCGACCGCGTCGCCGATGGAGGGCAGGATGAGGAAAGCGATCGAGGCGCCGGCGGCAAGACCGATGCTGACCCCGACCAGGGCCAGGGCCGCGACCTGGGCGAGGAAATGCACGAAGACCCGGCCGCGCCCGGCGCCGATGGACCGCATGACGGCGATGACGCCGGAGCGTTCGGCAATATAGGCCCGCATGCCTGTCCACACACTTACGCCGCCGATCAGCAGCGAGCCGAGGCCGACAATGACGAGAAAGCGCATGAAAAGGTCGTAATAGCGCGCCATCTGTCCCAAGCCCTCGCGGGCGGAGCGGATGGTCCAGCCGGCATCGGCAAATCGGGCAGTGGCGGCTTCGAAGCCGGCCTCGAGATCCTCGGTGGCGAGATCGATCTTGTAGCGATACCAGGTGGCAAGGCCGGGCAGAGGCGAGGTGCGGTCGCTGACGACGCCGAAGCCGTCACTGGAGATCAGCACCGGCAGGCCAAGTCGGAAGCCGCGCACGGGCGCGTCGGGCAATTGCCCCAGCGTACCGCGGACCACGAATTCGGTGCCGCCGAGCCCGAAGCTGTCGCCGACCGAAATGCCGAGTTGATCGAGCATCACGGCATCGACCAGCGCCCCGGGCGTGTCGTCCTCGATGGCCAGGAAAGTGGTGATATCGGTCCCTACGGGCACATGCGGGCTCGAGACCTGCCCAAAAAGTGGATAACCGGGGCCAACCGCGCTGACATCGGCAAAGGCTTCCCCGTCAAAGGTCTCGGCGCGCAGATTGGTGTCGATGGTGCCGACAAGCCGGCCCATCTCCGCCATGGCAGCCAATTCCTCGGCGGTGGCGAGGCGATCGGCACGAGACAATTCGATGTCGCCGCCCATGATCTCGGCCGCGCCCGATTCGATAGCGCGGCTGATGCTGGCGCCGACAGAGTTGACGCCGGCAATGAGCGCGGTCCCGACAGCAAGGCAGGTTACCAGCAGCAGGAAGCGGCGCAGGTCGCCGCGCATGTCCAGAAGGCCGATGCGAATGGCGGGCCAGACTTTGGGCATCAGCGGGCCACCGGCGTTTCGGTCAGTTCGCCATTGGTCATGGTAAAGACCCGGTCGGCCCGCGCCGCCAGGGCGGGGTCGTGGGTGATCAACACGACGGCCGTGTTGTTGCGGCGGGCGAGGTCGAACATGAGATCGACCACGATGGCGCCGGTCTTCTGGTCGAGATTTCCTGTCGGCTCGTCGGCGAGGAGCAGGGGCGGATTGGCTACACTGGCGCGGGCCAGACCGACGCGCTGCTGTTCGCCGCCGGATAGCGCAGAGGGGCGATGATCGAGACGTTTTTCGAGTCCGACCGAGGCCAGGGCAGCTGCGGCCTTTTCGCGGATCTGGGCCATGGACAGATTGGGCTCCGCGATCTCGAGCGCCATGCCGACATTGTCGAGCGCAGTCAGGGAGGGAATGAGGTGGAAGCTCTGGAAGACGATGCCCAGAGTGTGGCGACGGAAGCGGGCCAGCTCGTCCTCGCTCATGCCGCCCAGATCCCGGCCATTGACCGCGACGGTGCCGCCGGTGGCCTTTTCGAGGCCGGCGAGCAGCATGAGAAGGCTGGTCTTGCCACTGCCGGACGGGCCCACGATCGCCACCACTTCGGCCGGCGCGACGCGCAGGTTGACTTTGCGCAGGATGGTCAGCGGTCGCCCGGCGATCTCGAGCGCGTAGTCAACGTCCCTGGCATCGACGATAGCTGCCTGCGTCATCAAAAGTCCCCGCTTGCCCTCGGTCGCAGCTGTCAGAATCGCTGCGACCTCCCCTTTTCTTTTGACCCTATCGCGCCCTTCGGAAAAGAGGGGGCATGGCCAGAGGTCGCGTTCTCACGTCTCATCACCGCCTGTCCTGCCGCAGCGCACAATCTTTTCAACCATGTGTGCGTTCAATTCGTAACAAAGCCGTCAACGCCAGCACTTTCCTACTGGTCTAGTTCGAATTGGGCTGGCAGACATTGCTGACAGCGAGTGCTCGGAGGAGTTTAGCGTGAAGATTATAGTGCGGGCCCTGTTCGCCCTTCTGGCCCTGCAGATGGTCGTGCCGGCCCAGGCCCAGGGCGAATTGGCGTTGCTCGAATCCTATATCGGGGACTGGCGCGGGGACAGCGCGCTGGTGGGCCCGGACCGCAACGAACCGTTCCGGTGCCGACTGGGCGTGGCCAAGGGTAATCAAGGGCGGATCAACTATACCGGCCGCTGTACCCTGGTGAATGCCACGCTTTCGATCAGCGGCACCATCGCCTATATCGAAGCCCAGCAGCGCTTCGAGGCGGCCATGAGCAGCAATGCCGGCTATACCGGGCTGGCGGTCGGCCAGACGTCTGGCGACCGGATCAGCTTCGATCTGCGCGAGCAGCAGAAGGACCGTGCGGGCAGCGACGTGCGGATCGGCGCAAAGATCCTCTTGGTCGGCAATGACAGCATCACGGTGGATTTCGAAGTCGAGTTCAACGATTCCGGCGAGGTGCTGACGGCGAGCGTACCGTTCAGCCGCTAAGCGCGGCCCCCAGGGGCGGAACAGCTGATGGATGTGGGGGTAGCCCCCAACTCTCTCCCCGCGTCACTGCCGAGCGTCCCGGCAATCCAGTGATTACCGATCCATCCCGTGGACCACCGGAACATTTCCGGTGGTGCCGATGGCGGGACGGTTTCGGGTCTTTTACAGCCGCACCAAACCCTTCACATCGACCGGCAGGCCGGTTTCGAAACTCTTGTTGGCAGCGATACCGGTGAGGATCGAGAGCGCGCCGTCTCGGTGGTTGGCGCCGTAGCCGGGGCGCGGGGTGGCGTTGCCGAAGATTTCCTCGAGCATGATCTTGTCGCCGCCGCCATGGCCGCCTTCGCCATGCTTGACCGGGACGACGCGCGGTTCGCCATGAAGCGGGAAGTGATAGAGTTTCACGCCCTTTGCTGCCCCTTCGGTTTCCGAACCGGCGCCGGCATTGATGTAGGAATTCTCGTGCACGGTAAGTTCGAGCCGTCCACCGGTGCCATTGATGGCGACGTTGAAGCCTTCCCATGGCGCATAGGCATAGAGTGAGTACGTCATCACCGCCTTGTTGCGATAGCGAACGATGACATTCATCGTATCCTCGATGGAAATGCCATCGCCGAAGACATTCTGGTCGCGCTGGTAGCCGTCTTCCTTCTCTGCGTCCCAGTAAAGGCCCTTCTGGACGGGGTTGGCGGTCAGGTCGATGGCGAACTTGTCGTCCCTTGCCGCCTCGACCCCGGTGGTGCGCGTATAGGGCGTGAAGACGCCACGCTCCTCGGCATTGGCGCGCCCATAGAACTTGAGGTCGCCCATGCCGAAGACGGTCTCGGGCTGGCTGCCGAGCCAGAAGTTCACCAGGTCGAAATGGTGAGTGGACTTGTGGACCATGAGCCCGCCCGAATTGCGCTTGTCGCGGTGCCAGCGGCGGAAATAATCCGCGCCATGGCGCGTATCGAGCAACCATTCGAAATGGACCGAGGTGACCTTGCCGATGGCGCCCTCGGCAATGAGTTCGCGCAGGGCCGAATTGTGCGGGGCATAGCGGTAGTTGAATGTGACGCGGACCTGTTTGCCGGTGCGCTCGACGGCGTCGAGAATGGCCTGGCACTTTTCCGGATCGGTCGTCATCGGCTTTTCGGTGATGACGTCGCAACCGGCTTCCAGCGCGGCGATGATATAGTGGTGGTGGGTGCGGTCGATCGAGGTGACGATGATCGTCTGCGGCTTGAGCTCTTCGATCATCTTGGCGAAATCGGCCGCCCTGTAGGTGGGAACCGCATTGCCGGACAATTCCTCGACGATCACCTTGTTGGTGAAGTCCATGCGCGCCTGATTGGTGTCGCAGAGTGCGACCAGCCTCGATTGCTCCTTATGAGGGCCAAGGATGGCTTCGTAGAACATGCGCGCACGCCCTCCGGTCCCCACGAGCGCGTAGGTCTTCGTCATTCTCATTCTCCGGTCTCAAGACAACAGGCAGCGCCCATCACCAAGCGCAGATGCGTATCTACCATACAAGATTGCGAAGTGGCACATTTTCTTTCTACAATCGGTATCGGCCGAGCTGGCAGAAAGCTGTGGAAGCCCGCAAAAGCGGTGCAGTCAGGACCGGCGCAGCGGCCCATGGTCGGATGAAAGGGAATCAGCAATGGCTGTCGATGCACCCGACTTGACCGAAGAAACCATGGCCATGCGCCTCGTGAGCGCATTGCGCGACGATATCGTGACCATGGCGCTCAAGCCGGGGGACGTGATCTCGGAGAGCGATATTGCCGGGCGCTATGGCGTTTCCCGCCAACCGGTGCGGGAAGCCTTTATCCGCCTGGCGCAGCAGGGCCTGCTGCTGATCCGCCCAAAGCGGGCGACCGTTGTCAAAAAGATTTCGCCTGACGGTGTACGGCAGAGCCGGTTCATCCGCGAAAGCATCGAGGTTGAAATCATCCGGCGCGTGGCCTCCAGCCCGGGAGCCGATGCAGCATCGGTGCTGGCCGCCCTGATCGACGAGCAGGATGCCGCCTCGGCCGCCAATGACAGCCGGCGCTTCCACATCCTGGACGAGCTTTTCCATCGCACGCTCGCCCGTCTGGCCGGGGTCGAATATGCCTGGCAATTGATCGACGACCACAAGATGCAGCTCGACCGGGTGCGCTATCTGACGCTGGGTTCGTCGTCGAGCCAACGCGCTATCGCCGAGCACAGGATCATCGCCGAGGCGGTGGGCGAAGCTGATCCCGCGGCTGCCGAGGCCGCGATGCGGGCGCATCTGGGGCGGGCCGAGGTGCTTCTGACCCAGACCATCAGCGACTTTCCCGACTATTTCGAATAGGGTGCTGCCCAAGTCAGCATTGGGCGTCACGTCCTGCCTGAAGGCCGGATGCACAGCTTCGAACATGCGCCCGAACCAAAAAGACGGAGAACGAAAATGAAAACGCGGCGCCTAGGCAAGACGGGATATTTGGTAAGCGAGATCGGACTGGGTTGCTGGCAGCTAGGCGGCGATTTCGGTCCGGTCGGCGACGAGATGGCGTCGAGCATCCTCGATCACGCAGCCAGCGCCGGCATCACCTTCTGGGACAGTGCCGACGTCTATGGCGGCGGGCTCAGCGAAAGCCGGATCGGTGCCCATACAAAAGGGCCGAACGTGCATGTGGCCACCAAGGTGGGCCGCTCCGGCGCGCTCTTCCCGGACACCTATTCCAAGCAGGGCCTGCGGGAAAGCCTCGAAGGCTCAGCGCGGCGGCTGGGGGTGCGTACGCTCGACCTGGCGCAATTGCACTGCGTGCCCACGCAGGTGCTGCGCGATGGCGCCATTTTCGGCTGGATGGACGAGCTGCGGACCGAGGGCCTGGTGCGGCACTGGGGGGCAAGCGTCGAGACGATCGAAGAAGGCCTGATCTGCCTCGAGCAGCCCGGATGCGCGACGCTGCAGATCATCTTCAATCTCTTCCGGCAGGACGCGGCCGAAGCCCTTCTGCCCAAGGCGGCCGAGCGCGACGTGGGTATCATCGTTCGCCTGCCCCTGGCATCCGGCCTGCTCAGCGGCAAATATGACAAGGATACGCGTTTCGACGAGACCGATCACCGGAACTACAATCGCGATGGCGCGGCGTTTTCGGTGGGCGAAACCTTTTCGGGCATTCCGTTCGATCGTGGCGTCGAACTGGTCCAGGAATTGCGCGGCCTCGCCCCCGAATCCATGTCGATGAGCCAGTTTGCCCTGCGCTGGATCCTCGATCATCCGCAGGTTTCGACCGTGATTGCCGGCGTCAGCAAGCCCGAGCAGATCGCCGACAATATCGAGGCGTCGGAGCGGCGCAGCCTCTTCCCCGCGCTGATGGGACAGTTGGGCGAATGGTATCGCAACGAAGTGAAGCCGGAAATCCGCGGCGCGGTTTGAGGTGGCGAAACCGGCTGTAAGCCGGGTTGCGCGGCCTGGATCGAGACTTCCTCCTCCCCAGAGGGAACTGCATTCTTCAGCATTTGTCGTCCCGGCCGCTCTAGCGGTCCGGGCCGCAGATGCCTAACTTAATGGTCCGACTGTCCGAAAGAGAATTGCATGTCCCACCCCGCCTTCGAGATCGTCCGCGACGAAAACATTGCCGAAATCAATTCGCAAGCGAAGCTCTACCGGCACAAGAAAACCGGGGCGGAGGTGCTCAGTCTCGTCAATGACGACGAGAACAAGGTCTTCGGCATTACCTTCAAGACGCCCCCCGAGGACTCAACCGGCATAGCCCATATTCTCGAGCATTCGGTGCTGTGCGGCAGCGAAAAATATCCGGTCAAGAAACCGTTCGTGGAGCTGCTCAAGGGCTCCATGCACACTTTTCTCAATGCCATGACCTTTCCGGACAAGACCGCCTATCCGGTGGCCAGCCAGAACCTCAAGGACTTCTACAACCTTGTCGATGTCTATCTCGATGCCGTGCTGTTCCCGCTGATCAGCGAGGAGACGTTCGAGCAGGAAGGCTGGCATTACGAGCTCGAGAGCCTCGATGCACCGCTGGTCTACAAGGGTGTGGTCTTCAACGAGATGAAGGGCGTCTATTCCTCGCCCGATTCGGTGATGCACACGCTCACACAGAACGCGCTCTATCCCGACACGACCTATGGCAAGAGTTCAGGGGGCGATCCCAAGGTTATCCCCGAGCTGACCTACGAGCAGTTCAAGCGCTTCCATCGGACATATTATCATCCGTCCAATGCCCGCGTGGTGTTTGCCGGGGATGATCCGGCAGACAAGAGGCTCGAGATTCTCGATGCCTATTTCAGCCGGTTCGAGCGGATCGCGATCGATGCAGAGGTCAAGCTGCAGCCGCGCTGGAATGCGCCGCGTGCCGTGTCCGGGACCTATGCCGGCACCATCGATCCCGACAAGCGCCGCGACGGCATGGTCTCGGTGAACTGGATGATCGAGCCGGCACAGAGCCGGGAGGAGGTGCTGAGCCATGGCATGCTGAGCTATCTCCTGGCCGGCAATTCGGCAGCGCCGCTGCGCAAGACGCTGACCGAGAGCGGTCTGGGCGAGGGCATGATCGGGGGCGGGATTTCATCCTACCTGCGCCAGCCGATGGCCAGCTTCGGGCTGAAGGGCGTCGACCCGGCAGATGCGGGCAAGATCGAAGCGCTGGTGCTCGACACCCTGGCCGAGATCGCCCGGACGGGGTTTTCGGCCGAACAGGTCGAAGCGGCGGTGAATACGTTCGAGTTCAACTTGCGCGAGCAGAATACCGGGTCTTATCCGCGCGGCATGACTTATATGTTCAACGCGCTCGGCACCTGGCTGCATGGGGGAGACCCGCTGGCACCGCTCAGCTTTGAAACTGCTCTTGAAAGTCTCAAGCAAAAGGCGCGGGGCGAGCATTTCCAGGGGCTGATCCGCAGCCTCTTCCTCGACAATCCGCACCGCGCGACCGTCAAGCTCGAAGCCGACCCCGACCAGGGTGCGCGCGAAGCGAAGGTGGAGGCTGACACGCTGTCCAGCGTGCGCGCCGGGCTCAGCGAGGCGGACCTGGCGGCTGTGCTCGAGCGGACAGAGCGCCTCAAGGCGCTGCAGGAAAGCGTTGACAAGCCTGAAGACCTTGCTCGCATTCCAACCCTGACGCTGGCCGATCTCGACCGGTCCATTCGAACCATCCCCACCGAGGAGTGCACGCTGGGCGGCGCCAGGGCGCTCTACCATCGGCTGCCAACCCTGGGCATCGCCTATCTTGATATTGGGTTTGACCTGCACGTACTGGACAAGGCCTTGCTGCCCTATCTGCCGCTTTTCGGTCGCGCCTTGCTGCAGACCGGGACGGGCAAGGAAGATTTCGTCTCGCTGACCCAAAGGATCGGACGGACGACAGGCGGCATCGCCCAGCATCGCGGGCTGGCAACCCGGCAGGACGGGGCGGGTACCGCGGCCTGGTTCTTCCTCTCCGGCAAGGCGGTGCCGGACAAGTTCGGCGCTATGCTGGAAATTTTCTCCGATGTCCTGCTCGACGCCCGTCTCGACAATCGCGAGCGTTTCCGCCAGATGGCGCTCGAGGAAAAGGCCGGTTTCGAAGCGCGGCTGGTGCCGGGCGGCAATGGCATCGTCGATACCCGCCTCAAGGCCGGGCTGACCGAGGCCGGCTGGATCGCCGAGCAGATGAGCGGCGTATCCTATGGCCGGTTCCTCAAGGATCTGGTCAAGCGTATCGATAGCGACTGGGAGGCGGTGGAGAGTGTCTTGCGGCGCATTCGCGATACGCTGTTCAATCGCGGCCGCATGGTCATCAACCTCACCACGGACGAGGCGATCTGGGACCGGGCGCAGGGAGAGCTGACGACTTTTGCGCAAGCCCTGCCCGACACGCACCATGCCGATGCCGACTGGAGCCACGATTTCGCACCGGCCGACGAGGGGCTCGTCATCCCGGCCCAGGTCAATTATGTCGGCAAGGGTGCCAATCTCAAGGCCTTGGGGTTTGACCTGAGCGCGGCCTCGGCGGTGGCGCTGCGGCTATTGAACACCACTTATCTTTGGGACAAGGTCCGGGTGCAGGGCGGGGCCTATGGCGGATCGAGCCGGTTCGATCTCAGCTCGGGCAATTTCGCCTTTCTTTCCTATCGCGATCCCAATCTGACCAAGACGCTAGACGTCTATGACAATGCCGCCAAGGCGCTGCGGGCCGAGATCGGAGAAACCGATCTCGTGCGGTCGGTGATCGGGGTGGTCGGCGATCTCGACCGGCCCGAATTCGTCGACGCCAAGGGCTATTCGGCCATGTGGCGCATACTCAACGGCACCAGCGATGAATTGCGCCAGCGCCGGCGCGACGAGATCCTGGCGACCAGCCGGGCCGATTTCCTGGCCCTGGCCGACGCTCTGGATGCAGTTGCCGCTCAAGGCCACGTGGTGGTGCTGGGTGGTGAAGCGGCCATCAATGCGGCCAATGAGAAGCAGCCGGGCCTGTTGAGCGTGTCCAAGGCCGTCTGATGGCGGGAACGGGCTTTCGGCAGAAGCGTTCATCTGCCGAAAGGACACCATCATGACAGCAACGCGGGAAGGCGCGCTCGGCCGGCTCGTCCGAAAGGTCGAAGAACGCGCCGATGCGGGTGAAAAGGTGTCGCTTGGCCTGGTGCAGACCATTGCCGGACAGCGCGCGGCTGGGCCCATGCTGCTTCTTCCGGCCCTGATTGTGATCTCACCACTCAGCATCATTCCCGGCGTTCCGACACTGGTCGGGCTCAATACCATTCTGGTGGCAGGGCAGATCGTGCTGGGGCGCGAGGAGGTATGGCTGCCCAAATGGCTGACCGAGCGCTGCATCTCGGCCGATCATGCGCAAAAGCTGCTCAAGTTCCTTCGCCCGGTCAGCCGGGTCGCCGACGGTGTGGTCAAGCGGCGCGCCCGCTTTATGACAGGCGCGCTGATGCGACGGGTAGGGGCCATGGTCTGCGTCCTTGTCGGGTGCATCATGCCGCTGCTCGAGTTCATTCCCTTCACCTCCACTTGGGCGGCCAGCATCGTTGCGGTCTATGCCTTGTCGATCACGGCCCGCGATGGCCTGCTTGCCATCGCCTGGGCTGGTCTTGTGGGCGTTGTCTTCACGCTGGGGTGGATGATTTTGAAGATGTCCCTCCTCGGCTAGGCGGAAAGCGCCTGGGCGAGATAGGGCAGGGAAACGTCCATGCGGTAATCCACCCCGGAATGGGTGTCGGGAAATTCCTCGTAACGGTGGCTTATGCCACGCTGGTTGAGGGTTTTGTGGATGCGACGGGTGCCGTAGAGGATATTGTACTGATCCTCGGTGCCGCATTCGAGATAGAAGGCCTTGAGCTTTCCAATGGCGTCCGCCTTGGTTTGCACCATGCGGGCCGGGTCCCAGCGAAGCCAGTTTTGCCAGCGCTCCTCGATCAGCTCGCACGTATCCAGCGTCACCGGCAGACGCAGGCCCAAAAAGGCGTTCGGGTCGGGATCTGGATCGAAACTTGCGGCCTGCGCCAGGATCATCAGCACAAGCGTGTCCTTGCCATCGAGCTTGGGTTTGGCTTCGAAGCCGGTCAGCCATTTTTCGATCGAGTTGCCGGATTTGGCCAGGGCGCGGAGCGTGGCGGGAAATTCGGGCAGATAGAGATTTTCAAAGCCTGCATCACCTGAATGGCCGGCGGCGGCAGACCAGATATCGGGGTGGCGCATGGCATGGACCAGAGCGCCAAAACCACCCGACGACTTCCCGAAGACGCCGCGCTTTCCTGCTCCCCCGCAGCCGAAACGCGTTTCGACTTCGGGCAGCATTTCGGCGATGAGGAAATCCTCGTAATTGCCGATAATGGGTGAGTTTACATATTGATTGCCGCCCAGGCGCGAATAGCAATCGGGAAAGGCGACTGCGACCGGGGCCATCTTGCCGTCGCCGATCAGCCGGTCGAGGCGTTCTGGCACGTTTTCGGTGAAGCTCTTCCAGGCTGTATGGGCCGGGCCGCCGGCTGTGTAGCCGACTAGATCGACAAGCAGCGGCAAGTCTTTTCCGTCATGGCCATGGGGAACATAGACATCGACGATGCGGGTGGCGGGATCGCCCAGGCGATTGCCGACAAGCGCCTTGCTGTCGATGGACAGGCGATGGACAGTGCCGGCGGGATGAGTGGTCTTGCGCATGTCGGTCTCCTTGGTTCGAAGGTGTTTTAGAAGATGTTGCGGGAATAAATCCACTCACCCGACCTAGGTTTGCCCACCCAGCTGCTCGCCGTGATTGTGGGGTGATGCGCGAAAGAGGGGACTGAACCGGAGGTCTGCGATAAACGTTGATGATGCCATGAGCCAGCCCATTCTCACTCGCGATCTTTATGTGCCTGCCATCGATGCCTGGATCGATCCGGACACGCCCAAGCCGCGGGCGATCATCACCCATGGCCATGCCGACCACGCGCGAAGCGGCCATGGGGCCGTGCTGGCCACGCCCGAGACCATCGCCATCATGAAGACGCGATACGGCGAGGACTGCGCCGGGCAGTTCGATGCCCTGCGCTTCGGTGAACGGCTCAAGATCGATCAGGCGGTCGTCAGCCTGCATCCGGCGGGACACATTCTGGGCTCGGCGCAGGTCCTGGTGGAGGTCGAGGGCAAGCGAGCCGTGGTTACCGGCGATTACAAGCGCCTGCCCGACCGTACGGCCGAGGCCTTCGAGCCGGTGGAATGCGACCTGCTGGTGACCGAGGCCACATTCGGGCTGCCGGTTTTCCAGCATCCCAAGCCGCAGGCGGAGATTGCCCGTCTGCTGAAGTCGGTTGCCGACCAGCCGGATCGCTGCCATCTGGTGGGATCCTACGCCTTGGGCAAGGCGCAGCGGGTCATCGCGCTGCTGCGCGACGCCGGGTGGGACAGGCCAATCTATCTCCATGGTGCGATGATCCGGTTGTGCGCTCTCTATCAGGAGCTTGGCGTTGACCTAGGCGAACTCATCCCGGCAACCGGCATGCCCAAGGCGGCGATGGCCGGGCAGATCGTGATCGCACCGGCTTCAGCCATTCGCGACCGGTGGAGCCGTCGCTTTCCCGATCCGGTGGTCTGTCAGGCCTCCGGCTGGATGAGTATCAAGCAAAGGGCGCGGCAGGCGCTGGTGGAATTGCCGCTGGTGATCTCCGATCATTGCGACTGGGGCGAACTCAATACGTCCATTCTCGAAAGCGGCGCTTCGACCATCTGGGTGACGCATGGACGGGAGGACGCGCTCGTCTACTGGTGCCGCCAGCAAGGGCTCGAGGCAGAACCCCTGGCCCTGCCTGGCCTCGACGACGATGGCGGGGAGGGGGGAGAGTGAAACGGTTTGCCGACCTGCTTGAACTCTTGGCGCTCACTCCATCGCGGACCCGCAAGATCGCTGCACTGGCGCACTATTTCGCCGAGGTTCCCGATCCCGATCGTGGGCTGGCCCTGGCTGTTCTGACCGGCGAACTCGACATCCGCAACGTCAAGCCGGCTTTGCTCAAAGAGACGGTGTTAGCGGAAGTGGACCCGACGCTCTTTGCTCTCTCCTATGATTACGTGGGCGATCTTGGCGAGACCATCGCGCTGATCTGGCCGCATCATGGCGAAGGAGAATTGCCTCGGCTCAGCACGCTCGTCGATCTTCTCAACCGAACTCCCAAGGCGGAACTGCCAAAGGTAATCGGGGGGCTGTTGAGCCAGGCGGCCATCCACGAGCGCTGGGCGCTCATCAAACTGGCGACCGGGGCCTTGCGCATCGGGGTTTCGGCGCGTCTGGCCAAGACGGCGCTCGCCGAAATGAGCGGGGTCGAATTGCAGGCGATCGAGGAAGTCTGGCACGGGCTCAAGCCGCCCTACGAAGACCTGTTCGCCTGGCTCGAGGGCAGGACCGGACGGCCGGACATCGACCATAATGCGCGCTTTCATCCGTTGATGCTCTCGACGCCGATCGAAGAAAGCGACTTCGAAAAGCTCGATCCGCGAAATTTTTCGGCTGAATGGAAATGGGACGGCATCCGCGTGCAATTGGTCATGGGCAAAGATGGCGTCTCGCTGTTCTCGCGCACCGGTGACGATATTGCGCCCAGCTTTCCGGACGTGGTGGAGGCTGCCATGGGGCGGGCGGTCCTCGATGGCGAATTGCTGGTCGGAGCGGATTTCGACGCCAGGAGCTTCAATGACCTGCAGCAGCGGCTCAACCGCAAGCAGGCGCAGGGCAAACAGATGGCCGAGCTGCCTGCCTTCGTGCGGGTCTATGACATGCTGTTCGACGGCGACGAGGACATTCGCGCGCTGAGTTGGCAGGAACGACGGGCGCGGCTCGAAGCCTGGTTCGCGGCCAATCCGCAGACACGGCTCGATCTATCGGAAATCCTGCCCTATGCGGACTGGGACGATCTGGGGCGATTGCGTCGGCAGGGTGCGGATGAGCATGGCCATGAAGGGGTCATGATCAAGCTGCGCAGTTCGCCCTATGTGCCGGGTCGGCCCAAGGGCTTCTGGTTCAAGTGGAAACGCGATCCCAACGTCGTCGATGCCGTCCTGATGTATGCGCAGCGCGGCCACGGCAAGCGTTCGTCGTTCTATTCGGATTACACGTTCGGGGTGTGGAAGGGGAACGAGATCGTGCCGATCGGCAAAGCCTATTTCGGCTTTACCGACGAAGAACTCAAACAGCTCGATCGCTGGATCCGTGCCCATACCATTGCTGCCTTCGGACCGGTGCGGGAGGTCAAGAAGGAACTGGTTTTCGAAGTCGCGTTTGACAGTGCTCAGAAGAGCGGGCGGCACAAATCCGGCGTGGCCCTGCGTTTCCCGCGCATCAATCGCATCCGCTGGGACAAGCCCGCAAACGAGGCGGCCCGGCTTGAGGACATGGATGCCTTTGTCGGGTGACGCTATCTAGCTCAGCTGGACCGCCATCACGAGGTCTGCATCAACAGGAGAGAGCCAATGTCATCGCGAAGCAACCAAGCGCGACTGGTGGCGCTGGAAAAGCAGATGGACGAAGCGGCGGCAAATTTCGATTTCGAGAGGGCCGCTGCCCTGCGTGACGAAATCGCCCGCTGGAAGGGCGAGGATGCCGAAGCCACCACGATCTTGGACGATCAGGGTAATCCGGTCGAGGTGTCGGTGGGTCAGGCGCCCCCGGGTCAGATGGGGCTGGGCTCCAATGTGCCGGTGCGCCAGCCGCCGAAGGGATGGAAGAAGCCGAAAAAACCCGATTTCATGACCAAGCCCATCAGGGGGCGGGGCGAGACATAGGTGGCTAGGCGGTTTCAGCCAATTTGCGGATTTCGCGCAATTCTCCAATCGTCGTGTCGAGGTCATCCCGCTGGCGCTCGAGCAGCGCGATACGCTCGTCCACCTTTTCTGCCAGCAGGTTGACCTGCTGAGAGCGATCGGCATCGTAAAGGCTCAAATAATCGGAAATGTCGCGCAGCGAAAAACCGAGGCGCTTGCCGCGCAGGATCAGGATCAGACGGGCCCTGTCGCGGCGTCGGAAGATGCGCGTGGCGCCTACCCTTTCGGGCGAAAGCAGGCCTTTGGATTCATAGAAGCGGATGGCGCGGGTGGAGATGCCGAATTCCTTGGCAAGATCGGCAATGGCGAAAAGATCCCGGCTTTCGGCGTCTGCGGTCTTCACTTCTTTTGTGCTTTCCCTTGGGCATATTCCTCGCGCAGCTCCTTCTTGGAGAGCTTGCCGATCAGCGTCTTGGGCAAGGCGTCCTTGAAGATGATTTCGCGCGGCATCTCGATCTTGTTGAGCTTGTCGCGCAGGAATGCCTTGAGAGTGTCTTCGGTGGCAGTCTGGCCCGCCTTGAGCTTGATATAGGCCACAGGTGCCTCGCCACGATATTCGTCGGGCACGCCGATGACATTGACCTCCTCGACCGCCTCGTGGGTCATCAGTGCTTCCTCGATGGTGCGCGGATAGACGTTGAAGCCGGAACAGATGATGAGGTCCTTGATGCGATCGACCAGGAACACATAGCCATCCTCGTCCATGTGCCCGACATCGCCGGTGCGCAGCCAGCCATCCATGAAGGCGTCCTTGCTGGCTTCGGGATTTTCGAAATAGCCGGACATGACCTGTGGACCCTTGACCTGCAATTCCCCGTCCTGGCCGATGCCGACCACGGCTCCAGTGTCGACGTCGACGAAACGGATGTCGGTGCCGGGGAGCGGCAGGCCGATCGACATGGGCTTGCTGGGTTTGCGCAGGGCCGCGCAGCAGACGACGGGGGAGGCTTCGGTAAGGCCATAGCCTTCAGCGAGAATGGCCTTTGAGGATTTCTTGGCAAAGGCGTTGCGCACTTCGTCGGGAAGGGCTGCGCCGCCGGAAATCGCAACCTCCAGCGAGGCCAGCTGATCGGGGGTGACGCTGTCAGCGCGGGCAACGGCGTTGAGCAGGGTGGGCACGGAGGGCAGCACATTGGCCTTGGTGCGGGCAAAAATGCCCAGGAGCGCCTTGAGTTCAAAGCGGGGCAGCATGATGACGGGGATGCCATTGCCCAGCGGCACGTTCATGCACACGGTCATTGCAAAGATATGGAAGAAGGGCAGGACCGCGACGACCTTGGACGGTTCGTAGAAGAGCCCGTCGCCCCATTTGTCGATCTGGCTGACATTGGCGGCGATATTGGCGTGGCTGAGCAGCGCCCCCTTGGGAATGCCGGTAGTGCCGCCGGTATATTGCTGGACGGCGATATCACGTCGCGCGTCGATTTTCACGGGCCCGGGTTTGTCGCCGCGCGCTATCAGCTTTTCGAAGGAGACGATCGTGCTGGCATAGGTGGGTCGCGCCAAGTCCTTGCGCTTGGCCACAGAGAAGAGGATTTTCTTGACCAGTGGCAGGGCATTGGGGAAATGGGCGACGATCAGCGTCCTGACGTGGCCGGCCTTCTGCAGCGCCTCGCCCTTTTCGTAGATCTGCTGGAGGTCGAGCGTCACCATGATGTCGGCGCCGGCATTGGCCGTGATGTGGCTGAGCTCGGGGACCGTATAGAGCGGATTGCAATTCACGACGGTGCCGCCGGCCCGTAGCACGCCGTAATAGGCGACGGGGTAAAAGGGTGTGTTGGGCAGCATCAGCGCAACGCGACTGCCCTTGGTGACACCGAATTGCGATTGCAGCGCTCCGGCGAAGGCATTGATCTGCTCGCCCAACTCGCCGAAGGTCGTTGTGCCTCCGAGAAAATCCAGCGCCAGAGCGCCAGGGTTCCTGGCGCAGGCGGCCAGGACTTGTTCGTGCACGGGCGTTTCATCAACCGGGGCATCCCACAAAATGCCTTCGGGATAGCTGGCGATCCAGGGACGCAGGCTGTCTGGCGCGTTGGCAGTCGTGTCCATTTCGTTTCCTCCTCTGCGCTCGGCCTTTGCGAGCTCGTGGGATTTTCCCGTTGTTTCCGATGGGCCGGAACCCGCAAACTATTCCATGGGTTAACGTTAGCGTCAATTCGATGCCATTGCGGCTTCTACTGGCGCGGACAAGTGCGTCCGGCGATATGGACGTAAAGGGCTGGTAGTTGACGTATAGGTAAACTTGGGTAAAGTGCCGTTATGTGATGTCATGCGGCCGCGCTATGCTGCGCAGCGCGTGCGGACGATGTCAGCCAAGCCCAAAGGGTTCGGCAGCATTGAGAAATGGTGGGCAGCGGCCCCTTTCAGGAGCGGGCCCTGCCATCCGAGGAGGATGAGGGCATGACCCTATTGCTGGTTGCGATCAGTCTTATTGTCTTTGCAACGCTGGCCATGCGGGAAAGCCCGCTCTGGCAATGGGGCGCAGCTTTTGCCGCGATTGGCTTGCTCTCGGGCCTCGATTTCACCCAGGATGGCGCCGTCTATGCCCTGGGCGGGTTCGGCTGGTTCCTGATCGTCTTTGGCGTGATCCTGCTGGTATTGTCCGTCAAGCCCATCCGCATGGCGCTGCTGGTCCCGCCGATCTACGGGGCGGTGCGCTCCATCCTGCCGAAAGTCAGCCGCACCGAGCAGGAAGCGCTCGATGCGGGGACCGTTGGGTGGGATGCGGAGCTGTTTTCCGGGCGCCCCGACTGGGACAAGCTCACGACCATCCGTCCGCTGACGCTGACAGCGGAGGAACAGGCTTTTCTGGACGGTCCGACGGAAGTCGCCTGCAAGATGATCGATGACTGGGACATCCGGCACAACCGGGCCGATCTCAGCCCTGAACTCTGGCAGTTTCTCAAGGACAATGGCTTTCTGGGCATGCTCATCTCCAAGGAGCATGGCGGGCATGGTTTTTCCGCGCAGGCGCAATCGATGATCGTTTCCAAGATTGCCAGCCGCTCGGTTGCCGCGGGCATCACGGTCATGGTGCCCAATTCTCTTGGGCCCGGCGAATTGCTGGAAAAGTATGGCTTGCCGGAACAGAAGGAAAAGTATCTCCACCGGCTGGCCAAGGGCGAGGACGTCCCCTGTTTCGCGCTGACGGGCGTGCATTCGGGGTCCGATGCGGGTGGGATGCGCGATATCGGCATCGTCACCAAGGGCATGCATGAGGGCAGGGAAGTGCTTGGCGTTCGTCTCAGCTTCGACAAGCGCTACATTACCCTTGCGCCCATCGCCACGCTGGTCGGTCTCGCCTTTATCCTCAAGGATCCCGACAATCACCTGGGGCGCGGTGACAATATCGGCATCACCTTGGCGCTGATCCCGCACGATCATCCGGGGCTCGATATCGGCCGCCGGCATTTCCCGGCTCGCCAGGCGTTCATGAACGGCCCGGTGCGCGGCACAGACATGTTCATTCCCATGGATTTTCTCATCGGCGGCACCCAATATGCCGGCCAGGGATGGCGGATGCTGATGGAATGCCTGTCAACAGGGCGTGCCATTTCCCTACCGGCCATCGGCACGACCTCGATAAAAGCGACCTTGCGGGCGACGTCGGCCTATGCGCGGGTGCGTCGACAGTTCGGCATTCCCGTGGGCCTCATGGAAGGCGTGGCCGAACCGCTCGGAGAGATGGTCAAGCGCGCCTATATGTATGAGGCGGCCCGCCGCCTGACGGCCTCGATGGTGGACGAGGGCCAGCGCCCGGCCGTGATTGCGGGCCTGCTCAAATACACCACGACCGAAGCGATGCGCGACAGCATGGATGACGCGTTCGACATCCAGGGTGGTCGTGCCATCCAGGACGGACCGGGCAATTATCTGTTCGGCGCCTATCAGGCGCTGCCGGTGGCCATCACCGTGGAGGGGGCCAATATCCTCACCCGCACGCTCATGACCTTCGCCCAGGGCGTGTTGCGGGCGCATCCCTATCTGCTGCGCGAAGTGCAGGCAGCGCAGAACAAGGACAAGCGTGCAGGTATCGATGCTTTCGATTCCGCCTTTGGCGGGCATACCAAGTTCATGCTGCGCAATATCGTTGCGAGCTTTCTGCACGGCATGAGCAATGGCGCCTTTGCCTCCTCGCCCAATGAAGGGCCGATGGCGCGCTGGTATCGTCGGCTGCATCGCTATGCCCAGGATTTCGCGCTGGTTGCCGACTGGACGACTGTCGTCCTTGGTGGTGCTCTCAAGCGCAAGCAGAAGCTGTCCGGCCGCATGGCGGACCTTCTGGGTGAACTCTATCTGATGTCGGCCACGCTCAAGCGTTTCGACGAAGAGGGGCGCATCGGTGACGATCGCGATCTGGTCGATGCCATCATGGAGGACCGCGTCGCCAATATCGAACGCATCTTCGGGGAGGTGTTCGCCAATTTCCCCAATCCGGTCTTCGCCAATGCCATGCGCTTCCTGTGCTTTCCGCTCGGCCGGCACGCCAAGCGCGCCAGCGACCGGGTTAATTATCGTTTCGTGCGGTCCATCCTGCGTCCGGGCGCCTTCCGCGACCGCCTGACGACGGGCATCTTCGTGTCCATGGACCCCAATGACGTTACGGGCGTTCTGGAAGATGCGTTTATCAAGGTGACCGAAGCCGAGGAGATCGAGTCCCGCTTTACCAAGGCGGCGCGCAAGGGCGTGTTCGAACGCCGGCTGGATCGGGATGCGGTTGCCGATGCCGTGGCGGCCGGTGTCCTTAACGACAACGAGGCGGGAATCATGCGGGCCGCCGACGAGGCCACCAATCGGGCCGTGCATGTCGATGATTTCGAGATGGATGTGCTCAAGCCGACGACGCAGCAGGCTGCCGAGTAGGGGCAGGCACGAACGCGGAGGTATTCCGGCGAAAGCTGAATTCTCCGCCAGAATGTAAACAGGGGTTCCCGTTGTCGCGGGAATGACCCGGCGGTGGATAAGTGTTCACCGCGACGGACGAAGATCCGCATCGAGGAAAAACCATGATCGCCCCACAGGCAACCGAGACGAAACACTGGAGCTTTCACACCGATCTCGAAAAGATCGGCTGGCTGACCATTCACTCGCCCGAAGGATCGGTGAACGTACTCAGCCGTGAAGCGATCATGGAGCTCGAAACGCTGGTGGCACGGTTCGAGGACCTGGCCAGTTCGGACCAATTGGTCGGCGTCGTGCTGCTCTCGGGCAAGGAATCCGGCTTCATCGCCGGTGCCGATGTCAGTGAGTTCGACGCGATGAGCGATTTTTCCGTCCTGCCCGAGGCGCTGAAGCGTACGCATGCATTGTTTGCCCGCATCGAAGAGCTCAAAATTCCGGTTGTTGCCGGCATTCACGGGTTTTGCCTCGGCGGTGGACTGGAGCTTGCGCTGGCGTGCCATTACCGGATCGCGGTCAATGACGAAAAGACCCGCATCGGGTTCCCCGAGGTCAATCTGGGGATCTTCCCCGGCTTCGGCGGCACGGGACGCTCGGTCCGGCAGGCCGGCCCGGTCGATGCCATGCAGATCATGCTGACCGGCAAGATGCTGCGGGCCGGCGCGGCGCGGGGCCTCAACCTCGTCGACAAACTGGTGCGCCATCGCGACATGCTGCGCTGGGAGGGTCGCAAGGCCGTGTTGCAGCGCCGCAAGTCCCAGCCGGCGTCCCTCGCCAAGCGCGCCATGGCCTGGCCATTGCTACGCGACTACCTCGCCAACAAAATGCGCGCCGAAGTGGGCAAGAAAGCCAATCGCGTCAATTATCCGGCGCCCTATGCGCTCATCGAATTGTTCGAGCAGCATGGCCATGACTGGCAGGCCATGATCCGGCATGAGATCGACGCCTTTGTGCCGCTGATGGGATCGCTGACCGCCACCAATCTGCGGCGCGTCTTCTTCTTGTCCGAGAGCCTCAAGAAGCAGGGGCTCAAGGGGGCGAAGTTCTCGCGCGTCCATGTCATCGGGGCGGGCGTGATGGGGGGCGATATTGCGGCGTGGTGCGCCTATCGCGGCATGATCGTGACCCTTCAGGACCTCGACATGGCACGAATCCAGCCCGCGCTCGACCGCGCCAAGAAGCTGTTCCAGAAGCGCTACAAGAAAAAGCGCGAGGTCGATGCCGCCATGCTGCGGCTCACCGCCGATCCGCAGGGCAAGGGTGCCAGCCGTGCCGATGTCATCATCGAGGCGGTGGTGGAAAAACTCGAGGTCAAGCAATCCATTTTCAAGGGGGTGGAAGGCCAGCTCAAGCCCGGTGCAATCCTGGCCACCAACACGTCCTCGATCGAACTCGAGCGGATCGCGGAGGCATTGCAGGATCCTGCACGCCTGATCGGTTTGCATTTCTTCAATCCGGTTGCGCAACTGCCGCTGGTGGAAGTCATTCGCTCCCGGTTCAATTCCGACGAGGCCATCGGCAAGGGCGCCAGCTTTGCCCAGGCCATTGGCAAATCACCGGTCGTGGTCAAGTCGGCGCCCGGCTTTCTCGTCAATCGTGTGCTCATGCCCTATATGCTGGGCGCAGTGGAGCGGGTCGAGCGTGGCGAAAGCAAGGAATTGCTGGATGCGGCTGCGGTGGCTTTCGGCATGCCGATGGGCCCCATCGAGCTGATGGACACAGTCGGGCTCGACGTGGGTAAGTCCGTGGCGACGGAACTGGGCCATGCCGTTCCCGAAAACAGCCGCTTTGCCCAACTGATTGCCGAAGGCAAGCTCGGCCGCAAGACCGGCGAAGGTTTCTACAAGTGGGAGAAAGGCAAGGCCATCAAAGGCGAGGCACCTGCTCATGCCGATCTGGCCGGGTTGGGCCGGGAATTGGTGCGGCCGCTGGTCGACATGACGGAGATCGTCGTTTCCGAAGGCGTGGTGTCGTCTCCCGAGATGGCCGATATCGGCGTCATAATGGGCACCGGATTTGCCCCGTTCCTGGGCGGTCCGATGAAGGCCCGCGCCGATGGCCGCGCGTAAGAGGAGATAAGCAAAATGACCGAACTCAAGCGCGTCGCCATTGTCGGCTCGGCTCGTATTCCCTTCGCCCGCGGCGGCACCGCCTATACGGATGAAACCAATCTCTCCATGCTGGGCGCCACTATTGCGGGATTGGCGGACAAGTATGGTCTCAAGGGCCAAAAGGTCGACGAAGTGATTGCGGGCGCCGTAATCAACCATTCGCGCGACTTCAACATAGCCCGCGAGGCGCTGCTCGATGCCGGGCTTGACCCGCGCACGCCAGGCACGACCATGCAGATCGCTTGCGGCACGAGCCTGCAAGCCGCGCTTGTGCTGGCGGGCAAGATTGCCTCCGGACAGATCGAAAGCGGCATCGCTGCGGGCTCCGATACAGTATCGGACAGCCCCATCGTCTTCGGCTCCAAGTTCCAGCACAGGCTTCTGGCCGCCAATGCGGCCAAGACCACCGGGCAAAAGGCCAAGGCCTTTACCAAAGGCTTTTCCTTTGGTGAGCTGACGCCGGTCGCGCCGTCTGTCAACGAGCCGCGCACGGGCTTGTCCATGGGTCAGCATTGCGAATTGATGGCACAGGAATGGCGCATTTCCCGGCAGGAGCAGGATGCACTGGCGGTAGCCAGCCATCGCAATGCCGCCAAAGCCTATGAAGAGGGCTTTCACGACGATCTGCTGGTGCAATGTGCTGGCCTCGTGCGCGACAATAATGTGCGCGCCGACGCCAATCTCGACAAGATGGCGACCCTGAAACCTGCCTTTGACAAGAAGAGTGGCAATGGCACGTTGACGGCGGGTAATTCCACCCCGCTGACCGATGGCGCTGCCGCAGTGCTCTTGGCTTCCGAAGAATGGGCGCGGGCCCGCGGCCTGCCCATTCTGGCCTATCTCACCACGGGTCGCGTTGCGGGAAATGATTTCGCCCACGGCGAAGGCCTGCTGATGGCGCCGACAATCGCTGTATCCGAAATGCTTTCCCGGGCGGGCCTGGGCTTTGACGACATCGACTATTTTGAGCTTCATGAGGCCTTTGCGGCCCAGGTGCTGTGTACGCTCAAGGCGTGGAAGGACCCGACTTATTGCCGCGATGTGCTGGGACGCGACACGGTATTGGGTGACATCGACCCCGCCAAGATCAACGTCAAGGGCTCAAGCCTTGCCTATGGGCATCCTTTTGCCGCGACAGGCGCGCGCATTCTTGGCCTCACCGCCAAGCTCCTGGCCGGGCAAACGGGCAAACGCGCCCTGATCTCGGTTTGCACGGCCGGTGGCATGGGTGTCGCCGCTCTGGTGGAAAGCGCGGCATGAGCGACAATGTCCTGAAATTCCGGCGGCCCGAAAAGCAGCCCGAGCCGCCGGTGAAGAAACCGCGCGGCCCGCTGCCGGCCTGGTTGCCCTTTGCCGTTCTGCTCGCTGTCGCGCTGGTCATCTATCTCGTCCAGCACAGCGGCGGCCTGACGCTTTAACAATCGGCTCAACCTGCATTTTCCCCGGCCTTATCAAAGGACAGTGAGGGCATGATTTTGCCTAAAATACGCAATTGCCGCAAAGCTGTGCGTTAGCAAACGATGCACAAGACGTGTTCACAATCGGCGCGAGGCTGACGCTTAGGTCAATCTTTTGCTTGTCAGTGGACGGAAATGCGGGATACCGTCCAGCCCGTCGCAAGGGGCCAGTACTGGCTCTTCACCGATTTTGCCCGCGCCCAGGAATGCGCGGCGACATAAAATATTCAAGGAATTCCACAAGGAGATGGGACGATAATGAAGCTCACCACAACCTTTAAGGCGGTAACGGCCGCGGGCGTATTTGCCCTGATGATGAGCACGGCGGCCTCTGCCGTGACGCTGCAGCTGCATAATGGTGGCGATCCGCGTACCCTTGACCCGCACAAGGCATCGGGCAATTGGGAAGATCGCCCGATCAGCGACTACATCGAAGGCCTGATGACGCTTGACGCGGCTGGTGAGCCGATCCTGGGCCAAGCTGCCTCCTACGAGGTTTCCGAAGACGGCCTCGTCTATACTTTCACCCTGCGCGACGATGCCGTGTGGTCCGATGGGACGCCCGTCACTGCACAGGATTTCGTGCTCGGCGCGCAGCGCCTGCAGGACCCGGCAACAGCTTCGAGCTATGCCTACCTCAACCATTTCATCCTCAACGCCGAAGCCATCAACTCGAGCGAAATCACCGATTTCGACGAGCTCGGCGTCAAGGCGCTCGACGACAAGACCGTCGAGATCACTCTCAATGCGCCTACGCCGTATCTGCTGGCGGCGCTGACCCATTATACCGCCTATCCGGTTCCGTCCCATGTCGTGGAGGAGGTTGGTGAAGAGTGGAGCCAGGTCGGCAATCTCGTCGCCAATGGCCCTTATATTCCGGTCGAGTGGGTCCCCGGCTCGTTCATCCGTTCTGAAAAGAACGAAAGCTATTACGACGCCGCCAATGTCGCGATCGATGAAGTGGTCTACCACATCACCGAAGACGACAATGCCGCGCTCAACCGCTACCGTGCGGGTGAATTCGATATCCTGTCGAGCTTCCCTGCCGACCAGTATCAGCTGCTGCAGGACCAGTATCCAGGCGAAGCCCACGTGGCCCCGTTCCTGGGCGTCTATTACTACGTGATGAACCAGTCGCTGCCTGAACTTCAGGACGTCAATGTCCGCAAGGCGCTCTCGATCGCGATCAACCGCGAAGTGATCGGTCCGGACGTGCTGGGCACCGGCGAACTGCCGGCCTATGGCTGGGTCCCGCCGGGCACTGCAAACTTTCCTTCCGAAGCCTACATGCCCGAATGGGCCAGCGAGGACTACGGCGCACGCGTCGAGGAAGCCACTGCGCTGATGGAAGCAGCGGGCTATTCTGCGGACAATCCGCTCAGCCTGCAGCTGCGCTATAACACCAACGAAAACCACCGCCGTATCGCCGTGGCGATCGCCTCCATGTGGGAGCCGATCCATGTCCGCGTCGAGCTGTTCAACGCCGAAGTGGGTCCCCATTACGATGCCCTGCAGGAAGGTGACTTCCAGATCGGCCGCGCCGGCTGGCTGATGGACTATAACGATGCGTCCAATATGCTTGACCTGCTCAAGTCCGGCACCGAACAGGCCGGCGGCACCGTGGCATGGGGCAACAATTATGGCCGCTATTCCAATGCGGAATACGACGACCTGCTGACCCAGGCCATGAGCGAACTGGATCTGGAAGCCCGCGGCGAGCTGCTGGCCCAGGCCGAAAAGATCGCCATGGATGAGTTCGGCGTGCTGCCGATCTACTACTACGTTTCCAAGTGGGTGGTTTCGCCCCGGATTTCCGGCTTCGAGGACAATCCGGTCGACCGTCACCTGACCCGTTATCTCTCCAAGTCCGAGTAACGTGATCCCCGGGATCGCCGCCCACCGGCGGCGGTCCCTCTTTTGATTTTTTCCGTTCTGCCCGAGCGCCAGAGGCCCCTTTGAGCCCGCGCCGGTTCTGCGGACGAGGAACGCCAAAATGCTCGCATATGCGTTGCGACGGGTGCTTTCAGCCATCCCGGTCGCCCTGATCGCCGTTACGGCGTGTTTCTTCATTCTCCGGCTTGCCCCCGGCGGCCCGTTCGACGCCGAACGCGCCTTGCCGGCCAATATCCTGCGCAATCTGCGGGCAGCCTATGACCTCGATCAGCCTCTGATCGTGCAATATTTCCTGTATCTGGGGCGGTTGCTTCAGGGCGATCTGGGCCCGTCCATGGTGGTGCAGGACTTCACCGTGTCGCAATTGCTGGCGCTGGGCCTGCCCTTTTCGATCATGCTGGGGCTTACCGCCTTCGTTATTGCCACTGCCATTGGCCTTTTGGCCGGCATGGTGGCGGCCGTGACGCAGAACAAGTGGCCCGATTATGTGCTCGTCCTCGTGGTGATGATCGGCGTTATCGTGCCGAACTTCCTCATGGGCAGCCTGTTGCAGCTGGTGTTCGGCGTCTATCTCAAATGGTTGCCGGCCGGTGGCTGGCGAGCCGGCTCGATCGCTCATCTCATCCTGCCGATCACGGTTCTGGCCTGGCCGCATGCGGCGCGCATCTCGCGCCTGATGCGCGGCTCGATGATCGAAGTTCTGGGCAGCAATTACGTGCGCACGGCACGGGCCAAAGGCCTTGGCCAGCGGCTGGTCCTGGCCCGGCATGCCATCAAGCCGGCGCTCATCCCCGTCGTGTCCTATCTCGGGCCGGGCCTGTCATACCTGCTCACCGGATCGCTGATCGTTGAACAGATCTTCGGCCTTCCCGGTATCGGCAAGTACTTCATCAACGCCGCGCTCAACCGGGATTACGGTCTCGTTCTGGGCACGGTGGTGCTCTACATGGCGCTCATTCTCGTTCTCAATCTGCTCGTCGATCTCGCCTATGCCTGGCTCGATCCCAAGGTGAGGTACCGCTGATGCCCGGCATTACACGCAAGGACGAAACGCTGACGGCTTATGCCGAAAAGCTGGCAAAGCTGGATGCGCCCAAGGGCCGTTCGCTCACCGACGACGCGATCCGGCGCCTCCTGGCCAACAAGGCAGCGATGGTATCGCTGTTCGTGCTGGCAGCCATCGTGCTGATTGCCATCATCGGCCCCTATTTCCTGCCCTGGGGCTATTCACAAGTGGATTGGTCTTCGATCCGCAAGCCGCCCAATTTCGAGGCCGGACATTTCCTGGGCACGGACCAGAACGGCCGGGATCTGCTGGCGCGCCTGCTTCAGGGTACCCAGATGAGCCTGATCGTCGCGCTCGTCGCCACCCTCGTCTCGGTGGTGATCGGGATCATCTATGGCGCGGTATCGGGCTATTTCGGCGGTCGGGTCGACGCGGTCATGATGCGCTTCGTCGATATCATGTATGCGCTGCCCTATATCCTGTTCGTCATCATTCTCGTGGTGATCTTCGGGCGCAGCCCCATCCTTCTCTTCATCGGCATCGGGGCGCTGGAATGGCTGACCATGGCGCGTATCGTGCGCGGTCAGACGCTCTCGCTCAAGGAACGCGAATTCATCGAGGCGGCACGAGCCGGCGGCGCCAAGCCCTGGACCATAATTACCCGCCATATTGTGCCTAATCTCACCGGACCGGTCGTGATCTACGCGACCCTGACCATTCCCGAAATCATCATCGTGGAAAGCTTCCTGTCCTATCTCGGGCTCGGTATCCAGGAGCCGCAGACCTCTCTGGGGACCCTGATCTCGGAGGGTGCACAGGTCACCGAAGTCATGCCTTGGCTGCTGATCGGCCCGGCTGCCGTGCTGGTTACCCTGTTGTTGTGCCTCACCTATGTGGGCGACGGGTTGCGCGACGCGCTCGATCCCAAGGACCGCTGAGGAAATCGTCATGAGTAAAGTACTGGACGTACAGGACCTCGGTGTCACTTTCGCACTGCATGAAAGCGAAGTGCGGGCGGTCAACAATTTGAGCTTCTCGCTCGAGGCCGGCGAAACACTGGCTGTGGTTGGCGAGAGCGGATCGGGCAAAAGCCAGGCCTTCCTGTCGATCATGGGCCTTCTGGCCAAGAATGGTCGCACCTCGGGCAAGGCCATGATGGGCGACATCAATCTCGTGGGCATGCGCACCGGGCAGCTGGATCATATCCGGGGCAAGGACATCGCCATGATCTTCCAGGATCCGATGACCTCGCTCAATCCCAGCCTCAAGGTGAAAACGCAGCTCTCCGAAGTGCTGGTCAAGCACAGGGGTTTTGACAAGACCAAAGCCACCAAAGCTGCGGTGGAAATGCTGGAGCGCGTGGGTATTCCCGAGCCGGCCAAGCGCGCCAACGCCTATCCCCATGAAATGAGCGGTGGCATGCGGCAGCGCGTGATGATCGCCATGGCGCTGTTGTGCCAGCCCAAGATCCTGATTGCCGACGAGCCGACGACGGCGCTGGACGTCACCGTTCAGGCGCAGATGCTGGATCTCTTCAAGTCGCTGACCGAAGATTTCGGCACCTCGCTCGTGCTGATCACGCACGATCTGGGCGTCGTGGCCGGCGTGGCGGACCGCATGATGGTGATGTATGGCGGCCGTGCAGTGGAAAAGGGCACCGTGAACGACCTGTTCTATGACCCGCGCCATCCCTATACGCTGGGTTTGCTGCACTCCACACCGCATATCGCGCACCGATCGGCCCGATTGGAGCCGATCAAGGGCCTGCCGCCAAGCCTAGAACATCTGCCCAAGGGTTGTTCGTTCAATCCGCGGTGCGATTTCTGTTTCGACAGGTGCCTTGAGGAGCGGCCGCCGCTGATGCCGACCGAAGGTGGGCGGGAAAAGGCCTGTTTCTATGAAGGGCCGCTCAAGGACAGGAAGGTCGCGTGATGATCGGGACACAAGAAAACCTGCTGGAAATCCGCGATCTGAAGAAGACTTTCTCGATCGCCACCGGCCTTTTTTCCAAGAAATTGACGCTGACCGCGTTGTCGGACATCAACTTCAATGTCCGCAAAGGCGAAACGCTGGGCATCGTGGGGGAGAGCGGCTGCGGAAAGTCGACCCTGGGGCGCTGCATCCTGCAATTGATCAGCCCCGACGAGGGGCAGGTGCTCTGGCTGGGCCAGGACCTGACGCGCGTTCCGGCCGAGGAGATGCGCAAGCGCCGGGCCGACCTGCAGATCATTTTCCAGGACCCCCTGGCCTCGCTCAATCCCCGCATGACTGTGGGGGAGATCATCGAAGATCCTCTGCGGGCGCTCAAGCCTGATCTCAGCAAGACCGAGCGGCGGGCTCGCGTGGTGCGGGTTATGGAGGCCGTTGGCCTGTTGCCGGAAATGATCAATCGCTATCCGCACGAATTCTCGGGCGGGCAGGCGCAACGCATCGGCATTGCCCGGGCGCTGATCACGGAGCCCAAGCTTATCGTCTGCGACGAGCCTGTTTCGGCCCTCGACGTGTCGATCCAGGCGCAGATTCTGAACCTGCTGGCTGAGCTCAAGGACGAGTTCGGGCTGACGCTGATCTTCATCTCGCACAACCTCTCGGTGGTGCGGCACGTATCCGACCGCATCCTCGTGCTCTATCTGGGCCGCATCGTGGAACTGGCGAGCGGGGACCAGATCTATGACGATCCGCTGCATCCCTATACACGCGCGCTGCTGACCGCCGTGCCCATACCCGACCCGAAGCTTGCCCGGCAGCGCAATATCGACGCGCTAAGAGGGGAAATTCCGTCGCCGATCAATCCGCCCTCGGGATGCGCCTTCCGCACCCGGTGCCGGTTTGCCAAGCCGGAATGTGCCCAGACCCGCCCACCGCTTGAAACGGTGGAGGGGGAACGGCTCGTGGCCTGCATTCGCTGGCAGGAAATTCAGGGCGAGCGGGTCATCGAGGGCACGGCAAGCCTTTAGGGCCTAGTCGCCGGTGCGACGATCCTGGTCGCCGACGTCCACCTGACGCCGGCGACGGTCGGGGCCGGTATAGGTTTCGGCTTCAATGAAGGCGCGCGGCTTGCTGGCAATGGTTTCGAGCCTGGACTGCAGGTGCGCTACGGCAAAGGGCTTGCGCAGGAACTCGGTGACCCCGGCGTCACGGGCAGCGGTGATGCTTGCCGCGTCCGGCGCTGCCGACATCATGATGACAGGCGCCAGCCTGTTGATGCCGGTTGGGTTGGCGCGCAGGCGTCGCACCAGGTCGACGGCGTCGGGCTCGGCGACGGCATCGTCGATGACGATGACATCATAGGCACGCCGATCGAGCTCGGTCAGGGCCTGGCTGGACGTATTGACCTCGCGGATGTCCCGCCTTCCCAGCGTGCGAAACATGCTGGCCACGAGGGATGCCATATGGGGTTGAGGATCGATGATCAGGACGCCGTGCTTGGTGATGGTTTCTTTGGCCATGGTCGTTGCTTTGGCTGGTTTTGCGCGATCATACGTATTGGCCGTCACTTGGCCGTTAACATGTGGCAAAACAATAAAAAGGGTGAGCGTCGCGCGTTGACAGGGCGCGGCATATCCCCTAAGACGAGGCCAGTTTTCGGGCGCCTTGGCGCCCCTTTTGTTTGACCGAGGATTAAGAAGATGAAGATCCGCAACTCGCTGAAGGCGTTGATGACTCGCCACCGCGCGAACAAGCTCGTCCGCCGTCGCGGCCGCGTTTACATCATCAATAAGGTGGACAAGCGCTTCAAGGCCCGTCAGGGCTAATCAAGGCGTTCTGCATTCGAAGGGCCCGTACCAGATTGGTGCGGGCCCTTCGCTTTTGTGACCTCGCTTGTGTCGTTAACCACACAACAAGCTTAGCGATTTCAACGCGTTGCCCGATGCTACCAAGCTGCTAAGACTGCTCCGCCGGTCGAAGCCGGCTGCGTCATCTCTGCCAAAGGGCCAGGATAGTCCGACGGCACCTGCCTGCGATATTTCCATGTTTCCCAGCCGGACGATCAGCCTGGTCATCGAAAGACCATGTGCGGAAGTCTATGCCTTCCTGGCCGATCCGCGAACGCTCGCCCAGTGGACCGAAGGGCTGCTGCACGAGCCGCTGATCGCGCTGGATACCTGGACATGGACCACCGCTCATGACGGCCAGCCGGTAGTCATCCATTTCACGCCACCCAATCAGCATGGCGTGCTCGATATCCGGCTCGACCTCGTCGACCTGATCGAGCGGCACTATCGCGTGCGGGTGTTTACCAATGGCACGGCGACCGAATTGTGCTGCACAGTCTTGCAAAGTGCAGGTGAGGACGACGCCCATTTCGCCTCCGAGTGCGAATGGCTGCGCACCGATCTCAAGCTGCTCAAGACCTTTCTCGAAGCGCGTTCGGTATAATGAAAAACGCCACCCTTGCGGGTGGCGTTGTGATTTCTCCATATGGGCGTCGGCTGCGCGATCAGCTCGAGCCGGCGCCGTCCTGGCGGACAAAGGCGATGCGCAACATGTTAGTGGCACCGGGTGTGCCCAGCGGCACACCGGCCGTAATGGCAATGCGGTCGCCCGGCCGGGCGAAGCCCTCCTGGTAGGCGATGACGCAGGCGCGATCCACCATATCTTCCAGGTTTACCGCGTCTTCCGTCTGCACGCAGTGGATACCCCACACGACCGACAGGCGGCGAATGGTGCGCAGATTGGGGGACAGGGCAATAATGGGCTTGGAGGGCCGCTCACGGGCCGCACGGATACCCGTGGAGCCCGAGGCCGTATAGGTGACGATGGCGGCCAGGTCGAGCGTTTCGGCGACCTGTCGGGTGGCCGCCGAAATGGCGTCGGCAGCAGTAGCCTCCGGCTCGGTCTGGGCAGCCCGAATAATGCCGCGATAATTGGCGTCGCTCTCGACGGCGATGGCAACCTTGGCCATCGTGCTCACCGCTTCGATCGGATACTGGCCCGAGGCGCTTTCGGCCGACAGCATTACGGCATCGGCACCTTCAAACACGGCGATCGAGACGTCCGACACTTCGGCGCGGGTCGGGACCGGTGCGGTGATCATGGATTCGAGCATCTGGGTCGCGACCACGACAGGCTTGCCGTAGCGGCGACACATGCGGATCATGCGCTTTTGCAGGCCCGGCACGGTTTCAAGCGGCAGTTCGACGCCCAGATCGCCGCGGGCGACCATGATGGCGTCCGAGAGCTTGACGATCTCCTCGAGCCGCTCGATGGCCTGCGGCTTTTCGATCTTGGCCATGACGCCGGCGCGACCCTGGACGATCTTGCGCACGTCGATGATGTCTTCGGGGCGCTGCACGAAGGACAGCGCGATCCAGTCGACTTCCGCCTTGAGCGCTTCGAGCAGGTCCGCATGGTCCTTTTCGGTCAGGGCGCCGGTGGGCAGGAGCGTATCAGGGAGGGAAACGCCCTTTTTATCCGAGAGCTTGCCGCCGTAGACCACTTCGGTCTCGATCGCGCCATTACCAACTTTAGTCGCCTTGAGCTGCAGCTTGCCATCATCGAGAAGCAGACGGTCGCCGACGGATACCGATTCGATGATTTCCGGATGCGGCAGGTAGACGCGCTCGGCATTGCCCTGGTCGTCCTGATGGCTGTCGAGCGTAAAGGTCTGCCCGGCAACCAGGTTCACGGCGCCTTCGGCGAATTTCCAGACGCGGAGCTTGGGGCCCTGCAGATCGGCGAGAATACCGATGGGATGCTTGAGGCGCTCCTCGACGCGACGAATGCGGGCCACGGTCTGGTGGAGCAGCTCATGGCTGGCATGGCTCATATTGATGCGGAACACGTCCGCGCCGGCTTTTGCCAGTTCCTCGATCATGTTTTCCTCGTGGCTGGCGGGCCCGAGGGTTGCGAGGATCTTCGCGCGTCTGATCCGTCTCATTGCGTATCCATATCGTCTGGCGTTGGGATGGCGTCTGGGTCGACCAGGAATGCCGGGTCTTCAAGATCTTCTTCCAGATCCGGTCCGACTACGCTCGGCACGCCCGCATTTTCGGTCAGCTGGAGCGTCCAGTCAGTCCGGTTCTGTGTATCGATTTCAAAGAACCCAGTGCGCTCATAGCCCCGGGCGAGGCAATCCTCAACCCCGAATATCGTGAAGGTCTCGTCCCGGGTGCACATGAAGATTTCGCCGGTCCAGGCGCCGCCGCCGATGTCGTCGACCGCGTGCAGGTAATAGAAGCGGCTTTGCAGGTCGCCCTGGTAGAGAACACGGCAATCGCCGGGCGGGGTCTGCCACCATCCCTCACTCATCCATCCGCGTTCGGCGCGGTAGCCGAGCGCCACCGAGATCAGGTTCGCCGTCTGGTTGCAGATGCGCAATTCGGCATGTGCTGGAATGGTCGTGGCCAGAAGCCCGGAAAGGGCGGAGACCAGCAGGGTCGGAACAAGACGGATGCTGCGCACGAACAATCCGGAAATCATTGCGGGAAGTGCCCCTGTTTGAGCCGATGGACGAGACGAGGTCAATGGCTAATGGGGTTTCGTGACGGAAATGGGAACATCGGAGCCTCCGGCATACGCCAGCATGTGGATTGACCCATAAAGGGGTTGAACCGGGCAGGGGCTTGAGGTTCATGGGGCCCGAGGGTTTCCAGGTCCAGACCACTTACGGTGCGGACCCGAGCGTTATGAGGTTTGCCATGGCCGTTGAGGACAGCGTCGCGCAGGATCAGCTCCGCGCTTTCATCGAGCGCATCGAGCGGATGGAAGAAGAAAAGGCTGCGATTGCCGCCGATATCAAGGAGATCTATGCCGAGGCAAAGGGCACGGGCTTCGACACCAAGGTGTTGCGCAAGATCGTGTCTATCCGCAAGCAGGATGCCAACGAGCGCATGGAGCAGGAAGCGCTGCTCGAGCTCTACATGTCGGCGCTGGGCATGGTCGAGGCGCCGCCCGAACGTTAAGGCTTTGGGATCCAGAATGCTGAAGCTCCCGCCTATGCGGGAGCTTTTTTACGTCTAGGCAAGAATGTCGAGGAGAGCCTTCGACATATCTCGTGACGCCTCGATCGCCTTGGCATTGGCCTTGAAGTCAGTCCGTGCGTTGAGCACGTTGACCATTTCGCTGGATACGTCCACGTCCTGGGCGCCGACACGCGCGATGCGGCCGGCGCTGACTTCAAGCTGGTGACTGGCGCGCTGCACGCCGCCCGCCGCGATGGAAATGCTGGAAATGGCCATCTTCGGCTCTCCGTGACGCTGCCCAAAAGCAAACGCCCGTTTTCTCAACAAAGCATGAAGACGTTCCAGCAGAAACGCTTAAACCTTGGCCAAGGCGGCCTTCATGGCGGCCTGGTCATATCCAAGCGCCGTCAACGCTGCCTGCACAATGCCCACACGATCAAGACCGGCGCGTTCATACATGTCGGCCTGGCTGGAATGTTCCACGAAAGTGTCGGGGATCATCAGTGGCCGGAAGCGCAACTTGCCATCCAGCAGGCCATTGCTGGCGAGGAAAGTGGCGACGTGGCTGCCAAATCCGCCCAAACCGCCTTCTTCGGTGGAGATCATCACATCGTGGCTCTGGGCCAGGCGCGCGATCAGTTCCTCATCGAGCGGCTTGAGGAAGCGGGCGTCGACGACGGTGGGATTGAGCCCCAGCGCCGCCAGTTTGTCGGCAGCGGCCAGCACCTCGCCAAGCCTTGCCCCATAGGACAACAGCGCGATCGTTGCGCCCTCGCGCAGGATACGGCCCTTGCCGATGGTGAGGATTTCGCCTCGCGCCGGCATGTCGACGCCCATGCCGTCGCCGCGCGGGTAGCGCAATGAGATCGGTCCTTCATCATAGGCCGCGGCCGTGGCCACCATATGGCGCAGCTCTGCCTCGTCGGCGGCGGCCATCTGGACGATCCCGGGCACGGCGCCGAGATAGGCATTGTCGTAATTGCCCGCATGGGTGGGGCCATCGGCGCCGACATAGCCTGCCCTGTCGATGGCGAAGCGCACCGGCAGGCCCTGGATGGCGACGTCGTGGATGACCTGGTCGTAGGCGCGTTGCAGGAAGGTGGAATAGATGGCGCAGAACGGCCTCATGCCCTCGCTGGCCATGCCGGCCGCGAAGGTTACCGCATGCTGCTCGGCAATGCCGACATCGTAGATGCGGGTAGGAAAGAGTTCGGCGAACTTATCAAGGCCCGTGCCCGATGGCATGGCGGCGGTAATCGCGACAATGCGCGGATCGGCCTCGGCTTCCTGAATCAGGGACGAGGCGAAGACCGAGGTATAAGACGGCGCATTGGACGGGGCCTTGGACTGGGCGCCGGTGATGACGTTGAACTTGGAGACGCCGTGATACTTGTCGGCGGAATTCTCGGCGGGCGCATAGCCCTTGCCCTTCTTGGTCACCGCATGAACCAGGATGGGGCCGTTGCCGAAATCGCGGACATTTTCCAGAATGGAGATCAGGTCGTCTAGGTTATGCCCATCGATAGGGCCCACATAATAGAAGCCCAGCTCCTCAAACAGCGTGCCGCCGGTAAAGAACGAGCGGGCAAATTCCTCGGTCTTGCGGGCCGGCTCGTGCAGGAAGGGGGGCAATTTATGCACGAGGTTCTTGGCGGCCTCGCGGGTGCCCCGATAGACCGGACCAGATACCAATTGCGCCAGATAGGTCCGCAATGCTCCGGTGGGCGGGGCAATGGACATATCATTGTCGTTGAGAATGACGATCAGCCGCGCATCCATGGCGCCGGCATTGTTCATCGCTTCATAAGCCATGCCGGCGGACATCGAGCCGTCCCCGATCACGGCAATCACATTGCGGGGCGTATCCAGGTGCTGGCTGGCGACAGCCATGCCCAGACCCGCGGAAATCGAGGTCGAGGAATGGCCCGCACCGAACGGGTCGTATTCGCTCTCGGCGCGCCGGGTAAAGCCTGAAAGGCCATCCTTCTGGCGCAAGGTGCGAATGCGATCACGGCGACCGGTGAGGATCTTGTGCGGATAGGCCTGGTGTCCGACGTCCCAGATGATGCGGTCATGCGGGGTATCGAAGACCGCATGCAGTGCGACGGTCAATTCCACGACGCCCAGACCTGCGCCCAGATGCCCGCCCGTCACGGACACGGCATCGATCATTTCGGTGCGCAATTCATCGGCGATCTGCGGCAGGTCCTCGCGCGGCAGGGCGCGCAGGTCGGCCGGACTGGCAATGGTATCGAGCAGCGGCGTATGCGGTCTTTCGGCCAAGTCGGCCCTCATCATCATGGGTCTGCGCCCTGTTTAGGCTTCGGGTCCCTGCTTGGCAATGGCTACGAACTCCGCAGTCAGGCTGCGGAGTTCAAGCGCACCATTCTGGCTTTTGCGCGGCGACCGGACGTCGCTGGCTCAGTTCGCGGAAAGGGGGAAGGGGGACATCATGAGGCCCGGACCGCCATTGTCGCGGTTCTTGACCAAGACAAACCGGCCCATTTCCGGAGTCGGATCAAAGTCAGCTTCGTCATGGTCGAACAATACGGCGAAGTGGCTCGAATTCATCGATGCAGGGGCGGTGAAAATGTCCGCCACGTGGTCGAGGTCCGGGGCGATCAGGTTGGGCTGACGCCCATCACCGGCTTGGCTACGGCCAGCAACATGCTGGGCCAGGGCGGCGGCCAGATCGTCCGCATCACCCTGTCCTGCAGCGCCAAAGGTCTGGGCGAACAGGGCAGAGACGGGCGCTCCAGACGTGCCGCCGATCGAGGCGGTCTGCACGGAGTCCTCGCTGCGCGGGGTCGGCAGGATCGGCATGCGCAGCCCGGCCGTGACCGGTGTGCCGATCGCACCGGCGACGTCGGCCTGCTGCGCGGTCTGTGTATTCGGCACATTGGCCGGAAGATAGGCTGTCATTACCTCGGCCGGCGGTTCGGTCATGATGACGCGCGGCGTGGGCATGGTGGGCGCGGTAAGCGCTGCAAGAGCGGTGACGGCGTCGCCGGAAGGCAGGGCGGCAGCACGCTGGCTGCGCAGGTCATCGGGAAGCGGCACGGGGAACGACACGACCGCTACCTGCGTGCGACCCAGCTCGTCCTCGGTCAGCGGGGCGCTGCCGGTGGTGGAGAAAGGCAAGACGGGTTCGATTGGCAGAGACGCTGCAGTTGCCACCGGGGAAGCACCACCAAGGTCTGCCGGACGGGCGACGGGTAGAACGGGTGCCACGCCTTGTGCCTGGGGCGTCAGGGCTGCGGTCTGGACCTGGGGCGCAGGTGCCGGGGCTGGCGCAGCTGCGACGGCCGGTGCCGGGGCAGGCGCGGCAGCATTGTTGCTGCTGTTACCGCCGAACAGCACATCCATCAGGGTGCGGCCCGATCCACCCGAATTGGCGACCTGGGTTCCAGAACTGGAGCCGTTGCAGGGATAGGCATGGCAGCGTTTCCACTCGGCCATGGCGATCTGGTAGCCTTCCTGCGACAGCGGCTTGCCGTCGTTGGGCAGGTGCATCGTGCGCCCGTCCGGAAAGAGTTCCTTGAGCTGGGCGCGGGTCATGCGAGGCCAAGCGCGGACGGAGCCGGTGTCCAAGTGGACGAAGGGGCTGCCGGACGTGGGGTAATAACCGACGCCACCCACCTGCTTCTTCATGGCTGCAGCGCGCAGGCGATTGAGCGGAACGCCAGGAATGAAGAAATCCATCGCGGTGCCGCGCATGTGCTGGGAATTGTCGGCAACGCCGGAAGAATTCTTGGCCAGCATGGCATTGGTCTGGGGCGAGCGATAGGCCGAAACGACATTGATGGGCTGGCTGGCGCCCACTTCCTGGTAGACTTCCCAGACCAGGTCGAACAGGCGCGGATCCATATTGGCCGGCTCATTGCGACGCCAGTCGCGCAGAAATACGTTGAGCTCGTTCAGGCCCGACTGGACATATTGCCCATTGCGCTTGAAGACAATCCGGGCCGTTTCCTTGGTGTGGGTGTAGTAGAGATAAAGCGCACGCTCGTTGGCAGCGCTTGCAGGAGCAGAGACGAGCAAGGTGGATAGCACCACAAGCCCGGCGACCAACAGCCGCGCCACGTTCCGCCGAATTTCATATGCCAATACCGTCACGCCAAACTCTGCCCGGTTTACTTGCAAGATATGGTCGGACGTTAGCGCTAAAATCGATCGATTTTCTTAACGCTAACCAGTCGTGAACGAGGCAATTCCCCGCTCACGGCTTCGTGTTTAAGCGCAAAAACCGGCACAACCAAGGCGAAAGTGTGAACGCGGGGTTAACTGCGATCAGGGGGAAAGGTCATCCGCGACGGGGTTGGCGTCAGCGATAATTTCCGGAACCGGGCTTGCGGACAGGCCCATCGCGGCGATCAGCGCTTCATTGTGACCGTAGACGTCACCGTAATTGCGGATCGTACCGTCGGCATCTACGCGAAGCGTGAAATAGGCCAGGTGCACGGGAATTTGCGTCTTCGGGTTCACCCATTTTTCATTGGGACCGAACATGGCCTCAAGCGAGGTGCGCGAAATGTTGGGCTCGTTGGCCATCAGTGCGTCGGCGAAGGCAAATGGGTCCTCGACACGGATACAGCCATGGCTGAACGCGCGATATGAGCGAGCAAAGAGCGATTTGGACGGCGTATCGTGCAGATAGACGTCATGCTTGTTGGGAAAGAGAAATTTGATCTGCCCCAGGGAATTGCCCGGTCCGGGGCGCTGGCGGACGCGGAAAGGGAAATTGTTGGCGGAAACCTGGTTCCAGTCCACCTGCCAAGGGCTGACCGGCGTGCCGTTATAAAGCAGATCCATGTTCTTGGCGTCGGTATAGCCGGGATTGCGCATCACGGCCGGTGCGATCTCGCCCCGGATGATCGAACTGGGGACGTTCCAATACGGGTTCACCACCAGGTGCCGGATATTGTCCGAGAAGATCGGGGTCTGGTTCTTGGTGGTGCCGACCACGACGCGCGTAGAATATTCCGGCTGGCCGGCACGATTGATCGTCAGGCGGAATTCGGGAATGTTGACGAAGACGTTGAACTGGCCGAGGTCGGACGGCATCCAGCGCCAGCGTTCCATATTGGCAATGATGTCTTCGCGGCGTGTGGCAGCACCGCCATTGAGCGCAGCAATGGTGGCCGGGCCGATGATTCCGTCCACTTCCAGGCCTTGGCTTTGCTGGAAATCCTTGACGGCACTGACGGTCAGATCGTCATAGGCGGGCGAGGTGGAACCGGTCAGCTTGAGGCGGGCGCGAATGGCTGGAACGCGCGGGTCCGAGCCACCCGGACGCAAGACCGGTCCCTCGGAAATAGGCGTCGGGCGGTCGGCCTGGCTGGTTTTGAATGTCGCAAGCGTGGCCTTGAGCGCCAGGAATTCGGGATGGCGCGGCTCGAGCTCGGCAAGAATGGCTGCCGGGTCGCTGCTCGATGCCAATCGCTCCAAAAGAGCGGCTTCATCGATCGGCTTGGCCGCGATGTCGAAGTTCTCGCTCACCGATTGGGGGCGGATGCGGCCATTGTGAATGTGGTAGGCGTAGCGCATGACCGCGCCGGAAAAAGCGGTCTCGAGGCCCGCCAGAGCAGCCTCATCGCCATTGACCCGCTGGAGGTCGATGGCGGCGGTCAAATAGTCTTCGGGACGCAAACCCTCTTCGGCTGCGTTCTTGAACAATGCGATGATGCTGTCGGCAGCAGGAGAAAAACGCACCCTGCCACTGGCGTCTTCTTGAAGCCAGATCGGCTCGAAATGGCGCTCGCCGTAGAGAAAATAGAGCCTTTGGGCATCGCTTTCGGACGCACTGCCGGAACGGGCACCGTAATAATCGCTCGAAAGGCCCGCCTTGATGACGCGGGCGATCTCCGTCCGGGGCGGTGCGATGACCACACGACTGGCTTCGAGGCTGGCCACGGCCTGTTGCGCCAAACTGGGCTGCACCAGAAGGGTGGACGCGAGAAGGGCGATCGCCACGAGCTTGTTCATTGCTGCTCCTTGTTGCACGGAGACCTAGGCGACTGGCTTTCGGGCCCTTCTGCTGGCCGCGCAACATCTGTGCTCAATAAACTGCAAACCTTAACGGGAGCAATTGCTCGCAGTTTTGTGAAACCGGTGTGTGGCGCGGCTGCAACGCCGCGCCACACCTCAACTAGAACTTGTAGTTCACGCCAGCGCGGATGACGCCGAAGCGCTGGCCGACTTCGCGGGCGCCGCTGGGCAGCAGATTGTAGTTCTGGTTGCCCAGGTCGACATAGAGATATTCGGCCTTGAGCGAGAGATTGGCCGTTGCCTGTGCCTCAAGGCCTACGCCAGCGGTCCAGCCGAAATGGTTGGCGACCTGAGTGGAGGAAATACCGGTATCTTCGGTGACCGACCCGCGGCCATAGGCGACGCCGACGGTGCCGTAAGGCATGACCTGACCGATCGGGACACCGGCGCGGGCGCGCAATGTGCCGAACATGTCGGTGCGGGCCGTGAAGGTGCCGCCGGCCAGGGGCTCGGAATAGCCGATATTGGCCCATTGCAGGTCGGCTTCACCGCCCAGGACGAAACCGCCCATATCCATGTTGTAGCCGGCCTGGGCGCCCAAGCTCCAGCCGTTGGAATTGTTCGAATTGCTCACAATGGCCGGGCTGGTCGTCGTGGTGCCCCAGCCGTGCCCGCCCGAGACACCGGCGTAAAAGCCTGTCCACTGCGCCGCGGCCACCGGCGAATAGAGATTGGACGAGTTGTTGCCGGCGTTCCAGTTGAGATCGGCAGCTTGGGCGAAGGAAGTGAAGGTGAGTGCGGCTAGGAGCGCAATGCCTGTACGCAGCATGATGGCCTCGCGGTTAATAATCTCGCTCAAAATCGAAGCAAGAGATTAAGACTGCGGTAACGAACAAGGTTAACGGCGCATATGCCGATCACAATTGCGCTTACGCCGCGTCGTTAATCAGTCCTTCGGCCAGTCCATATTCGTGCAGCTTGCGGTAAAGCGTCGACCGGCCGATGCCAAGCGCCCGGGCTACCCGCGACATGCGTCCGCCATGATGGGCGATGGCGAACTCGATGGCCGCCCGTTCGATCGCTGCAAGCGCCTGCAATTGTCCGCTATCGTCGAGAAAGCGGTCGGGCCGACCGGGGACAACGGGCTCCAGACGCGTGCGGGGCGGGGATGCGTCGATATGGATCGGTGCCGGAGGAACGGGCAGTTCCTCGATGCTGCGCAAGACTTCCTCGCGGCCGGCAGCCTGAGCTGCGATCTGGGGGAAGTCCTGCACTTCAAGGAAGGCGCCATCGGTGAGAACAATTGCACGATAGACAGCGTTCTCGAGCTGACGCACATTGCCCGGCCAGTCATAGGCCTGCAGCAGGTCCATGGCGGCCATCGATATTCCAAGTACGCGCTTGCCGGCCTCGGCCGAGAAGCGGGCAACGAAATGGTCGGTCAGCGCCTTGAGGTCCTCCTTGCGCTCGCGCAGGGGCGGCACATAGATGGGAAAGACGTTGAGCCGATAGAACAGGTCCTCTCGAAACTCGCCACTCTTGGCCAGGTTCAACAGGCGGCGATTGGTCGCCGAAACGACCCGCACATTGACCTTCTCCGGACGCGCGGCGCCGACCGGCTCGATTTCTCCATCCTGAAGCGCCCGCAGGAGTTTCACCTGCACCTCGGGGGGCAATTCGCCCACTTCATCGAGAAAAAGCGTGCCGCCATGAGCCTCGGTAAACTTGCCGGCCTGGTCGGCATGCGCACCGGTAAATGCCCCCTTCTTGTGACCGAACAGTACAGATTCCACGAGGTTGGGCGGGATGGCGCCGCAATTGACGGCGACAAAAGGCTTTCCAGCGCGGTCGCCGGTGCCCTGGATGATCCGGGCGACCAATTCCTTGCCGGTGCCGGTTTCGCCTTCGATCAGTACCGGGATCGTGCTGCGCGCCGCCTTGGTGCATAGTGTCAGGACACGGGCCATGGCCGGCGCTGCAGCGATCATGTCGGCGCGGGTAAAGGTGCCCGAGCGCCGCGCATGCTCAGCACGAATGGCGGTTTCCAGCGCCTCGAGCTTCATGGCATTGCGCAGGGAAATGATCAGACGTTCGGGTGCAACCGGTTTGACGAAGTAATCCGCGGCGCCCTGGCGCATGGCTGAGATTACCGTCTCGAGCGAGGCATTGGCCGTCTGGATGATGACCGGTGTGGTCAGCCCCTCCTTGCGCATCACCTCCATAACGCCCATCCCGTCGAGATCGGGCATTACGAGATCGAGGATCATCGCGCCGATGGTGGGGTCGTCGCGCAGGATCGAGAGGGCCTGTTCCCCGCCGGTGGCCGTCAGCGGCTTGAAGCCTGCGCGGTTAGCGACTTCGGCAGTGAGCCGCAATTGCACCGGATCGTCATCCACCACCAGAACGCGCGTCATAAATACCCCAAGTCCCACTAGGCCGGCCACGAATCGTGTGTGCCGTTTTGGGAAGACGATGCCGGGAGCGCCTTAAGAGGGTGTTAATATTGATGAATTGTTCGCGGCGGTGCCGGGCCCGGCCTGCAGGCAAACCTTAACGCCAGGCATGAAAAAAGGGTCGCGGCTCGCGCCGTGACCCTCCAGAACGTGGATGAATTGTTGTCGCGGCGTCTATTGCCGCGTCTCGCTCTGGAGCTTGTAGAGTTCGTCCTTCACTTCGAGTTTCCGGCGCTTGAGCGCGGAAACCATCAGGTCGTCGGCGAGGCGATTCTGGGTTTCTGCCTGAATCTGCCGGTCCAGTTCCATATGGCGCCGTTCGAGCGCTGCGATGTGGCCTTCAGTCGTCATTAAAAACTCCTTTCAGGGTGTTGGACGGGGGTATCGTCACAAATCTTTCACGCTTTGTCGACGGCGTTCGGATGGCGATTGAAAATCAGATGCAAAACAGTCCGTGATCGGTTAACCAAGGGTATGATTGTCACGTGACCATCCCCGGTACCCGATGCTGCCGCTCGACAAGGAACAGGAAGCCCAATTGGGCCTGGAACTGGCCACAAAACGCCAGGAACACGCGGATCTCGACGCGGCAATCCATACTTTGGGTCAGTCGCAATTGGCGGACCGGATGCTTATCCAGCGGCTCAAGAAGCGCAAGCTGACGCTCAAGGACCGCATCGTCCAGCTGGAAAATATTCTGCTGCCGGACATCATCGCCTAGCTGCCTTGCGCCTTGTTTTGTGGCCGGAATTAGGCTAGTTGCGCGCTTTGCGGAGCGCGACGGGGGAATCGCCATGCTCAAGCCAGCTGTTGCCATCGTCATGGGCAGTCAATCGGACTGGCCGACCATGCGATTGGCCGCCGAAACCCTGGAAAGCCTGGAAATCGAATACGAAGCGCGCATTGTCTCGGCGCATCGGACGCCCGAGCGCATGGTCGATTTTGCCACCAATGCCAAGACCGAAGGCGTCCAGGTGATCATCGCCGGAGCGGGCGGTGCCGCCCACTTGCCGGGCATGATCGCTGCCATGACCACCCTTCCGGTGTTTGGCGTGCCGGTGCGCTCGAAGGCTCTCAATGGGATGGATAGCCTTTATTCCATCGTGCAGATGCCTGGGGGCATTCCCGTCGGCACGCTGGCTATCGGCGAGCCGGGGGCCATCAACGCGGCCCTTCTGGCTGCGGCCGTGCTGGCGCTCAGCGATGAGGATCTCGCCGACCGCCTCGAGGCCCATCGCGCGCGCCAGACCCAATCCGTACCCCAGTTTCCGTCCGATCTCGAGTAGTCCCTTGACCGAACCAACCGCACCCCTTGCTCCCGGCTCCACCATCGGCATCCTGGGCGGGGGGCAGCTTGGGCGCATGTTGGCGCTTGCCGCAGCCAGGCTCGGCCTCAAAAGCCATATCTATTGCCCGGATGCGCAAAGCCCGGCCTTCGACGTCACCCCGCTCAAGACCATTGCGGCCTATGACGATGCCGAGGCATTGAGAGTCTTTGCCGGCCAAGTGGACGTCGTCACCTACGAATTCGAGAATGTCCCCGCCGCCACGGCTGAAATCCTGGCGGGCCTCAAGCCGCTGCGTCCGGGCGCCAATGCGCTCGCCATCTCGCAGGACAGGCTGGCCGAGAAGACCTTCCTGGCCTCCAAGAACATTCCCGTAGCGCCTTATCGGGCCGTGCAGAGCCTTGAGGACCTGCATGCGGCCGTCGCCGCGCTTGGCCTGCCTGCGGTGCTCAAGACCACGCGGCTCGGCTATGACGGAAAGGGGCAGCGGGTGCTGCGCGCGCCGGAGGACGTCGAAGCAGCCTTCGCTCAATTGCAGCCTCATCCGTTGGTTCTTGAAGGTTTCGTGCCCTTCGAAAAGGAAATCTCGGTGGTGGTGGCGCGGGGACTGGACGGTACCGTGCGTGCCTTCGACGCCGCCGAGAACGTCCACCGGTACCACATCCTGCATACCAGCACAGTGCCCGCGGCGATCCCCCCCGGCGTCGAAAAGCACGCCGCCATGCTGGCCAAGGTCATTGTGGTGGCGCTCGATTATGTCGGCGTTTTGGGCGTGGAATTCTTCGTCCTGGGCGGGGACCGGCCGACGCTGATGGTCAATGAGATCGCGCCGCGCGTGCACAATTCAGGGCACTGGACCGAGGCCGTGTGCCTCACCGACCAGTTCGAGCAGCATATCCGCGCCATTGCAGGCTGGCCGCTAGGCGATCCGCAGCGCATGGCCGATGTGGTGATGCAAAACCTGATCGGCGATGACGTCGACGTTGTGCCCGGCGGCATCGATGGCGATACCCAGCCGCACCTCTATGGCAAGGCGGAGGCACGACCCGGCCGCAAGATGGGCCATATCAACCGCATCGTGCGAAGCTAGCAGCGTTCAGCGCGCCAGCCAGTCGCGCATCGCGGCGATCACCGGAGCCGGATTTTCCATCGTCGGGAGATGCGCCGCATCCGGGAAGGTGACCAGCTCCGCCTGCGGGATGAGGCGCGCCATTTCCTCGGCCAGCTCGGGGGGCGTCATCTTGTCGAGCGCGCCTACCCCCACCAAGGTCGGCACAGCAATGTCCTCGAGATAGGGAAGGGAATCGATCCTGCCAATAATCGCCCTCTGCTGGCGGATATAGACATTGCCGCCGACGCGTTCGGACATGGCCTGCACCTCTTCGGCAAGGGCTGTGCCCAGATGGTGGGAGGCCACAAGGCTGCCCAGAAGGCCGCGCGACACGCCGATGAACTTGCCCTGTCCGATCATCTCGATGCCCTTGCGCCGGGTTTCCCGCCGCTCTTCGGTGTCGGCCCGAGCCGAGGTGTCGAGCAAGGCAAGGTGGGTGACCCGCTCGGGCGCCTGCCGCATGATTTCGAGCGCCACATAGCCGCCCATGGAAAGTCCTGCCAGTGCGAAGCGTGGAGGCGCAGCGGCAAGGGTCCGTGCGGCCATCTCGGCGATGGTCTCGTCGAGCCTGAGGTCTGCGACCATTGGGGCAATCGTGTCAGCCAACCCGTCGATAACATCGCGCCAGAGGCGGGCGTCGCAGATGAGACCGGGAAGAAAGACGAGGGGCGTATGCATGGCCAACTCCGCTTGGGCTTGCAGAACTGGTAAAACGACACGGCCAAACCGGCAAGACAGGCACTTTTCCACCGGGCAAGTGTGGACAGGCAGGGATTCTTGGGCTATAGACCCCGCCACGGTGACCGGCTCGGCTGGTCGGCGGAGTGGCTTTTTTGGTTGCTTCGCTTTCATCCAAACAATTTGCCAAGCTTTGAAAGGGCGGTTGACCTTTGCAAGTAGTCGTTCGCGATAACAATGTTGACCAGGCGCTGCGCGCACTGAAGAAGAAGCTGCAGCGCGAAGGCGTCTTCCGCGAGATGAAGCTGCGCAATTATTACGAGAAGCCTTCTGAGAAGAAGGCTCGCCAGAAGGCCGAGGCCGTTCGTCGCGCCCGCAAGCTGGCTCGCAAGCGCGCACAGCGCGAAGGCGGCATCGCTGCTGCACCGAGCCGTCCGGCTCCGGGTCGCGCCGCTGCAGGCGCCCGCAGCTAAGGCTGTCGATTGCTATTTTGAAGAACGCCGTCCTTCGGGGCGGCGTTTTTTATTGCCTGCTCTTGCGCCAGCGATCCAGCATCGCCACGGCAATCGTCAGCATGGCGACGAAGGGTAATTGCAGCACAAGGGCCGTACGGGCATCGGCAAAGAGCGTTCCGGCGGCCAGCGAGCCCAGAAAGCCCCCACCGACCTGGAAGAAGCCGCTCATTGCCCCCGCCGCCCCGGCAATGGCGCCGAAGCCAGCCATGGCTGCCGTCGTGGCGCTGGGGCTGATGAAGGCCAGGCCCAGCATCCAGATGCCGACCGGCGCCATGATGGCAAGAATGGAGAGCGGATACAGGCGCGGCAGGATGCCGAAGGCCAGCCCGCTGAGGGCCAGAAGGACGAGTGCGATAGTGACCAGTCTGTCGCCAGCTATACGGGTCGAGAGATAGCCCGTGACCAGATTGCCCAGAATAAACGCAGCGGTCTGTACCAGCATGGCCATGGCGAACTGAAATGGTGTGAGGCCCAGTTCGTCGATGAGAATGAATGGCAGTAGTGCGGTAAAGCCGTGAAAGCCCGAAAAGGTCAGACAGAGCAGCAGAGCTGGAAAGACGAAGTCGGGCGCCATCAGCAGGCGTCGGTAATTGCCCAGAATGACGCGCAGATTGATGGGCTGTCGGTTTTCCGGGGGAAGCGTCTCGCGCGCGCTGGTGCCGAGAAGCGCAAGGATGGCGAGGCCGAACCCGGCCATGACCACGAACATCAGATGCCATGACCCGAACAACAGGATGACGCTGCCCAGGGTCGGCGCCACGGCTGGCGTCACGGTCAGGATCAGATTGACCATTGTCAGAATGCGAATGGCCTGGCTGCCAACGAACTGGTCGCGAACCATCGCCCGCGACAGCGCGACCCCTGCCGACACACCGAAGCCCTGCACGAACCGGCCGAGGAACAGAACTTCGAGGCTGGGTGCGATGGCAGCGATAAGGCTGCCCAGCACATAGATGGCGAAAAACGCCATGCCCACGCCGCGCCGCCCGAACCGATCGGACAGGGGGCCGCAAATCAACTGGGCCAGCGCGAAAGCGGCGAAATAAACGGTGAGGCTCAGCTTGCCGGCGGCATCGTTGGTGGCAAAGTCAGCAACGATCGTGGGCAAGGCGGGGGTGTAAAGCGTCAGGCTCAGCGGCCCCGTGGCCACCATGAGCCCGCCGATCAGCGCCGTGCGGCGCGCCGACATGCCGACCGGTGCGGAAGATGTCACCGGGACAGGGCCCTCTCGAAAAAGGGCTTGGCTTGATCCCATATGCCGGCGGCCCAGAGATCGGAATGCCCGGCGCCAGGCACGATCCACACTGTGTCCGGATTGGGAGCGAGCGCATAGAGGCGTTCGCCATTGGTCACTTCGATCGTCGTGTCGGCGGTGCCATGCGCTACCAATACCGGCTCTTCGACGCTGCGGATCCAGTCATTGTTGGGAAACTGATCCTGCATCACCAGCGTCACAGGCAGGTAGGGATAGCGTTCGCCGGCCACAGTCACGGCCGAAAGGAACGGCGTTTCCAACAGCAGCGCCTGCGCATCGCGCTGGCTACCAACGAAGGTCGCCGGGCCCGATCCGAGCGAGCGCCCCCAGATGAGCAGCGGAGCACCCTGTTCGGCGGCCCAGTCGAATGCGGTCAAGGAATCGGTGAGGATGTTGTCCTGGCTGATCGTTCCGGGCGAAGCCGGAAAGCCGCGATAGTCGAAGGCGAGGAAGCCATAGCCTTCGGCTACGAAGGTCTCGTAGCGTTCGTGCTCCTCGCTGAAGCTCTTCGAATTGCCCTTGTAGTAGATGATGACGGGCATGCCGGAGCGCGGCTCCTGATACCAGCCATTGATGGTGCCATCGCCAGACGGCAAGGCGATATCTTTCGCCGCGGTCAGCCGGGTTTCTGCCAGCGGAATAACAGGGCCGGTGGCCGCATATTGGAGCGCGCGCTGGTTGAAATACATGTAGCCGACGACCCCGCCATAACCCAGCGCGACAAGGACCAGAACGGCAATCAGGATACGGCGCAGCAACGTCACGGCAAACCTCGAAATTCGTCGCGCCGACCATATACGCTCGTCAGAGTTCGGAAAGGGTCTTTTCCAGCGCCTGCCTGAACACCTCGTCAGGCTGCGCGCCCGAAAGCGCGTATTTTTCTGCGAACACGAAGAATGGTACGCCGCGGATGCCTTGTTCAGCAGCGCTGGTCGCCAGTTGCGCAGTAATGGCCAATTCGGTTTCGTCGTTTATGGCGTCGAGGGCATCGCCGCGGTCCCAGCCGAAGGCGACGGCAATGTCGGCCAGGACATTGTCGTCATTGATCTGGCGATGATCGAGGAAGTAGGCGTCGGCGATGGCATTGGCCAGCTCATGCTGGTTGCCATTGGGCTTGGACAGCCGGGTGATCGTATGCGCCTTTGCGGTGTTGAACATGCGTGGCTGCTTGCTGAGATCGAGCACGATGCCAGATTTCTGCGCCTCACCCTCGACCCGCGCCCACATTTCGGCTGGATCGCGCCCATATTTCTGGCGCAGCATTTCGTCCACATCGACGCCTTCGGTGGGAACAGAGGGGTCAAGATAAAACGGATGGTTTTCGATAACCACCTCGACATCGTCAGGAAGAGCGGCGATCGCCTGATCCAGCCGCGCAGATCCGACAAGACACCATGGACAAACCACATCGGTGAACACATCGATCTTGAGCATCTTGGTCATGGCGGGCTCTCACAAAAAACACGTCCCGCCCAGATGGCGCTCCGGGCGGGACGTGGCAAGAGGGCACGTTCAGGTAACTGCCTTAAGCTGAAGCGGGGGCCGGTGTCTGCCCCTGTACCAAGGCAAAAGGCGGAGTGTAGGCAGCGGTCAACACCAGGCCCATGGCAGCGCTGAAGCCGACAATGGCCAGCATCGGCGTCATTAGCCAACCGGCCAGCGGCGATACCGAACCGACACGATAGGCGGTAGCGAGGCCAAGGAGAAACAACCCAGTACATACAAGGCTCAATTGCAGAGAATCGAGCGGCGGGGTGACGAAGGGAAGGGCGATATAGGCTAAGATCGACACGGCCAGCCAGATCGTTGCACGGGTAGCGCCGGCGAGCATCATCAGGCCAAATGCGGCGCCCAGGAAACTCAGTTGCACCAGGTGCATCGCACCGCCGGCCCAGCCTGGCAAGCCAAAGGGGGCAAAGAAAAACGGAAACAGGTCAACTGCTTCAGCGCCAATATTCACCACTCCGAACAAGCCTGGCACGAAGGCGGCCGCGCCCAGAACGGTGAATATGGACGACGCGCTGGCACGGATGCCCGAACGGGTCTCGGCGGCGGTATGAAACAGTGCTGTGGTGGCCATTTTACGGCTTCCCCTTGGCGATTCGTACAAGGGGAATGGCCGTCGCACGCACAAAGTTCCGTAAGCGTCAACACGGCTGCGTTAACAGATTGGCTTGAGCGGGCCCGGTTTGCGGCCTATCTGAGCGACAAATCTTTACGAATTGAAAGGTCGGCGCCTTGGAACACAGCGAACGGATCGAAGCGCTGGAGACGCGCATTGCCTATCAGGATCAGACGATCGAGGACCTCAATGCGGCGATTACCGAGCAATGGAAGGTCATCGACCTGCTGACCAAAAAAGTGGTGACGCTGGAGGAGCAGGTGCGCTCGGGCGCCTATATCGCCGATCCGGCAAACGACAAGCCGCCACCCCATTATTGAAAAAGCGCGGCACTGAAGGCCGCGCTTCACATTAGGGTTTGGTGCCAGCCTCAGTGTCCCAAGGCCTTGACGATGTCTTCGGTCACCTTCTTGGCATCGCCGAACAGCATCATGGTATTGTCGCGGAAGAACAATTCGTTCTGGACGCCCGCATAGCCGGCGGCCATGCCGCGCTTGATGAAGAGCACCGTGCCGGCATCCTCGACGTTGAGCACGGGCATGCCGTAGATGGGCGAGGTCTTGTCAGTCTTGGCGGCAGGATTGGTCACGTCATTGGCGCCGATGACGAAGGCAACATCCGATTGGGCGAATTCGGAATTGATGTCTTCGAGCTCGAAGACTTCGTCATAGGGCACATTGGCTTCGGCCAGAAGCACGTTCATATGCCCCGGCATGCGGCCTGCCACAGGGTGAATGGCATATTTCACCTCGACCCCTGACGCCTTGAGCATATCGGCCATCTCGCGCAGCGCATGCTGGGCCTGAGCCACAGCCATGCCGTATCCTGGCACCATGATGACCTTGCCGGCATTCTTCATGAGGAAGGCCGCGTCGTCCGCTGCCCCCTGCTTGACCGGGCGATCATCCTCGCCGGCTGCCGCTGCCGAAGCGGTATCGCCACCAAAGCCACCCAGGATCACCGAGATGAAGCTGCGATTCATCGCCTTGCACATGATGTAGGACAGGATCGCGCCCGACGATCCCACCAGTGCCCCGGTGATGATGAGCGCGGTATTGCCCAGGGTAAAGCCGATGCCTGCCGCCGCCCAGCCGGAATAGGAATTGAGCATGGAAACCACCACCGGCATGTCGGCGCCGCCGATCGGGATGATCATCAGGCCGCCCAGGATCAGGGCGAGCAGCGTGATCACCCAGAAGAGCCAGGGGTCTCCGGCGATCGTAAAGGCCCAGACCAGGGCGATGATGGCGGCACCGATGCCGATATGGATGAGGTGCCGTGCCGGCAGGATGATGGGGCGGCCGCTCATATTGCCGTTGAGCTTGGCGAAAGCGATGACCGAACCGGTAAAGGTAAAGGCACCGATGGCCGTGCCGATGGACATTTCGATCAGCGCCTGGGCATGGATATGGCCCATTTCGCCAATGTTGAAGGCCTCCGGCGCATAAAGCGCGGCGGCAGCCACGAAGACGGCCGCGAGGCCGACCAGCGAGTGGAAAGCCGCGACCAGCTGGGGCATGTCGGTCATCTTCACCGAGCGGGCGATATAAGCGCCGATGCCGCCACCCAGGCCGAGCCCGCCGATGATCAGGAGCCAGCTGAGAATGTCGGAAGGCGCCGCCACAGCAAGAGTGGTGAGGATGGCGATGCCCATGCCCACCATGCCAAACGTATTGCCCTGGCGGGCGGAGCGCGGGCTGGACAGGCCCCGCAGCGCAAGGATGAAGAGCACGCCGGCGACCAGATAGAGCAGGGCGGCGATATTTGCGTCGATCATGACGATCAGCCCTTCTTCTTGTACATGGCCAGCATGCGCTGGGTCACGAGGAAGCCGCCGAAGATATTTACCGAAGCAAAGACAAGGGCGATGAAGCCGAAGAGCTTGCTGACCCAGCTGGCGTCATGAACCATGTTGACGCCGACCGCGAGAAGGGCCCCGACCACGATGACCGAGGAAATCGCATTGGTGACACTCATCAGAGGGGTATGGAGTGCCGGGGTCACGCTCCAGACCACGAAATAGCCCACAAAGATCGCCAGCACAAAAATGGCGAGGCGGAAGGTGAACGGGTCGATTGCAGACATATCCATTCTATTTGCCTTCCTTCGGTGTGGTGGCCTTTCGGGCAGTCGACTTCTTAGGTGTTGCCGCAGCCGCTTTTACGACATCGGCCGGTTTCGTCTTCGCGCCGACTTTCCTGGGAGCGGGCGACTTGCCGGTTGCGCCCGTCTTGGCCGGGGAATCCTTGGCTTCGAGGACGGCAGCTGGTTTACGAGGCGCAGCCTTGGGGACCGGGAGCGGCGTCACCGGGTCTGCGGCTACCGCACCGGCAAAGGCGGGGTGAACCACGGCGCCATCCCGGGTGAGCACGGTGGCCTTGACCAGCTCGTCGTCCCAGTCGATAGCGAGCTTTTTTTCCTGTCTGTCGATCAGCGTCTCGACGAAGGCCAGCAGGTTGCGCGCGTAGAGCTGGCTGGCCGTGGTCGGGATATGTCCCGCCAGGTTGGAATGGCCCAGTATGGTCACACCGTTATGGCTGACGACCTGGTCCTTCTGCGTCAATTCCACATTGCCGCCCCGCTCTGCCGCGAGATCAACGATGACCGAACCGGGAGCCATGCTTTCCACCATCGCCCGGGTCACGAGTTTGGGCGCTGGTCGCCCCGGGATGAGGGCGGTGGTGATGACGATGTCCTGCTTGGATATATGGCCGGCGACGAGCTCGGCCTGGGCGTCCTGCTCGTCCACAGTCAGTTCGCGGGCATAGCCCCCCGCGCCGGAGGCATCCTTGAGGGCCTCGGTCATGATGAACTTGGCACCAAGCGATTCCACCTGTTCGCCGGCGGCGGCACGCACGTCGGTGGCCGAAACCACCGCGCCCAGTCGCTTGGCCGTGGCGATGGCCTGCAGGCCCGCCACGCCGGCGCCCATCACGAAAGCCTTGGCGGGCCTGACGGTGCCCGCTGCCGTCATCATCATCGGCATGGCCCGCTCGAAGATCGCGGCAGCCTCGATCACTGCCTGGTAGCCGGCAAGATTGGCCTGGGAGGAAAGGATATCCATGACCTGGGCGCGGGTGATGCGCGGCATGAATTCCATGGAGATCGCGACAATGCCGGCCTGGGCCAAGCCAGCAATCTCGCGCTCGTTGCCGTAAGGATCGAGCGCGCCAATCAGCAGGGCGCCTGGACTGGCCCCCTTGATGGCAAGGGCGCTGGGGCGGCGAACGGAGAGGATGATGTCGGCCTCGCCGACCGTTTCGGCGACGGAGCCAATGATATTGGCGCCGGCCGCCCGGTATTGGTCATCGGCTATGCGGGAGCCGATGCCGGCACCTTGTTCAATGCTGACCTGGGCGCCCAGGCCAATGAGTTTGGCGACAATCTCGGGGGTCGCCGCTACGCGGCTTTCCCCCTCGAAACGTTCGCGCAAGACGGCAATCTTCACGGAAACCTCCTCCCGCCTGCCGGCGGGCAGGCTGTTTCTAAAAGGCCTGCTTGCTGGATGTCAGATCAATGGATGATCAGGAAGTAGAGGACGATCAGTAGGGCCGCCGTGCCGTAGATCGACCACTTCACCGCCTGCACGAAGCCGAAATAGGTCTTTTCATGCTCGGCGTAGTCCATGCCGGATTCCAGTACTGGAGCGGGGTGGGGTTCGGCAGTCTTTTTGGCCATCAGGTCCTCGAATGTGTCTGGTCTAAAGGTGGTCGTCCAAAAGCGAGGCTCAGGGCGAGGTCGCTTCGAGCTCGTCGATCAGTCCCTCGATCATCGAGAGGCCAAGCGACCAGAACTGGGGGTCCTTCGCGTCAAGCCCGAAAGGCGCGAGCAGTTCGGAATGATGCTTGCTTCCCCCGGCCTTGAGCAGCTCGAAATAGCGCTCGGCAAAGCCTTCATTGGCTTTCTCATACTGCGCATAAAGCGAGTTCACAAGGCAGTCGCCGAAAGCGTAGGCATAGACGTAGAAGGGCGAATGGATGAAGTGCGGGATATAGGTCCAGAAGACTTCATAGCCTTCATTTGGAATGATGGCGTCACCCAGCGATTCCGCCTGGACCTCAAGCCACATGGCGTTGATTTCCTCGGCCCGCAATTCGCCGTTGCGCCGGGCGGTGTGGACCTTGCGCTCGAAGGTGTAAAAGGCGATCTGCCGCACCACGGTGTTCAGCATGTCCTCGACCTTTGACGACAGCAGGGCAAAGCGCTGCTTTGGGTCGGTGGTCTTGTCGAGCAGCGCCCGGAAGGTCAGCATCTCCCCGAAGACGGAGGCGGTTTCCGCCAGGGTCAAGGGCGTGTTCGAGAGGATGGGCCCCTGATCGGCGGCGAGACGCTGGTGCACACCATGGCCCAGCTCATGGGCCAGGGTCATGATGTCCCGGGTGCGTCCCAGGTAGTTGAGCATCAGATAGGGATGGGCGCTGGGCACGGTGGGATGCGCGAAGGCGCCGGAACGCTTGCCCTTGCCAGCAGGCGCATCGATCCAGCCCGAATTGAAGAAGGGGCGGGCCACTTCCGCCAGTTCGGGTGAAAAGCGGCCATAGGCGTCCATCACGGTCGAGACGGCGCTGTCCCAGTCCCAGACGCGCTCGTCACTGGTGGGCAGGGGCGCATTGCGGTCCCAGGCATTGAGCTTATCCTTGCCGAACCAGCGGGCCTTGAGCTTGTAGTAGCGATGGCTGAGCCGCGGATAGGCGGCCTGCACCGCACTCTGCAGCGCATCGACGACCTCGCGCTCGATCGCATTGGCCATGTGGCGGCTGTCTGCGATATCCTCGTAGCCACGCCAGCGGTCGGAGATTTCCTTGTCCTTGGCCAGCACATTGGTGATGTGCGTAAAGAGCCGGACATTGTCCTTGAAGGTCTTCGCCAGTGCGTGAAAGGCTGCCTCGCGCTTGGCCTCATCCTTCTCTGACAAAAGGTGCAGCGTCGCCTCGATGTCGAGGTCTTCGCCGGCGACATCGAACTTGAGGCTGGAAAGGGTCTCGTCATAAAGCCGGTTCCAGGCCGAATAGGCCGTCACCGACTTGTCCTGGAACAATTCCTCAAGCTTGTCGTCGAGCTGGTGCGGCTTGGCCTTGCGCAGGTCGGCGAACCAAACGCGGTAGCGCGCCAGTTCCGGATCGGCGGCGAAGGCGGCTTCGAGATCGGCATCCTCGATGCGGTTGAGCTCGAGCGTAAAGAACAGGGTGCGGGTCGAGAGTGCCGTCATGGCCTCATTGATATCGCCCATGAACTTTGTCCGATCCGGATCGGTGGTGTTCTGGGCATATTGCAGGAAGGCGTAGGAACCAATGCGGCCGGCAATGTCGTCGAGCTGTTCGCTGTCGCGAATGGCTTCGATCAGCTTGCCTGACTGGGTGAGGGCGACCAGCTTGCCTTTGTAGTCGGCTTCCAGCTTGGCGGCGCGGGCCTTGGCGTCCTCGAGCGCAGCCTTGAACTGGGGGCTGTCCTTGCCGGGAAAGAGGTCGTCGAGATCCCAGACCGGCAGATTTCCGAACTGGTTGTGACCCGGTTGAGCGGCTGCAGACATGGAACGCGACTCCGAAAATGGTTTCGGGCAGGACCTTACCCAGCCGGAGTCGTGCTGTGAAGGCGGTGCGGTGACGCGGTGTGACCAAACATGCGCCGGCTCCCGCCAGGCCTTACCCGGCCAGCAAGCGGCTCGATCCGTCCCAGATCAGCTGCAGCGCCAGCAGGAAGACCAGCCAGTAGGCGATGCGATAAAAGAGCCGGGCGTCGATGCGGCGCACCAGATAGACGCCAAGAAAGACGCCGGCGACCCCGACCGGCGCCAGCGCTGCGGACAGGGTCAGGTTCTGCACATTGAGCTGGCCCAGGAAGTAATAGGGAACGAGCTTGGCCGTATTGACGATGGCAAAGAAGAAGGCGGTCGTGCCCGCATAGACTGCCGGCGGCAGGCGGCGCGGCAGCACGTAAATCTGGAAGGGTGGGCCACCGGTATGCGAGATGAAGCTGGTAAAGCCGGCGATGCTGCCCCAGAAGCTTCCCCAAGGCTTCGAGGGCGGCAGACCCTCGAGTTTCTTGCGCAACGGGAATACCGCGTCGAGCACGAACAGCAGGGTGACGATCCCCACCATCAATAGCACGACCGCGTCGCTGACCACGGCCCAGAGCGCCCAGCCGACCAAAGTGCCGATCGCAGCGCCGGGAAGCATGATCTTGATCAAGCTCCAGTCGCATTCCTTGCGGTACATCCAGATGGCAACTGCATCCATGCAGAGCAGCACGGGCAGCATCATGCCGGCGGCATCCCGGGGCGCCATCACCAGGGCCAGGAGGGGCACCCCGACCACGCCAAGGCCCCCGAGCAGACCGGCCTTGCTAAGGCCGACGATCAGCACCGCGGCAACAGCCACGCTTATGAAGACTGGATCGAACATGAAGAGGCGGGTCCGGAAGGAAGATGGGTTAGATCGACGTTGTGGGGTCGGGTTTGTCAACCGGTCGCAGGGCGTTGGTCAGCCGAAGACCGCTCGCTTGCTGGCAGGACATCTACAAAAATCCCCGCTGACGCGGGGATTTTCAAAGTCATAGGCGCAGACCGAAAGGCTCTTATTCCTCGTCGGCATTATCCGACTTGAGCGACTTGAGCTTGGCAAAGACCGAATCGGCATCGATGTCGTCGTTGGACTGCTGGGACGCGCCACGATCCTCGCCCTCGAAACCGTCCTCGGTTTCGTAGGATGCGCGGCCACCGGCACGGGCAAGCGCTTCTTCGGCGGTGAGCAGGGTCGTGCCTTCGCTGAGCTCGTTTTGGGCCGGGGCGTCCTTGCTGGCGCGCTTGACCTCGAGATCGAGATCGATCTGACTGCACAGGCCCAGGGTGACCGGGTCCATCGCCGTCAGGTTGGCCGCATTCCAGTGGGTGTTTTCGCGCACCGATTCAATGGTCGACTTGGTGGTGCCGACGAGACGCATGATCTGCGCGTCCTTGAGCTCGGGATGGTTGCGCACCAGCCATTTTATGGCATTGGGACGCTCGTTACGGCGCGAAATCGGGGTGTAGCGTGGGCCCTTGCGCTTGACGGCGGCGACCCGAACCTTGGGCTCGCTGACCTTCATGCGATAATTGGGATCGCCCTCGGCCTTCTCGATTTCCTCGCGGGTCAATTGCCCGTTCTGGATCGGGTTGACGCCCATGATGCCGCCGGCCACGTCGCCATCGGCAATGCCCTGTACTTCCAACGGATGCAGCGTGCAGAAGGCGGCGATCTGCTCGAAGGACAGCGCGGTGTTGTCCACCAGCCAGACGGCGGTCGCCTTGGGCATCAGAAGGGACTGGGACATGGTTAAATTTCTCCTGCTGGCGCGGCCGGTTTTCCTCCGGACCGCTCCGCCTCTTGGCCAAATGCTGAGGGGGAACTGACCTGCAATATAGGCAAAATGCCGCCTTTCCGCAACGATTAAGTGGGCTTGTCCCCGGCCCCGAATGCGGTCGTCAGGATCAGTTTGCCGTAATGGCTGCGCCCTTCCATCAGGGCATGGGCCTTTGCTGCGTCCTCGAGCGAAAAGGTGGTGATGGCGGGCCGGGGCCAGTCCCTGGCGGCAAGGGCGGGCAACAGGTTATCCTGCATATGCCGGGCGATCGCCGCCTTGGTTTGCGCGTCCTGCGGACGAAGGGTCGAGCCGGACAGGGTGAGCCCCTTGGCCATCATCTGGCGCAGCGGCAGTTCGGCCGTGCCGCCGCCCAGCGTCGAGACCTGCACGATATGGCCGTTGCGCGCCGCTGCCTCGACGTTGAGCCGGGCAATGTCACCGCCAATGAGATCGACGATCCGGTCGGCGCCATGACCATCGGTTATGGACATGACGCGATCAACGATCTGTTCCCGGGTGCGATCGATGATCGCTTCGGCACCGAGCGACAGGCAATAGGCGCCCTTGGCCGTGTCGGAGACGACGGCGATGGCCCTTGCCCCCAGAATGCCAGCGATCTGGATGGCCGCGCCGCCAATCCCGCCCGAGGCGCCGTGCACGAGGACGAACATGCCCTTGCGCAGCCCCGCCCGCATGACCAGGGTCTGCGTGATGGTGAACCAGGTTTCGGGCAACGCCGCCGCTTCCACCAGGCTCCACCCCACTGGGACAGGCAGGACCTGGCCGGCCGGAACGGCAGCGTATTCGGCATATCCGCCGCCATTGGTCAGCGCCATCACCTTCTGGCCTGGTTTGAGATCAGCGACATCACCGCCCAAGGCGGCAATCTCGCCGGCCACTTCCAGCCCAGGCAGGGGCGACGCGCCGGGCGGTGGGTCATATAACCCGCGACGCTGGGCGAGGTCAGGGCCGTTCACGCCGGCCGCCGCGACGCGGATCAGCACGTCGTTCGCACCATAATTAGGCAGGGCCATGCGATGGGGCACCAGCATGTCGGGTCCGCCCGGCGCATCAATGGCGATGGCGAGCATGTCTGGGGGAAGGCTTTGCGGCAAAGTCATGCACGGATGCTGGCGCAAGCCGGCTTGCCCCGCAAGGGCATACCGCTACACTTGGATTGCAAAGGAAACAACGGAGAATGAAATGGACGAGATCGAGCGCAAGCGACCGACAAGCCATGATATCGGCATGGTGCTCGACAGCCTGTCAGTGGAAGAGTTGCAGGAGAGAATTGCGCTTCTCGATACGGAAATCGTCCGACTGCGCGCCGCCATCGATGCAAAGGGCAATTCACGAAAAGCTGCAGAAGCTGCGTTCAAGTTCTAAGGCTGCTCTCGGTTCCGTGAAGAGACAGAGTTAAGAAATCGAGTCCTGTTAAGGCGCAATTAATCATTGGGCGGTAATCTCTTCTTATTCAGATTGTTCTGGATTTTTCAGAGTGGTTTCTCCCTCTGTTTGACGCCTCCCTGTTAACTTCGAGAGCTGCACGTTGCGGCTCTTTTTCTTTTTTGACGCAGGGTTTGGTCGCCACCTTTAAACCGGATTTTTAGGATAGGCGGAACCGAAGGGTGACGCTGGGCACTTGTATGCCTAGCATAGGCCAACTGGAGGACTGCCCGTGGCCGAAACCGGCGAAACCAATTCTGCGATAGCCATCGGTCCCCGTATCGTTGCCTCGGGCGGTTTTGACGTGCTGTATCGCGAGGGTATGGGCCTGATCGAGACCGTCGCCGCCTATCTCGATGATCAGGGACGACTTGAAAGCCGTGTCCTGCCACGGGAAGCAGGCTTCCTCTATGCAACCGAGTCCATGCGCCTGACCACCAGGCTCATGCAGCTGGCCTCCTGGCTCTTGCTGCAGCGGGCGGTCAACGAGGGTGAGATTTCGCGGGAAAATGCCCGGGCTGAAAAGGAGAAGGTCAAGTTCTCCGCTACTCCTTCAGAACGCGGCGGACCCGGATATGACCAATTGCCGCCCCGCCTGCGCGATTTTATCGACAAGGGCGATCGCCTGTTCGAGCGGGTCATGCAGCTCGACAGCCTCGAAAAGGGCAATTTGCCGTCCCTTGATGGTATCGATGCCCGGGTAAATGGCGTTGCCGATCAGCTTTCCCGTCTCAAGGCGGCCTTTGCCCGCATCGACTGAGGCCATGCCGTCAGTCTGCGCACGCTGAATTGTGTGGCTGACAAAAAGCCCGGCGCGATGGCCGGGCTTTTGAGAATTCATGCAGGATGAGCTTAGATGCCCAGGCCCTTGAAGCGCTCCTTGAAGCGCGAGACGCGGCCGCCGCGATCCATCAGCTGACCCGTGCCGCCGGTCCAGGCCGGATGAGTCTTGGGGTCGATGTCGAGCTGCAGCGTGTCACCTTCCTTGCCCCAGGTCGACTTGGTCTGGTAGGTGGTGCCGTCGGTCATGACCACATTGATGACGTGGTAATCGGGGTGAATATCGGTCTTCATGGCGTCGCCTCAAATCAAACGGGCGCCGCAGCGCCCGGAGAGCAAATCTGGTGTTGGGCGGCTTCCTACATGAGATGCACCGGCTTCGCAAGGGTGCGGGGGTGGCAATTTTGCCCAATCTCGCACGGTTGCGGGGAGCGGGGGGCAGGGCCTATATGAGGACATCGCCCCGCGCGGTACGTCCTCCAACCGACACGGCATGATCCAGCAATGACAGACCAGGCCGTTTCGGCTGAAACCGATCCCGACGCGATCGTGGCGGAAGTGCAGGCCGCTCCGCGCCGCCTCCAGCCGCTTCGCAGACTCGTTCCCTTCATTCTCGCCTATCCGGTGCGCCTGTCGCTGACAGTCCTGTTCCTTTTGACCTCGGCGATTACCTCGCTGGCCATTCCGGCGGCCTTGGGCGGCGCCATCGATGAGGGTTTCGTGGCGCAGAACCTCGACAATGTCGGGCGTTACGGCTGGATCATCGTCTCTATTGCGGCCCTCATGGCGATTGCCAGTGGTGCACGCTTCTATTTCATCTCCGTCATCGGAGAACGTGTGCTGGCCGATCTGCGTCAGGCCGTGTTCGGTCATCTTCTGGCGCTGGATGCCCGCTATTTCGACACCAATCGCATCGGGGAGCTGACCAGCCGGCTCAACGGCGACGTCGCCGTGATCCGCGGCGCGGTCGGGTCGAGCTTTTCGCTCGCCCTGCGCTCCATGGTCACCATCATCGGGGCGCTGGTGATGATGATCCTCACCAGCCCGGTCCTGACCCTCGCCGTGGTGATCGCGCTGCCCACGGTACTCGTGCCGGTCATCGCCTTTTCCCGCCGGCTGCGCGGCATGTCGCGCAAGACCCAGGATGCTCTGGCCGACCTTTCGGCCATGGCGACGGAAATGCTGGGGGCGAACCGAACCGTCAAGGCCTTTACCCAGGAAGCGGTGCAGTCCGCACTTTACGACGAGCGCAGCGAAGCCAGTTTCCGTGCGGAAACGCGCCGACTGGGCGCGCGCTCGGTCATGGTCGCGATGGTCATATTCCTCGGCACGGCGGCGCTGGTCGGGCTGGTCTGGTGGGGCGCCCGCTCGGTCTTCGAAGGCTCGGTTTCCGCCGGGCAATTGGCGCAGTTTCTCGTCTATGCATTGATGGCTGCCGGCGCGCTCACCAATGTCTCCGAAGTGCTGGGCACCTTGCAGATGGTTGCGGGTTCCACCGAACGGCTCACCGAAATTCTCGATACCGAACCGGCCATCAAGGATCCGGCAGTGCCGGTAGCATTGCCTCAGCCGCCACTGGGCACGGTGGAATTCGATCAGGTTCGCTTTGCCTATGACGGCAACGAGCCGGTTCTGTCCGACATCAGTTTCTCGGTGGCAAAGGGACAGACCGTAGCGCTTGTCGGCCCCTCGGGGTCGGGCAAGTCCACCGCCTTGTCCTTGCTGCAGCGCTTCTACGATATCGACCACGGCGCCATCCGCGTCGATGGCATCGATATTCGTCAGGTTGCCCTGCATGACCTGCGCTCGCGTTTTGCTTATGTCGAGCAGGAGCCGATTATTTTCGCCGGCACGATCGAGGAGAACATCCTCTTCGGCAAACCGGGCGCCAGTCGCGCCGATGTCATTGCCGCTTCCAAGGCCGCTCTGGTGGATGACTTCGTCTCCGACCTGCCCAATGGATATGACACGGTGGTGGGCGAGCGCGGCGTGATGCTTTCAGGTGGGCAGAAGCAGCGCCTCGCCATCGCGCGGGCTATTCTTAAGAATGCGCCAATCCTTTTGCTGGACGAAGCCACCTCGGCGCTGGACGCGCAAAGCGAACGGCTGGTGCAGGTGGCGCTCGAACACCTCATGGAAGGCCGTACGACGCTGGTCATCGCGCATCGGCTGGCCACGATCCGCGATGCCGACACCATCCTCGTGCTCGAGGCCGGTCGCATCATCGATCAGGGCAATCATGACCAGTTGGTAGCCAAGGGCGGGCGGTATGCCGAGCTTGCCAAGCTGCAGTTCCGCGACGCCTAAAGGCGTAGCCGTGCTCCGGCAGAGGCTTTATCACAAAGCCTGGGCGCCACCATCGGCGGCTGGGCACAACTGTTCGACCAGGTCCCAGAGACGTTCCCGCCCCAGGATCAGCAGCCAGGGCGTTGCGTCCCGTGGCACGATTTCCACCGTTCCGCCTGTGCCTTCATTGGACGTGCCGAGTCGGCCGGCGGGGTCGAGCAGCAGATTGATCATCGGGTAGAACAGTCCCTCGGTGCGTTCGAAAACGATGGGGACCAGCGGGTGGACGGAGATGCGTTCCCGTGGTGCTGCCTCGAACGAGAAGGACCCCGAAACCGCCAGCGCCACGTCCACCTCGTCGATCAGGATCACCCGACGCCTTGCGGCTACTTCGTGTAGGGCGCTTAGCGCAGCCAGGGTATGGTCGAGCCGTTTGCCGGTCATGCCCAGGGCCAGTGTCACCGGTGCGCTGGTGGAATAGAGCGCTTTCTGGAAGTCGGTGGTGATCTGCTCGGGGATATGGATGACGCGGGTTCGGAGTGCCCAGCCCTCCCGGTCCGTAAGCGAATCGAGATCACCCAGAATGGCGTCCGGAACGAGCCCAGCCGCGCCCAGGGCATCGGCCCCACCGTCTGCGGCGACCAGGCCCACATTGCGAGCCGCAAGATCGCGCAGCAGCGCCGGCTCGACGTTGCCGCCGCCCACAATGGCGAGCGGGCGGTCATAAGTCAGCAGGACCGGCTTGCTGATGTCTTTGGGGAAGGGGGATTGCACTGGGGGAAGTCTCTTAATATGGTCCGCATCGTCTCGCTGGGGTGTTCCGGTTACTGCCGGAGCTGAGAGTTACCCATAGAACCTGAACCAGGTCATGCTGGCGGAGGAAGTTCGAGATGGCAAGGTCGCTCTCGGGCGTCCACACCATTGACACATCCCTTCACCCATGGCCGCAATTGAATGAAGGGATGACCCATATGGTCAAGTTCTCCTCCATCGCGCTTGCGGTCCTTCTTGCCGGAACGTCCGGCATTGCGCTCGCGCAGGACAAGCCGAACCTTACCATCTACACCTATGACGGTTTTGCCTCCGACTGGGGCCCCGGCGTGCCGCTCAAGCAGGGCTTCGAGGCGACCTGCGCATGCACGGTCACTTTTGTGGGTGCGGACAGCTCGATCGGTACGCTGCGTCGCGTGCAACTCGAAGGCGATACGACCGAAGCCGATATCCTGCTCGGGCTCGATACTGCGATTGCGGGCGAAGCAAGGGCGACTGGGTTGTTTGCCGATCATGGGCTGAGCCTGGACAATCTTGTCCTGCCCGAGGCCTGGACGGATGCGCAATTCGTGCCGTTCGACTATTCCCACTTCGCCTTCATGCACGACATTGATACCATGCCCGAGGCGCCGGCCAGTTTCGAAGAGCTGATCGCCTTGCCCGACACGATCAAGATCGCCATCCAGGACCCGCGCTCCGCTACGCCTGGCCTGGGCCTGCTGCTCTGGGTCAAGGCTGCCTATGGCGATCGGGCCCCGGAAATCTGGGCGGGGCTGAAGCCCAAGATTCTCACCATTACGCGCGAATGGAGCGAGAGCTATAATCTCTTCTTGGAAGGCGAGGCGGACATGGTGCTCTCCTATACGACGTCGCCGGCCTATCACATCCATGACGAGGACGATCACTCGATAAAAGCGGCGCTGTTCAGCGAGGGACATTTCCCGCAGATCGAGGTCGCGGGTATCCTAAAATCCTCCGACCAGCAGGACCTGGCACGCGACTTCCTTGCCTATCTCGCCTCGCCCGAGGGGCAGCAATTCATTCCCACCACCAATTGGATGTTCCCGGTGGTGGACTTGGGCGACAGGCTCGATCCGTCCTTTGCCGGCTTGCCGCAGCCGGAAAAGACGCTGACCATCCCAGAAGAAGACATCACGGCCAATTCTGCGGCCTGGATCGACGAGATGCTGGCGGCGGTGCAATAGGGATTGGGGCCGTCTGGCCAAGATGCAGCTCCTCCTCCTCTGGACAAGGGGAGGAGGCTCTATGGTGCCTGAGACAAATCTCATGCTGACACTGCCCAAACGCCCCATCCGCATCGCCATGGCGACCGCCCTTTCGTTCGCCATCGCCGCCCTGATCGCCGCCGTGCTCTGGGCGATCCTTGCGGCTGCCACGGATGCAAGCGGTCATTCCCGGGTCGACATCGCCCATCTGTTGCGCATGACCTCGCTGCAGGCGGGCCTCACCACGATCCTGTCGCTCCTGGTGGGCATGGCCTTGGCCTGGTCGCTCAACCGGCTGCGGTTTCCGGGAAGAGACGTCGTGGTCAGCCTTTTCGCCTCCGCCATCGTCACGCCCGGCATGGTGGTGGCCTTCGGGCTGCTCTCCATCTGGGGTCGCAATGGCTGGATCAACCAGCTCAGCCAGACCCTGTTCGGCATCGGCTTCGACAGTCCAGCCTATGGACTATCGGGCATCCTCCTCGCCCATGTGATCCTTGATGGCGCCTTTGCCGCCCGCATCCTGCTGGCCCGGCTCGACTCCATTCCCGCCACACGGCTCAAGGTCGGCCAGTCCCTGGCGCTTGGCCCGCTGCAGCGGTTCCGCCTCATCGACTGGCCCGCCATGGCCTTGTCTTTGCCAGGACTGGGTGCCGTCATCTTCCTCCTCGCCTTCACAAGTTTTCCCATCGTCCTGCTTCTGGGCGGCGGCCCGGCCAACCAGACGTTGGAAGTGGCCATCTTTTCCGCCGTTCGCCTCGATTTTGACCTGGCGGGCGCGGTGCGGCTTGCGGTTACCCAGATCGGCGTTTGCGCTTTGGTCATCGTGCTGGCTTCGGCCTTTTCTCCGGTTCCTGCCGCCTTGGGGCGGTCGGCGCAGCCGCGCTGGCGCGATGGCCCCACTACACGCTTGCTCCAATGGGGGGTGCTGATTGTTTCGGTGCTTGCTTTCGCGCTGCCGCTCTTGTCAGTGCTCTATGACGGCATTGTGGGAGGGTTCGGCCGCATCATCGCCCAGCCGGCCTTCTGGCGCGCAACGGCAACGTCCATCCTCATCGGCACCGCGTCTGCCGCCCTCACGCTGGGTCTGGCGCTGATCCTGGCTCTTGGCCGCAGCGCCGCCCGCCATCCCCTGGCACGGACAAGCCTCGGCATGCCGGCCTATGCCTATCTCGCCGTTCCCGCAGTGGTGCTGTCGCTGGGATTCTTTCTTTTGGTGCGCGGCCTTGGCGTGCCCACGGGGCTGGCCGCGCCTTTCGTGGTCGTCGGCGCCAATAGTCTTCTGGCCCTGCCTTTCGCCATGGCAACGCTCGGACCGCCGCTCGACGCCATCGTGCGCACGCGCGGCAAGCTGATCCGCTCATTGGGGCTGACCGGCTGGATGCAGTTCACGCGCATAGAATATCCGCTGCTGGGTCGGGATATCGGCTTGATGCTGGCGCTGAGCTTCTGCTTTTCGCTGGGTGACCTGGGCGTGATCGCGCTTTTCGGAACGCAGGATTTCCAGACCCTGCCACTGATGATGTACCGGGCGCTCGGCTCCTATCGCAACAACGATGCAGCGGCGATCGCCGCTCTGCTGCTGATCGGCACCATCGCCGCCTTCGTTCTTTTGCCGCGTCTCATCGAAAGGCTTGCCCATGCTGGTCGCCGATAAGCTCCAATTCGCCTATCCGGGCGCGTCGCCCTACAGCTTTTCGCTTCTCGCGCATCCCGGCACGGTGACGGCAATCTCGGGGGCCAGCGGGTCAGGCAAATCGACCTTGCTCGACCTGCTTGCGGGGTTTCTTGCCCCTGGCGCCGGCCGATTGGCGCTCGATGACGTCAATCTCCTGCCCCTGCCGCCCGAGCGCCGTCCTGTCTCGCTTCTCTTGCAGTCCGACAATCTCTTCGAGCATCTAAGCGCAGCAGACAATGCCGAACTGGGGCTAGCCCGGGACCTGCCTCGGCAGGAGCGCCGCGCAAAGGTTGCCGAAGCCTTGGCACAGGTGGGCCTTGCCGGCTTCGAGGCCAAACCGGCGTCGATGCTTTCGGGCGGACAGAAGCAGAGAGTTGCGCTGGCCAGAACGCTCCTGCGCGACCGGGCCGTGCTTTTGCTCGATGAACCGTTTTCTGCGCTGGACGACGAGACCCGCGGCACGATCCGCAATCTGGTCGCCGACCTCACCGCGCAGCAGCGCTGGCATACGATCCTGGTCAGCCATCATGGTGACGATATCGCGGCCTTGGCGACGAGCCATTACAGGCTCGAAGCCGGACGGCTACAGCGCGCCTGAGAAAGGCGCGCCCTGCTATTCGGCCCAGGCGGCCAGCGCGCGGTCGAAGAGAACCTGGGCGTCCTCATCCTTTTCGAGCGTCAGGATCGCGTTGCGGCCCGTTCCATAGATTACCGCCAGATCCATCCAGCGGCGGCTGCGCAGCAGATCGGAATTGGTAGCGACGTCATTGGGCGATGCGCTGAGCGCGAAGAGGAATGAATTGCCCACCACGCGGGCAGCGGCGCCGCTAAGCGCGGTTCCGGGCACCAGTTCCTCGTTCTTGAGAAGCACGCCCGCCAGGGTGGCGATGGAGCCACCCATGAACGTGTCGGGCACATCGAAGGTAATTTCCATCAAATGGCTGGCCGGCAGGATCGGGTCGCTGTTCTTGCGGATCGTCAGCGTGACGTCGAGATTGCGGGCAGGGATGGAGGCGCGTGCCTGAAGGGTCGGCAGCCCGATATCGTCCACGCCTTCCGTCCAGTCCACCGTGCCCGAGAACGGCACCGCTCCGCTCTGTCCGTCATTGGAGGCTTCGAGCAGCAGCGACTGGTTTCCGGCAAGGTTCACCGGATCGACGCTGGCAGCCGGATCGTCGGCAGCCGCAATCGAGGTGTCGGCGCCCGAAAGGCGCTCCTCGGTCTTGTTCTCGCCGGTGCCGATGGACGGCAGCACGGTTTCGGTCCCGTTGGGTGTTACCGCTTCAGGTGTGGGCTCAAGCCGGTCACCGGCGTCGAGCCCTTCCAGCGCGCTCGTGGGCTCGCTGGTGGTCGTGGTCGCCGTATTGCCGGGGCCGGCTGCGCCTTCGCCGTCAACGCTCGGATTGGCCTGGGTGGTGTCCAGTGTCGGGACAGTGGCCTGCTCCGGTGCCTGGGCGGTCTCAGTCACGACGGGCTGTGCACGGCCGAACATCTGGTCGAGGTCGATATAGTCTTCGCGCCATGCCCAGAAGCCGGCGCCGCCGACGCCCACCAGAAGCAGGGCGAAAACGACGAGGAAAATGGTGAGGCCTGCGCCTGAACGAGTCTGGGCCTCGGCGGCAGCAAAGCTGGATTCATCGGAGCGCTCGGCGCCTTCCACCATGCCTTGGGGCAGCTCGGGGGCTGCGGGCGCCTGCGAAAAGTCGCCCCGGGCTTCGCGGTCCAGGGTTTCGATGGCGCGCTCGATGGCGCCCTCGGCTTCTCGGGCTCCATTGCCCTCGACATCGACTTCCCGCACGGCTGACAGGGCGGGCTCGACCGGCAACGGCGGATCGATGATCACGGGCGCGTTGGCGGGCGCTGGAGCGGTGGACAACGCCATGGCAGCTGGCTCGACGCGCGGTGCTGCGGCGAAGGGGCCGAAGGAGCGAGATGTCGACGCCGGTGTGTCGCGCCGCGGCGCGAAGAAGGACGGGCGTTCCGGCGCGCTGGAAGGCGCCGGCACGGCGACAGGCTGCAGCGTCGGGGCGGGCTCGGCCGCCGGACTGTCGGTTTCGTCAGAAACGGCCGAGATCGTTGCGCCGGACGCCTGGGCTGCCTCGGCAATGATGTCTTCTATCGATTTGGCTACCGGCGGCGCGACAGCGGCGGGAGCGGGCTTCGGCGCCACTTCAGCTTCGGGCGCCGGCGGCATCAAATCCTGCTCGGGTTCGGGTTCCCTCTCGAGCTGGGGCGCGGAGGGTTCCTCCACGACAGGGTCCGGCTCGCTGACGGGCGCCGGCGGGACCACGACTGGCGGTGGCGCCACGGGTTCCGGCCGGGCTTGTGTCGGGCGCGGCGCGGCAAAGCTGGGCCGGTTTGCCACCCGGCTCTCGCGGCCCAGATTGATGATGGCTTCGCTGGCTTCCTGCTCGACCTGGCGGATGCAGTCTTCGAGCTGCAGGCGGTGCTGGGTGATGTCGCGGGCCGGCAACGGGGGCTGGATAGCACGCAATTGCCCGACTAGAGCGGAACGCGCCTTTTCATAGACCGCGCGACGCGCGGACCCATTATTCTCGGGCAGCGCCGAGATTGCCCGACGCAACAGCTCCTTGTAATCCGCCATTGGCTACTTGGTACTCACTCTGACAGCGCAGTCTTGTAACAAAATTTCTCAGTCTTGGAATGGGTCAACCACGAGGATCGTGTCGGCGCGTTCCGGGGAAGTGGACAACAATGCGACCGGCGCGCCAATCAGTTCTTCTATGTAACGCACATATTTGACTGCCTGCGCCGGCAATTCGGCCCATGAACGCGCGCCGGCCGTGGTGTCGGACCAGCCTTCGAGCGTTTCGTAGATCGGCTTAACCCGCGCCTGTGCTCCCATTGAGGCAGGCAAATAATCAATGCGTGATCCGTCCAGCTCGTAGCCGACGCAGACTTTGATCTCCTTGAGCCCATCGAGCACGTCGAGCTTGGTCAGGGCAATGCCGGTAATGCCCGAGGTCTTGACGGTCTGGCGCACCAGCACGGCGTCGAACCAGCCACAACGACGCGCACGACCGGTGTTGACGCCGACTTCCTTACCGACCACGGCCAGGTGGCGGCCAATTTCATCGTCCAGTTCGCACGGGAAGGGACCTTCGCCGACGCGGGTCGTATACGCCTTGGTGATGCCGAGCACATAGCCGATGGCCGTGGGGCCCAGTCCCGAACCGGCAGCAGCCTGTCCGGCAACCGTGTTGGACGAGGTCACGAAGGGATAGGTGCCGTGGTCGTTGTCGAGCAGCGCGCCCTGGGCGCCTTCGAACAGGATGCGTGCGCCGGCCTTGCGCTTGTCCTCGAGCACACGCCAGACCTGGTCCGTGAAGGGCAGGATCTCGTGAGCGATCGAGGTCAGTTCCTCGTGGATCGACTGGGCTGAAATCTCTGTCAGACCCATGCCGCGGCGCAGCGCGTTGTGGTGGGTCAGCAGCCGTTCGATCTTGGGCATCAGCGTCTCGGGTTCGCTGAGATCGACGAGGCGGATGGCCCGGCGGCCGACCTTATCTTCATAGGCTGGGCCGATGCCGCGGCGGGTCGTGCCGATCTTGAGGCCGGAATTGGCATCCTCGCGGATGCCGTCGAGCTCGCGATGCAGCGACAGGATCAGGGGGGCATTGTCGGCGATGCGCAGCACCTCGGGGGTGATCTTTACACCTTGGGCGCGCAGCTTGGCCATTTCGGCGACGAAATGATGGGGGTCGACCACGACACCGTTGCCGATCACCGAAAGCTTGCCTTGGACCAGGCCGGAGGGCAGCAGCGCCAGCTTGTAGCTCACGCCATCGATGACCAGCGTATGGCCGGCATTGTGGCCGCCATGAAAGCGCACGACGACGTCGGCGCGCTCCGAGAGCCAATCCACGATCTTGCCCTTGCCCTCGTCGCCCCATTGCGAGCCGACGACAACCACATTCGCCATAATCCAGTCTTCCCCAAAGAACGCGCGTCAACGAGTCCGGCATTGCACCGGCCTCTTTTCGATTGGACGTTCGTGTCCCCGGCCACCTTTGTCTGATTTGATTGTGGCCGAATAGCTGCTAAGTCCGATTGTCCTTACATCACCAAGACGACGATGACAAAGCCGCACGAACAGCAAAATAGCGGCAAATTCGCCCGCATCCTCGATCAACCCTATCTTTTGCTCATTCTGGCCCCGCTGTTCTGGGGCGGCAACGTGGTGGCGGCCAAGCTGGTCGTGGGCGAAATCGACCCGTTTCTGCTGCTTTCGGCGCGCTGCGTCGGCGCCACATTGTTCATCCTGCCGTTCTCCCTGCCATTCCTGCGGGCAGACTGGCCGGTCATCCGCCGGACCTGGCCGCTGGTCATGGGCTTTGGCGCACTCGGCTATGCGCTCTACAACGTACTGCTTTATGTGGGGCTCACCACCACGACGGCGGTCAACTCCGCCATCGAAACCGGCGCTTTGCCGATGATGATCCTTTTGGCCAATTTCGTTATCTTTCGCGTGCGCGCCAATGTCCTGCAGATCCTGGGCGTCGCCATCGCCATTTCCGGGGTCATGCTCACCGCCACGCATGGCGACCTGCGGCGCATCCTGACGCTGGACATCAATATCGGCGACGGCTTCATCCTGCTCGCCTGCCTCACCTATACGGCTTATACGCTGGCGCTGCGCTATCGCCCGCAGATGCACATGATGAGTTTCATGGCGGTCGCATTCCTCGGTGCGGCTTTGACGGGGCTGGCGATGCTGCAGGTGTTCGGGCCGGGCCTCGGCAGTTATGCGTCCATCCCGTCCATGTCAGTGACGGTATGGGCCGTGCTGATCTATGTGATGATCTTTCCGTCCATGTTCAGCCAGATCGCCTATGCGCGCGGCGTCGAGCTGGTCGGCCCGAACCGAGCTGCGCCCAGCCACAACCTGATCCCGGTCTTTGGAGCGCTCGGCTCGGTGCTGATCCTCGGTGAGCGGCTCGAGCCATACCATTACCTCGCCGCTGCCATCATCATCGGCGGAATCTTGTTGGCCGAATGGGCGGCGCGGCGGCACGTACTACGCAGTACTCCGTAATTGCCAGCAGCAGGATCGTGTGTTCCTCTTTTGTTCAAAGGAGGGCGCGCTCATGTCCATGGAAGTATACGTATTTTCTGATCGTCGTCTGGACTCGATGGCCGAATGGCAGGCGGCGCTGGATGATGCAGGCTTTAACATCAGGCTGGATGCTTCTCGGGATTTCCTCGACGTCGCCGGTTTCCTCCCGGTGACCATCGATGACAGGCAAAGTGGCTTCGAATGCGACCACTTCGATGCCGGCAAAGTACTCGATGAACTCAAGGCGGAGGGTTTTCCGGCAGACCGCCAATGGCGATGGTTGCTGGCTTTCCGGTTTGGCGGCCTACGCTACGAGTGTATCTCCGCTCTGGTGTCTGCAGCACTTTACATGCGCGCAACCGGCGGCGTTTTGTTCGATTGCGAGGAAGGCGAGTATTATGGGCCCGATAGCGCCCTGGACTATGCCGAAAAGGCGTCCAATCCTATGGGTTGGGACAATCTGGAGCGTCTCATGCAGGGGATGGCGACAAAGGCGCCGGACCAGTCCACCTGAGGCTGATTTCTGGCACCCAGATAGGGGCTCTGAAGGAAGAAAAACCCCGCCGACTGAGCCGGCGGGGCCTTGATTTGGCGCAAGGTCAAAATTGCCTAGAACTTGAGCGCCTTGGCTTGCTTGACGCCTTCGAGCTTGGCGATCTGGCCCAGCTGTTCTTCGGTCAGTGTACCGTCGATCGAGACCAGTGCGATGGCGTCGCCACCAACCTCGGCGCGGCCAAGGTTGAAATTGGCGATATTGATGCCCAACGTGCCCAGAAGCGTGCCGAGACGACCAATGTGGCCGGGCCGATCCTCATTGGTGACATAGAGCATGGACGGCGTGAGCTCCGCTTCCATGTTGATGTCCTTGACCTGGATGACGCGCGGCCGGCCATTGGCAAAGATGGTGCCTGCAAGGCCCCGGGTCTGGCGTTCGGTCGTCACCACGAGACGGACATAGCCCTCATAGGCGCCCTGCTGGTCGCGGGTGGTGGTCTCGACGACAATGCCGCGATCCTTGGCGATCTGCGGCGCCGACACCATGTTGATGTCCCCGAGCGAGGGCTTGAGCACGCCATTGATGGCGGCAGCGACCATCGGACGGGTGTTAAGCCCGGCCGGGGTGCCTTCGAATTCGATCTTGATGCCACTGATCGCGGTCTCGGTCAGCTGACCGGCAAAGGAGCCGAGCGCCTCGGCAAGCTTGACCCAGGGCGTGATGATCGGGGCTTCCTCGGCCGAGATCGAGGGGAAGTTCAACGCATTGGTGATCTCGCCGGTCATCAGGTAGGCCGAAATCTGTTCGGCGACCTGGAGAGCGACGTTTTCCTGCGCTTCGGTCGTCGCGGCACCCAGGTGGGGCGTGCAGATGACGTTGGGCAGCTCGAACAGCGGGTTGCTTTCCGCCGGTTCCACCAGGAACACGTCGAGCGCGGCGCCTGCAACCTGGCCGGACTTGAGTGCATCGTAGAGCGCAGCTTCATCGATCAGGCCGCCACGCGCGCAATTGATGATGCGCACGCCCTTCCTGGTCTTGGCCAGCGTCTCGGCGTTGAGGATATTGCGCGTGGCGTCGATCAGCGGGGTGTGCAGCGTGATGAAATCGGCACGAGCGAGCAGATCGTCGAGCTCCACCTTTTCGATACCCAGCGTCTGCGCGCGTTCGGGGGTGAGGAAGGGGTCGTAGGCGACGACCTTCATCTTGAGGCCAATGGCGCGGTCAGCGACAATGGAGCCGATATTGCCCGCACCGATCAGGCCGAGCGTCTTGTTGGTGACTTCCACGCCCATGAAGCGGTTCTTTTCCCACTTGGAGGCGCGGGTCGAGGCGTCGGCTTCGGGCAGTTGACGGGCGAGGGCCATCATCATGGCGATGGCATGTTCGGCCGTGGTGATGGAATTGCCGAAGGGCGTATTCATCACAATGATGCCCTTCTTGGTCGCGGCCGGGATATCGACATTGTCAACGCCGATGCCGGCGCGCCCGATGACCTTGAGATTGGTGGCAGCGGCGATGATCTTTTCGGTCACCTTGGTGGCCGAGCGGATGGCCAGGCCATCATATTGGCCGATGACGTCGAGAAGCTTTTCCTTGTCCTTGCCCAGGTCGGGCAGGTAGTCGACCTCGACGCCGTTGTCCTTGAAGATCTGGACTGCGGTGGGGCTCAGTTTATCGGATACGAGAACTTTGGGCATGTGGAATGGTCCCTGCGGTTTGGTTGCAAGAGCAGGATTTGAGCCTGCGACCTTGCATGAATGGGTTGTTTGCTCGGCTGCCTCCTGACGTCACCACCGGGTTTGTCCCGGTGGTCCATTGACGAAGGTGCAAAAGCAGCGTCGTGTCTTCCAAGACGGTCAGGCAGCGGCCCCAAGGGCAGCCTTCTCCTGGGCGAAGGCCCAGTCGAGCCATGGCGTCAGCTTGACAAGGTCATCGGTTTCGATGGTCGAGCCGGCCCAGATCCGCAGACCTGCCGGAGCGTCCTTGTAGGAGCCGAAATCATAAGCCACGCCAAGCTTGTCGAGCCGCGACACGATAGCCTTGGCAAAGGCGGCCTGGGCATCGGGATCGAGCGCGGCGACCGCAGGATCGACAATGGACAGGCACACCGAAGTATTCGAGCGCTGCTCGGGCACCTTGGCGAGGAAGTCGACCCAGTCGGTCTTTTCCACCCATTCGGCCAGCGCCTTGAAATTGGCATCGGCGCGAGCCTGCATGGCCTTGAGGCCTCCGATCTCGAGGCCCCATTTCATGGCGTCGACGGCGTCTTCGATGCAGATCATCGACACGGTGTTGATGGTTTCGGCCTTGAAGATGCCTTCGATCAGCTTGCCGCCCTTGGTCAGGCGGAAAATCTTGGGCAGCGGACGGTCCGGCTTGTAGGTCTCGAGCCGTTCGACGGCACGCGGCGACAGGATCAGCACGCCATGCGCCGCCTCGCCACCCAGCGCCTTCTGCCAGGAGAAGGTCACGACATCGAGCTTCTGGAAATCGAGCTTCTGTGCGAAAGCCGCGGAGGTGGCGTCGCAGATGGTGAGACCTTCGCGGTCGGTCGGGATCCAGTCGGCATTGGGGACGCGGACGCCAGAGGTCGTGCCATTCCAGGTAAAGACCACATCCCGGTCAAAATCGACCTGATCGAGGTCCGGCAGTTCGCCATAGGGCGCCTCGAGCACCCGGCAGTCAGCGAGCTTGAGTTGCTTTTGCACATCGGTCACCCAGCCGGCTCCGAAGCTTTCCCATGCCAGCATGTCGACGCCCCGGGCGCCGAGCGCGCTCCAGAGAAACATCTCGACAGCGCCGGTATCGGAGGCAGGGACGATGCCGATGCGATAATCGGCAGGAACTTCGAGCAGCTGACGGGTGAGGTCGATGGCTTCCTGGATGCGCGCCTTGGCGATCTTGGCGCGATGCGAGCGGCCGGTCAGGGCGCCGGCAAGGGCATCGAGCGTCCAACCCGGACGCTTCGAACAGGGACCCGACGAAAAATTGGGGTTTGCCGGTTTGACCGCCGGTGCGGTGTGGGGCGTCTCAGCCATTCTCAGCGGCCCTCCCAGGCCTATGCGTCTCGCGTTAGGGCGAGATGTCCTGAGGCTGCAAATACGCCTGCGCCGATACGGCGTCAATGGAGATTGTTGACAGAATATGGGTGTCATCGGCAAGCGGGGCAGCCGGCGCGTACACTCTGGCCAGGTGTCTCCTTTTCAAAGCTCGACTGATGCCTACGTCGCGTTCGATCTAACCTCAGTTAGTGAGGCATCCAACGTCGTCTCCAGGAGCTTTTGACCCGTAAGCAGAATGGAGATGCAGGATGTCGACACCATTGGAAATCTACGTGGCTGGCCTGCGCAACGCACATGCCATGGAAAATCAGGCACTTGCCATCATGCATCCGCAGGTGTCGCGCATCAAACATTATCCCGAGATGGCCGAGCGACTTGACCAACATGTGGTCGAGACCGAAGGGCAGCTAACGCGATTGGACAGGCTGCTGGACAAGACCGGCAGCAGTCATTCCAGTCTCAAGGATACCGCCTTGAGCATTGGCGGTACCCTGGCAGCTTTGGGTCACTCCATGGCGCCTGACGAGATCGTCAAAAACAGCTTCGCGAATTTTGCGTTCGAGAATTACGAAATCGCAGCTTACAAATCACTGCTTGCCTTGGCGGAACAAGTGGCCGACGACGAGGCCATCTCTCTGCTGCAACACAATCTCGATGAGGAAATCGCGATGTCCGAATGGCTGGACAGTGCGATTGAGCCGCTGACACTGCGCTATGCCAGTCTCAGCGACAGCGCCACCGAGGCCAAGAAGTAGCGCGATGCGAGGCCCGAACGCGCCGCGCCCGGAGACGGACCGCAGCATCAGCCGTAATCTCCAACAGCCAGTGGATCGATGGCTCCTAGGGGCGTCGCCTCTGGGTGCGATGCTCCGCATCGGAGGCTTTATCGCCGGCTTCATCCTGATCGGCGGCACGATCATGGCATTTTTAAACCCACTGACGTGACCGTCTTCAATTCCGGGTCGGCCGTACATGTCAGGATGCAATAGGGAGGTAAGCGATGAAGTCTGATACAGACACGGCTATCACGGGCGAGCGTCTGCGTGCCGATATCGACGCCGGGCTGACAGGGGACAAGATTGCTTTTCCCGATCCGGCGGCTGCCCCGCTCGAAACGGACGCTGAGGCGGGCGGAAACGCGACCTCTTTCCGTTCCGAACGCCGCCAGCCCGCAGCCAATCCAAAAGGCAATTGGGCGGGAATGCTCATCTATGTGGGGCTAGCGGCCTTGATCGCGTCTGTCGCAGCGTCAATCGTGTGGCTGGGAACCGCCGCATAAGGCATCCGCATGGTTCACCGATTTCACCTGGCCGAGACACTACCAGAAAACGGGATGCTCAATATGCTTCTTTCGGGTACTTGACCGCTCCTGCTCGGTCAGGTCTTGCGGCGCATGGCTTCGCTGAGGCGATCGCCGAGGGAGCCGGTGCTGCTGGTGGGATTTTGGTTTTGCTGCGGCCGTGCGGAGCGGGCGGGCTTTTCGCGCTGACGCTCGCGCGGCGCGCTCTGGTCAATCTCCTTGCGCATCGAGAGTCCGATGCGCTTGCGCGGAACATCGACCTCGACCACCCGTACCCTGACCACGTCGCCGGCCTTGACCACCTCATGGGGGTCCTTGACGAATTTGTCGGCCAGTTGCGACACGTGTACCAGCCCGTCCTGATGCACGCCAATATCGACGAATGCGCCGAAGGCGGCGACATTGGTCACCGTGCCTTCCAGCATCATGCCGGGCCTGAGATCCTTGATGTCTTCCACGCCCTCGGCAAAGGTCGCGGTCTTGAAGGCTGGCCGCGGATCGCGGCCCGGCTTTTCGAGCTCGGCGATGATATCGCGCACGGTAGGCAGCCCGAAGCGATCGTCGACGAAGCGTTGGGCGTCGAGCGTGCCCAAAACAGATTTGTCTCCCATCAGCGTCCGCAGGTCCCGACCGCAAGCGGTCACGATCTTGCGGGCAACGCCATAGGCCTCCGGATGCACCGCGGAGGCGTCGAGCGGTTCGCTGCCATTGGTGATGCGCAGGAACCCAGCGGCCTGCTCGAAGGTGCGCTGCCCCAGACGCGGGACGTCCAGCAAGGCCTTGCGCGAGACGAAAGGACCATTGGCGTTGCGATGGGCCACGATGGCCTCGGCGACCGATGGGCCAAGGCCAGAAATGCGGGCCAGAAGCGGTGCGGAGGCGGTGTTGAGGTCGACGCCCACCGCATTGACTGCGTCTTCGACGACGGCGTCGAGGGAGCGGCCGAGCCGGTATTGGTCGACATCGTGCTGATATTGGCCGACCCCGATGGCCTTTGGCTCGATCTTGACCAGTTCTGCCAGCGGGTCCTGCAGCCGCCGCGCGATCGATATTGCGCCGCGCAGTGACACATCGAGATCGGGAAATTCAGCGGCCGCCAGTTCGGAGGCGGAATAGACCGAAGCTCCTGCCTCCGACACGATCACCTTGGTGGGGCGCGGCGCGGGCAGGCGCTGGATCAGGTCAGTCACGAGCTTTTCGGTTTCCCGGCTGCCCGTGCCGTTGCCGATGGCGATGAGCTCGATGCCATGCCTTCCGATCAAGGCCTGGAGGGCCGCCTGGGCGCCGGCGACATCGTTCCGAGGCTGGAAGGGATAGATCGTGTCGGTGGCCAGTACCTTGCCGGTTGCGTCGACCACGGCTGCCTTGACGCCGGTCCGGATGCCGGGGTCGAGACCCAGAGTGGGGCGGGCGCCGGCGGGGGCGGCCAGCAGCAGGTCCTTGAGATTGCGCGCAAAAACCCCGATGGCTTCGAGTTCGGCGCGCTCGCGCAGGTCCACCATGAGATCGATGGAGAGGGTCATCCTGAGCCGCGTGCGCCAGGCCCAGCCGGCGATCTCGCGCAGCCACAAGTCGGCGGCGCCGTCACTGCGGGCGTCGAGCGCGGCAATAACCAGCCGCTCGGCCGGCTTGACCGCGTCCGTGCTGTCGGCATCCACCTCGATATCGAGGGAAAGGACATTCTCGTCGCGCCCGCGCATCATGGCCAGGGCGCGATGGCCAGCCACCTTGTTCCAGCGCTCGGAATGCTCGAAGTAATCGGCGAACTTGGCTCCGGCCTCTTCCTTGCCCTTGACGACCCGGGAAGACAGCATGGCGCGCTCGCGCATATGGGCGCGCAATTGACCGAGGAGGGCGGCATTCTCCGATAGCCCTTCCACGACGATGTCGCGCGCGCCCTCGAGGGCTTCCTTGGTGCCGGGCACGTCGGGCGCCAGGAATGCCTTCGCCGCTTCCTGGGGATCGGTTCGCCGGTTGGCCAGGAGCATTTCGGCCAGCGGCCCGAGGCCGCGTTCCCGGGCGATTTCGGCTTTGGTGCGACGCTTGGGCTTGAAGGGCAGATAAAGATCTTCGAGTTCCGCCTTGGTCGCAGCACCGGCGATCGCGGCGGTGAGCTGCGGATTGAGCTTTCCCTGGTCCTCGATGGACTTGAGGATCGCCGTGCGGCGCGCTTCCAGTTCACGCAGGTAAGTCAGCCGTTCGGCCAGCAGACGCAATTGGGTGTCATCGAGCCCGCCGGTCACTTCCTTGCGGTAGCGCGCGATGAACGGCACGGTGGCGCCACCGTCCAGCAGGTCTACCGCAGCGCGCACCTGCTCGGGGCGGGCGGCGACGTCCTTGGCGATCTGGTTGGCAATGCGGCTGTCGAGCTGGGACATGAATCACTTTCCTGGTTCGGCTGGCGCGACCATAGGGCGGGCTTGACCGAGAGCACAGCAGGGCAAAGAGATTTCCTCAGTCCCGGGAGATACGGCGCCGGCATCTATGGCAATCTCGACGCTGCCGGATCGATCCGCGGCGAGGCCCTCAATGGTCCGGCCTCGTGGAAATTGCCTCTTTTCAGGCGTATTTGTTGGCGCCTGCTCTGGTTCTTGGCCGGAGAAGCCATTAGCGTGGCTTTCCTTTCCGATCGCTTATTCAGAGACGCCCAATGGCCGAGCCCAGTCTATTCGCCCGCCTTGTAGCCCTTGTCGGTGGTATCGCCGTCGCTGTCCGCCATTCCGGCGATGGTCCGCGCCAGCCGGCCTACGGCACCCAGCCGACCATTCCCGATCCCAAGCCGCAGGGCAAGATTCCCACCCTCAAGATGCCCACGGCCAAGGGTTGGGTCGGCGATCACAAGCCCACGGCGGCACCGGGGCTCAAGGTCAACGCCTTCGCCAAGGGGCTCGATCACCCGCGCAACATGCATGTCCTGCCCAATGGCGACGTGCTGGTGGCCGAATCCATGGGCGAAGAGGGCAGTGGGCCGCGTTCGCTGTTCGACCATGCCATGCATGCCACGATGAAGCGCGCGAAGGCCTCGGGCAAGAGCCCGAACCGCGTTATCCTGCTGCGCGATGCCGATGGGGATGGGGTGGCCGAAGAACGCCACGCCCTGATCGAAAATGTGCGCCAGCCCTTCGGCATGGTGCTGATCGGCGATACGCTCTATGTCGGCGCTTCCGACGCCGTCCTGGCCTATCCCTATAGCCTTGGCACAACGCGGATTTCTGCGCCCGGCCGCAAGATCATGGACCTGATCCCCGGCGGTCACTGGACACGCAATCTCATCGCTTCTGCCGATGGCTCCAAGCTCTATGTCGCTGTCGGCTCGCTGAGCAATATCGGTGACCAGGGCATGGCAGCGGAAGAAAACCGTGCCTGTATCCACGAACTGGATCTGGCCACCGGTCAGTCGCGCATCTTCGGCTCCGGCCTGCGCAATCCGGTGGGCATGGCCTGGGAGCCTCAGGGTGGGCATTTGTGGACCGTGGTCAATGAGCGCGACGGGCTGGGCGACGAAACCCCGCCCGATTACCTGACCTCGGTGGTCGATGGTGGCTTTTACGGCTGGCCCAATTGTTACTGGAACCGGGTGGTCGACGACCGTGTGCCGCAAGATGCAGCCAAGGTGGCCTCGGCGCTGCAGCCCGATTATGCCCTGGGCGGACACACCGCTTCGCTTGGTCTTTGCTGGCTGCCCGAGGGCACGCTGCCGGGCTTCCCGCAGGGCATGGCCATCGGCCAGCACGGCTCCTGGAACCGCTCCAAGCTATCCGGATACAAGCTGGCCTTCGTGGAATTCCAGAATGGCAAGCCGGTCGGCATGCCGCGCGAGATCCTCAAGGACTTCCTCTCGCCTGACGAGGAGCATTCCTATGGCCGTCCAGTGGGCGTCGCCATTGCTGCCGACGGTGCCGTGCTGATGGCCGACGACGTCGGCGACGTCATCTGGCGGGTCACCGGCGCATAAAGGCCCCATCGTGTTCACACGTTCGCTCGCGGCATTGACGCTCCTGGCCGGGATGGTTGTCTCCGTCCCGGCCCAGGACACGATTGTTTTGGGATTGCAGGAAAGCGGTACCGTGCAATGGGAGATCGAGGCGATCCGCACGCTCGGCCTGGATCTCCAGCATGGTTTGACGATCGACGTCCGGCCTCTTGCCGATAGCCGGGCCGGGCAGATCGCCCTCCAGGCTGGGGCGGTCGATATCATCCTTTCCGACTTCACCTGGGTTTCGGCGCAGCGCAGCCAGGGCGCCGATTTCACCATGGTGCCGCATTCGCTGGCGGTGGGCGGGTTGATGGTACCGCCCGATAGCACCATTTCCGATGTCACTGACCTTGCGGGCAAGACCATCGGCGTCGCCGGTGGTCCGGCCGACAAGAGCTGGGTGGTGCTTCAGGCCTATTACGAGCAGTTGACCGGCACGGCGCTGGCTGATGTGGGGCAGGCGCGCTTCGGCGCACCGCCCCTCATCAACGAATTGCTCGCCTCCGGCGCCATCGATGCCGGGCTCAATTTCTGGCACTGGAACGCCCGGGCCAAGCAGGCGGGCATGGTCGAGGTGATCTCGGTTGCCGAGATGTTCGCCGATCTTGGGCTCGAGCGCACGCCAGTCCTGCTGGGCTGGACTTTCAGCGAAGCGGTTGCGGCCGAAAAGGCAGACGTTTTCGGCCGCTTCCTCGATGCCTCCTTCGACGCCAAGGCCAGGTTGCTTTCCGACGATGCGGTCTGGACGGAGCTGGCGCCCCTCATGGGGGTGAGCGCGGACGCCTCGCTGTTTGCCCAATTGCGCGAAGACTACCGGGCCGGCATTGTCTCGGGCGTCAGCGGGGAAGATGTGCTCGCCGCCGAGCAGGCCTTCGCCGTTCTGGCCCGCACCGGTGGCAGTGATGTTGTGGGGTCACAGACGCAATTGGCGCCGGGTACGTTCTGGGCGGGATATTCCCGATAGTGCGTCCAGACCGGCAGCGGCTGGCAGGCTGGCGCTGGGAACTGGCTTCCCTGCCGCTCCTGCTCATTGTCTGGCAGGTTCTGGCCATTGTCGTGGCCCATCGTCTCTTCCCCACTCCACTTGAGGTCACCGCTGAGATCGTGCGAGTGGCCAGCCAGGGGCCGCTCCTGGCCGATCTTGCCAAGACCCTGGCGCGGGCCACCAGCGCTTTCGTCATTGCAATGGTCCTGGGCACCGTGCTCGGCCTCCTGCTGGGTCGGCAGGCCATCCTCGACCGCCTGTTTTCCGCCTGGCTTGTCGTCGGGCTCAATCTGCCGGCCATTGTCGTGGCCATCGTCCTCTATATCTGGCTGGGGCTGACGGAGAGTGCGCTGGTCGCGGCCGTCGTCATCAACAAGATGCCCCTTGTCATTGTGACCGTGCGCGAGGGCGTGCGCAGCTTTTCAAACGACTATGAGGAGTTGTCCCGCGCCCTGCGGCTCGATTTTCGACAGCAATTGGCCAAGATCTACTGGCCGCAATTGCTCCCCTTCATGCTGGCGGCAGCACGCACGGGGCTGTCCCTCATCTGGAAGATCGTGCTCGTTTTCGAGGTGCTGGGTAGCGACGGTGGGGTCGGTTATCGCGTCAGCGTTCTGTTCCAGTTTTTCGACGTCCAGGGCATCCTCGCCTATACGGCAAGCTTCATCGCCGTCGTGCTGGCTTTCGAATATGGCCTCTTGCGGCCGCTCGAGCGGAGGGCGCTGGCATGGCGGCAGACCTGACCATCGAAATCACCGAAAAGCGCTATGGCGCGGGCGCGCCGCTCTTTACCGATTTTCACCTATGCGTGCCGCGGGGAAAGGTGGTGGCCTTGCTGGGACCCTCGGGGGTGGGCAAGTCGAGCCTTCTCAGGATGGTCGCCGGGATCGACCGGACCTTCAGCGGCAGCATCCGCCTTGGAACGCAGGATCTGGCCGATGCCCCCGGCATGGTGTTTCAGGATCCCCGGCTTTTGCCCTGGCTTACTGCGGTCGACAATGTACGGCTGGCGAACGGTGCTCTCAGCCTTGCGGAGGCCACGGCGCTTCTCGATCAGGTCGGTCTTGCCGGAGAGGGCCGCGCCTTTCCCGGGCAATTGTCAGGCGGCATGCAGCGCCGCGTCGCACTGGCCCGGGCGCTGGCGACACGCAGCGGCCTGTTGCTGCTCGATGAACCCTTCGTTTCGCTCGACCGGCAGCTTGCCGGCGAGATGCGCACCTTGCTTGCCGGTGTCATCGCCCGGCTCGGTCCGACAATGCTGCTCGTTACCCATGATCCTGAAGACGCGGCACACCTGGCCGATAGTGCCGTCATTCTTTCAGGGCGTCCGGTGCGCATTGCGCGGCAGGTGCAGCTACCCGTCCCGCGTGCCGACCGCGACAGACAGGTCATGGAGGACTATCGTCGGCTTTTCGATGGCGATGCGTGATATGGGCCCAGGCAAAAGGGCCGACGTCTTTCGGCGCCGACCCTTTCATTGCGCATGGCGGATGTGGCGGTCCGCCACAGACCAGATCAGTTGAAGCGGTAGCGGACGGTGCCGCGCACTTCGTGAACCCAGTTATTGTCCACCGAGTAGGGATAGGCTGCAGTCGTGTTCTCGATGCGGTTGATATAGAGGCCGCGATAGCCGACATCGGCGACGATCTGACCGAAATCATAGCCCAGACCAACCATGCCGGCTGCGGCGAGGCTGGTGTTCTGGGCCTGGACGGTCGCACCCAGCGGATCGGTCACGGTGTGATCGTTGAAGGCCACACCGAGGCCGCCACCGACATAGCCGAAGGCGCCGCCAGCGGCACCATAGCCATCGCCGAACCCGACATCGTAATAGGCGTTGGCGAGGAAGACGCTGGAGCGCAGGGCCAGCTTGTGCACGCCATCGACCAGCGGGCCGGCGGCGCCGTCATCGACAGTGGCGCGCATGCCTTCATTGCGCAGGATATCGGCAGTGACGTCGAAACGCAGGCCCGTGCCGGTTTCGAAGCCGGCGCCGACGCCATAGGAATAGCCGTAGCCGAAGCCATCGATATTGTAGGTCGTGGGCGTCGCCGTCGGGTGATAGACGTTGGGCGCCCACATCAGGTTCAGGCCGGCGCTGCCGCGCAGGTAGAACGAGCCGGTATAGCCATAGTCGACGTCGGGAACTTCGACGATCGGCGGATAGAAAGGCAGGTCGGCTGCCAGGGCCGGTGCGACAAGAGCAGCTCCTGCCGCCAGCACCGCGAGGGTGAGCTTACGCATGTGAAAAGATCCTTTGGTTGCCACGACACCAGTCGATTGCAGCCAATATTGCGTAAACTTCTTAAGGCCCACTTAACCTAAAGCTTTAACCCTATTGTTCCCGATGCCACAGGTATTGACGAAGTATTCGGCCCCGGCGATGGCGTTAATCACTCGCTCATAAATGGCGCATCAGGCAATCTCGCGGATCGCCGTTTCGACCTGGGCCACCACCTTTTCGACCAATTGGGCATCGTCGGCCTCGCCCATGACGCGAATGACCGGCTCGGTGCCGGAGGCGCGCACGACCAGTCGCCCGCCAGCGCCCAGCATGGCCTGTCCGTCGGCAATGGCCTGGATGACCAGCTTGTGCTCGAGCGGCTTGCCGGACTTGAACTTGACGCTGCGCAACAGTTGCGGGACCTTCTCGAACCGGCGGCAGATTTCGGAGACGGCCACGCCCTTCTGCTTGAGCACGCCCAGCAATTGCAGCGCGGCGACAAGCCCGTCGCCAGTAGTGGTGAAATCGGACAGGATGATGTGGCCCGATTGCTCGCCGCCGACATTGAAGCCCTTGGCGCGCATGGTTTCGAGGACGTAGCGGTCGCCCACCTGTGTGCGCTCCAGCGTGAGGCCCAGATTGGTCAGGTGCCGCTCGAGACCCAGATTGGACATGATCGTGGCCACGATCCCGCCGCCCATGAGCATGTCGCGCTCAAGCCAGCTTTCGGCGATCACGGCCATGAACTGGTCGCCATCGACCACGTGCCCCTTTTCATCAACGATGATGACCCGGTCGGCGTCGCCATCGAGCGCGATGCCGATATCGGCGCGCACTTCCTTGACCTTCGCCGCCACCGCTTCCGGCGCCGTCGAGCCGACCTTGTGATTGATGTTGAAGCCATCGGGTTCGGCACCGATGGTGAAGACTTCCGCGCCCAGCTCCCAGAGCGCGATCGGGGCGACCTTGTAGGCGGCGCCATTGGCGCAATCGAGCACGACGCGCAGGCCCGCCAGATCCACGCTGCGGGGCAGGGTGCGCTTGGCATATTCGATGTAGCGGGTGCGGGCTTCCTCGTCGCGGTGAGCGCGACCGATGTCGCGGCCCCGGGCGAGATGGCGGGTCATGTCGCTGTCGATCAGCCGTTCGATCTCGGCTTCGATCTCGTCGCTCAGCTTGTATCCATCGGGACGGAACAGCTTGATGCCATTGTCGTCATAGGGATTATGCGAAGCCGAGATCATCACCCCCAGATCGGCACGCAAGGAGCGGGTCAGCATGGCGACCGCCGGGGTCGGCATCGGTCCGAGCAGGTAGACGTCCATGCCCACTGCGGTGAAACCGGCAGTGAGCGCCTGCTCGATCATGTAGCCCGACCGACGCGTATCCTTGCCGATCACCACGCGGTTGCGGTGATCGCCACGCACGAACTTGGTGCCCGCGGCCATGCCGACCTTGAGCGCCAGCTCGGGCGTGAGCTTGTCACCGTTGGCAAGGCCGCGAATGCCGTCGGTGCCGAAATATCTGCGGGCCATGGCCGGTCTCCCAATTCATTGGTTCGGTAATATCAATACCACTTTGCGCCTGAATAGAGCAGCGCAAGACAAAGAGAAAGGGCCACCTGGTGGTGACCCTTAATGATTGATCCCGATGGGCTCAGCTTTCCGGCTGCGGTTCCATGCCTGGCTCCGGCGGCGAATCCGGCCGCTTCTTGGTCGCCTTGCCAGCAGTCGGCACACCCGTCGCCTTGGGTGCGGCGGGACCATTGTCGTCGGGCCGAACCGGCTGTTTGCCGTCCATGAGGGCGCGCAATTCATCGCCGGTCAGGGTCTCGAACTCGAGCAGGGCCTGGGCAATCGCTTCCCACTGGTCGTGGTAGGTGGTAAGGATTTCGCGGGCGGAGGCTTCGCCATCCTCGATCAGCTTGCGCACTTCCTGGTCGATGATGCGGGCCGTATCGTCGGACATATGCTGCGACTGGGTCACCGAATGGCCGAGGAACACCTCCTGGTCATTGGACTTGTAGCGCACGCGGCCGAGCTTTTCGCTCATGCCCCATTCCATGACCATTGATCGGGCCAGGCTCGTGGCCATCTGAATGTCACCGGAAGCACCCGAGGTCACCTTGGCCGGGCCGAACTTGATGATCTCGGCTTCGCGGCCACCGAACAGCATGGTGAGACGGGCGAGCGCCTTTTCCCGGCTGAACGAATAGCTGTCGGTTTCCGGCAGGGTCATCACCATGCCCAGCGCACGGCCGCGCGGAATGATCGTAGCCTTGTGGATCGGATCGATGCCGGCAACCTTGAGCGCGATGATGGCATGGCCAGCTTCGTGATAAGCGGTCAGCTTCTTTTCGTCGTCGGTCATGGCCATGGTGCGGCGCTCGGCGCCCATCATGATCTTGTCCTTGGCGTCCTCGAATTCCTGGTGGGTGACAAAGCGCTTGTTCTTGCGCGCCGCCATCAGGGCCGCTTCGTTGACGAGGTTCATCAGGTCAGCACCAGAGAAGCCGGGCGTCCCGCGAGCCAGGACCTTGAGGTCGACGTCCGGCGCCAGCGGCACCTTGCGGACATGGACCTTGAGGACCTTTTCGCGGCCCGAGACATCGGGATTGGGCACGACGACCTGGCGGTCGAAACGGCCGGGACGCAGGAGCGCAGGGTCCAGAACGTCGGGGCGGTTGGTGGCGGCGATGAGGATAATGCCCTCATTGGCCTCGAAACCATCCATCTCGACGAGGAGCTGGTTCAGCGTCTGCTCGCGTTCATCATTACCGCCGCCCAGGCCGGCGCCGCGCTGGCGACCGACGGCGTCGATTTCGTCGATGAAGATGATGCAGGGTGCGTTCTTCTTGGCTTGTTCGAACATGTCGCGGACGCGCGAGGCGCCGACACCGACGAACATTTCCACGAAGTCGGAACCGGAAATGGTGAAGAACGGCACATTGGCTTCGCCGGCCACCGAGCGGGCCAGCAGCGTCTTACCGGTACCCGGGGGGCCCACCAGCAGCACGCCGCGCGGGATTTTGCCGCCCAGGCGCTGGAACTTGCCCGGATCGCGCAGGAATTCCACGATTTCCTCGAGGTCCTGCTTGGCTTCGTCGACGCCGGCGACGTCCTCGAAGGTGATCTTGCCCTGGGTTTCGGTCAGAAGCTTGGCGCGCGACTTGCCAAAGCCCATCGCGCCGCCACGGCCGCCGCCCTGCATCTGGCGGATAAAGAAGAACCACACGCCGATGATGACGAGGAAGGGCAGCCAGCTCGAGAGCAGGATCGACCAGAATGGGCTCGATTCCGGGGCGCGTGCCGTGATGCTCACGTCGCGCTCCTCGAGCTTGGTGATCACATCGGCGCCTTGCGGGATGATGGTCTCGAAGCGCGTTCCGTCCTGCAACTGGCCGGACACGACGTCATTGGTGATGGTGACATTGGTCACCCGACCCGCATCGATATCCGAGACGAATTGAGAATAGCTCTTCTCCGCAACGGAGATGGAGCGCGACGAGGACTGAAAGACCTGGAACAGGCCCATCAGCATAAAGAGAATAACCAGCCAGATGGCGAAGTTGCGGAAATTTCCGTTCATCAATCCTGTCCCGGAAGGGGCCGACGAAAAGCGCGTCGACAATGGGCCGAATGTAAGACCCCCAATAGGGCGTTACAAGGGCAAGACCTCGTCTGTTCGGGCGTCGTCGTCCAGTCATATTGTCGCTACGGGGTTAATACGCCGTCACGACCCGATTGGATGCATGCAGGTCCTGCGCAAATCAAAACGCCCCGGCAGCGGGCCGGGGCGTTCCAAACTCATCGCGCTGGTTCAGGCTCCGGCCGCTTCACGGACGGCGTCCTGCACCTTTTCGAAGGCGCGCACCTCGATCTGGCGGATGCGTTCGCGGCTGACATCGTATTGCTGAGCCAGTTCCTCGAGCGTCGAGGGATTGTCCTGCAGGCGACGGGCCTGGAAAATGGCGCGCTCGCGTTCGTTGAGCACGTCCATCGCCGTGTTGAGCATGCCCATGCGCTCGGAGAATTCTTCGCTTTCGCCCAGGCTCGTTTCCTGGTCGGGCGTATCGTCCACCAGCCAGTCCTGCCATTCGGAGGAGCCTTCGTCCGCCCGCATGGGCGAATTGAGCGAGGCATCGCCGGACAGGCGCGAATTCATCTGCACCACTTCGTCTTCGGTCACCTTGAGGGTGGTGGCGATCTGCTTGATCTGGTCGGGATGCAAAGCCCCGTCCTCGAGAGCGGCGATCTGGCCCTTGACCTTGCGCAGATTGAAGAAAAGCCGCTTCTGGGCAGCAGTCGTGCCAATCTTGACCAGGCTCCAGGAGCGCAGGACATATTCCTGGATCGCGGCGCGGATCCACCACATCGCATAAGTCGCCAGGCGGAAGCCTTTTTCGGGCTCGAAACGCTTGACCGCGTGCATCAAGCCCACATTGCCTTCCGAAATCACCTCGGAAATCGGCAGGCCGTAGCCGCGATAGCCCATGGCGATCTTGGCGACGAGGCGCAGGTGGCTGGTGATCAGCTTCTGGGCAGCGCCGGGATCGGCGTGCTCCTTGTAGCGCTTGGCCAGCATATATTCCTCATCCGGTTCCAGCATGGGGAACTTGCGGATTTCCTGAAGATAGCGGCTGAGGCCCCCTTCGGACGAGAGGACCGGCAAATTGGACTGGGCCATGGACGCACCCCCTTTCGTTATCCCCCGCATTGCGCGGGCGGATCACCTGACGACATCCCTGAGGCAAGCCGACAGATATCCAACATATAGGTAGCACTTGGGCAATTTTAAGAGGTCGGAACCGAACTAAACGTTACAAATTGGATAGGGTTCCCGCCTCATCCTCGTGCTTTCATCGGTATACTACGATGGAAAGTCCGAATGGTTCATACACGTCGGCGTGAGGCCTTCTGAGAGTGTAGCGGCTCCATCAGGGTGGCGCATTGGCCTTGTCGTAATCGCCCAGGGCGTCTTCAAGCTCCTGGAGATCGTCGGGCAGGTTGGCCTCGAACAGCATTTCCTCGCCCGTAGCGGGATGCTCGAAGCCCAGCTCGGCCGCATGGAGCGCCTGCCGGCCGAGATTTGCAACGATCTGCGCCAGCGGTTCGGGCAGGCGATTGACCTTGGTGGCAAAGCCCGGGGCATAGAGCAGGTCCGACACCAGCGGATGACCGATATGGGCCATGTGCACGCGGATCTGGTGGGTGCGGCCGGTTTCGAGCTGGCACTGGATGCGCGTGATGTCCCAGCCGTCCCCGCCGAAGCGCGCTTCGACATTGTAGTGGGTAATGGCCTCGCGGCCGCTCTTGAGCACGGCCTGCTTGAGCCTGTTGCCCGGATCGCGGCCAAGCGGGGCGTCGACCGTGCCCATTCCCGATTGGGTACTGCCCCAGGCATAGGCGATATAGGCGCGGTGCAGTGGGCCGGTGCGCCCGTGATCGGCAAATTGCTCGGAGAGGTGCTTGTGCGCCCGCTCGGTCTTTGCCGCCACCATCACGCCCGACGTATCCTTGTCCAGTCGGTGCACGATGCCCGGGCGCTTGACCCCGCCAATGCCCTTGAGACTTGCACCGCAATGGTGGATCAGCGCGTTGACCAGCGTGCCGGAAGGCGAGCCGGGGGCGGGATGAACCACCATGCCGACCGGCTTGTTGATGACGATCAGGTGCTCGTCCTCGTAGAGGATATCGAGCGGGATGTCCTCGGGCTGCGGGTCGGGATCTTCGGGGGGCGGGGCAAGAAGAACAATTGTCTCACCTGGCTTGACCCGGTAATTGGGTTCCGCGATCGGCTTTGCGTCGACGCTGACGGCGCCGGTGAGGATCAGGTCCTTGATCCGGCTGCGGCTCAGCACATCGTGGGCCTTGGCCAGCACGGCGTCGAGCCGTCCGCCAGCCAGGCTCTCGTCGATCACTATTTCAATGGGTTCGCCCTCAAACTCCAAATCGGTATTTTCCGCCATGAGCAATCCTGATCAGAACAAGCCCCAGGCCGACGCCACCGAGTGGACGCCGGAAGCAAGGGCCGCATTGGGAAAAGCCCGCCGGTCATTCGCGTTTTCGATGGGCATTATGGTGCTCGGCTTTATGGCCGTTGGCTTTGCGCTTGTCTATCGGGTGACGCGCGACAGTCCGCCGCCTGCCGTCGCGGACGCGGTCAGCATCCCGGCAGGTGCTGAAATCATTTCGGCCCTGACCGATGATGGTACGGTCCAGGTCACCTATCGCTTGGGCGGGGACGTGACGCTCTCCATATTCGATGCCGGAACCGGGGCGCTGACACGCAGCCTGCGCATCACCGCCGAATGACCGGCCTCGGCTGATCGTGGTCCGTGGTTGCGTTCCGTTGATGCACGAGGCATCCGCGGCTCTTCAGCAATTGCCCGGACTGTGCAGGAGACGACGCCACCCGGATTGGACTAGCGGTCCTGGATTTCCCGCAGGGCCGCCAGCCGGTCGGAGACCGTGCCGCGCTGGCTTTGGCTTGGCGTCGGCAAGATATCCTGGCTTTCACCATCATCGGCGAAGCGCTGCACGCGGTCGAAGAGGCTTTCTTCCGGAAAGGCATTGGCAATGGGCTGGGTGTCCACGGCATAAACCAGCCGGCTGACGCTGGCGGCGATGTCGTTGAGCTTTTCGCGCAGGTGGGCCTCTTCGAAGCGCTCGGTCTCCCAATCGGCCATGATCGCGGCCTCGACATTGCCGACCTTGGCCCGCAGCGTTTCGAGTTCGTCTTCCATCGAGAGCTTGTCGGCCAGCAATTGTTCGGCCCGGTCCTCGCTGCGCGCAATGGTCACGCTGGTCTCGGCCAGCAGCGCATTGAGACGGTTTTCGGCACTGGCAATACGGGCTTCGGCGGCCACCAGCTCGTCCTTGCCGGATTGGCGCTCGCTCTCCTGTCCTTCGAGCGCTGCGCGCATATGGGCAATGGCGTCATTGGTTTCACCGCTGCGCCGGTCGGCTTTTTCCAGCCGTTCGATCAGGCTGCGCGCCTGGTCTTCCAGAAAGTCCGCACGCTTGCGCTCAAAGGCGAGGGCGCTGGACAGATGCTCGATCTGTTCGGCCGCTTCGCTCCCCGCTGCGTCAGTGCCGGCGCTGCTGCGCAGGGACGATCGCAGGCTTTCCAGCTCGCCGGCCCGTGTTTCCAGCTCGCGGTCGCGCATGCGCAGCCGCTGTGCCAGGTCCGTGCCTTCCTTCTCAAGGTCCAGCACCCGCGCGCGCAATTGGGCTTCGCGTTCTTCGAGCTCGCGCACGATCTCAAGATGCTTGTCGCGCTCGGCCTTGAGGGTGCCCAGGTCCGCCCGTTTCTGGTTAACGTCGCTCAGCTGCTCGGCCAGCCGCTTGCGCAGGGCCTCGACATTCATTTCCAACCGACGGGTCGAAAGGGCGAATTCGGCGCGCAACTGGTCCTTGTCGGCGCGGAACTCGGCCATGGTGATGGGTGTCGCGGCCTCGATGCGGCGCTTGGTGAGGCGCACGGCGCGCTTCCAGACGGCCGGCATGATGACGAGCGCAACCAGCCCTGCCACGAGCAGGCCCAGTGCGAAATACATGATGTTCTCGATCAGCATCGAACATCTCTCCGGCAGCGTCGTGCAGCCACCCGTGCAGTCGTTGTGGTTCTATCTGGCAGCAAAGCGGGGTGCTGACCATCTTTGGCACTCGTTAACCCTAACGGGTTTGGGACGTCCCGTCACGACAAAGCCGGGGAGGGTGTCCCCGGCTTGGTCAAGATTTGATCGGGAACCGGAGGTCAGAAGGGGTTCCAGGTGGGCTGGTTGGTGAAGTTGAGATAGCCCACATTGATGCCCAGCCGCGCGCCGACGCCCGAGCGGATCGGCACCACGACGACATTGCCGCGCTTGGTGACCGTCATCCCGAAACCACCCAGCACATAGGCAGAGCCATCCACGCCCGGGTAGCGGCCCAGGATTTCCTGAATGCTCGAGAGATTGTAGACCAGCATCATGGTCTTGGAGCCATCGCCACCGATATCGAAGCCGATAGAGGGGCCTTGCCAATAGATCGAGAACTGGCCGGCATTGCGGGTATAAAGCGTGCCCTCGCCATATTTGGCGCCGACGATCAGGGCTCCGCCGGCTTCCTCGCCCAGGATATAGCCATTGGGCAGGCCGAACTGGCTGACGGCGCGTTCGACCACCGATGCCAGGCCCTGCGCGGCAGAACCGAAAAACTGCTGGCCGCTTTCGACCAGCTCATCGCCCGAAAAGGTGTCGCTCAACGAGCCCTGGGCCAAAGCCGGGCCAGCCGGGGCCAGCAGCGACACGAGCAGGGCTGTCATCAGGGCAAGGCGCTTGAACATCGTTGGGGTCTCCCTGAAGCGCGGAAATTTACGAAGACCTTAAGGTCTCCTGCGTCAAAATTAGGACGCGGGTGATGCGCCGCTCATTGGGCAGATGATGAAGCAAATCTCTAAACAAATCTTAACCATGATGGCCCTTGTTCTGCCGCTTTTCGGGCTCCTTCCGGCCATGGTTCAGCAGAGCGCCGCGCAGACGCTGGCAACCTACATCATGACCGATCCGCTGACCGGCCTCGCCATCGGCGGCATGGACCCGGTTTCCTATTTCACCGAGGAGGCTCCGTTGCCCGGGCGACCGGGGCTCGAGACCGAATGGATGGGCGCGTCATGGTTGTTCGCCAATGCCGCCAATCGCGACATCTTCAGGGCCAATCCGGAGATTTATGCCCCTCAATATGGTGGCCATGGCGCCATGAGCATGGCGCGAGGCTTCGTCTCCGATGCCGATCCGATGATCTATACCGTGTTCAAGCAGCGGCTCTTCCTGTTCTATTCGGCGTCAAACCGGCAGGCCTTCCTGCTCTCGCCGGATGCGGCGGCCTTGCAGGGCGCTGAACATTGGCAGGTTCTGTCCAAAAGCCTGTCGATCAGGTAGTGCACCCCGAAAAGCCGCTTTAATGTCGGCCTATTGATTCTCGCCGCTCGCGGCACCTCGACGGAGAAATGCATCATGGCCGATATCATCGAGCTCAAGGCAACCGATCTGGCCGCCATGCTCTGCTCCAGGGTCTGTCACGACCTGATCAACCCGATCGGGGCCATCGGCAATGGTCTGGAAGTGCTGTCCGATCCGGGCCAGGGCGAGATGGCCGAGGGCGCCCGTGACCTGATCGCGAGCGCCGCCAAGCAGAGCCGGGCCAAGCTCGAATTCGCCCGCCTTGCCTATGGCGCGTCCTCGACCGCCGGCACCGATATCGACACACGCGAATGCGAGCGGGTTGCCCGCATCCTGTTCGAAATCGAGAAGGCCGACCTTGAATGGGATGCGCCGCTGATCCTGCTGCCCAAGCACAAGGCCAAGCTGTTCATGAACATGCTGCTGATCGCCGCCGGTTCGGTGCCGCGCGGTGGTCAGGTCAAGGCATCCATCAGCGGCCCGGCGGGTGAGGAAAAGTTCGAGTTCACCTCGAAAAGCGATCCGGACAAGCGCCAGAAGACGCTGGTGCCGTCCGGTTCGGCCGGCCTGCTTTCGGGCATTCCCGAGGAAGGATATGTCGATGCGCGCGGCATCCAGCCATTCTATACTGGCCTTCTGGCCCGCATGACCGATATGGACATCAATATTGGCATCGAGAACGACGTCTTCTTCTTCACCGCCGTGCCCAAGGCCAAGTCGGATGAAGTCAAAGTCGAGGCGGACGCGGCGCAATAGCGCAATTGCGCTAACCATTCGCCAATCATTGTTGCGCATAGTCGCAAGGCGTCCCTGTCTGTTCCGGATCCTTGTCTATGCGCACCTGCCTGATCGTCGATGATTCCAGTGTCGTGCGCAAAGTGGCGCGCCGGATCCTCGAAGATCTGGACTATGACGTCGACGAAGCCGAAGACGGGCAGGAAGCCATCGACAAGTGCCGTGAGCAGATGCCCGATGCCATCCTGCTCGACTGGAACATGCCCATCTTGAGCGGGCTGGAATTTCTCAAGCTGCTGCGCACCTATGTCGGGGGCGAAAAGCCCCGCGTCATCTATTGCACGGTCGAGAACGACATCGGTGCCATTGCCATGGCCCTTAAGGCCGGTGCCGACGATTACATGATGAAGCCCTTCGATCGGTCCGTGCTCGAAGCCAAGTTCGAGCATCCCGAAAGCACTGCTGCCTAGCCCGTTTCTTCCGCGGCGCGCGCCAGAAGGAACGCCTTTTCCCGCGCGTTGCGCGTCAGTTCCGCAGCTTTACCGAACTCCCGATTGGCCTCCTCGTGCCGGCCCAGGCGGCGCAGCAGATCTCCGCGCACGCCATAGAGCAGGTGGTAATTGGCCAGGACGGGGGTCTCGCTCAGCGCATCCACCAGCAGGAGCGCCGCGGCCGGGCCCTGCGACATCGAAATGGCGACGGCGCGATTGAGCTCGATGACGGGGGAGGGCGTCATCTGGTTGAGAAGGGCGTAGAGCGCGGCGATCTGGCCCCAATCAGTGTCTTCGGCCCGACTTGCCCGCGCATGGCAGGCGGCAATCGCGGCCTGGACGGTATAGGGGCCACTCTGTCCCTCCACTGTCTGCGCCCGCGTCAAGGCACGAAGCCCGTCGGCAATGAGGTCAGCGTTCCAGCGGCTGCGATCCTGTTCGGGCAGCAATACCGGCTCTCCGGCAGCGTTCACCCGCGCGGCCGCGCGCGAATGCTGCAATTGCATCAGCGCCAAAAGGCCATGCACTTCCGCCTCCTCGGGCATCAGTTTAGCCAGGATCAGCCCCATGCGAAGCGCCTCGTCGCAGAGCTGCGGCCGCATCCAGTCGGCGCCGGTGGTGGCGGAATATCCTTCGTTGAAAATAAGATAAAGCACGCCCAGTACCGAGGCGACTCGGTCCTTGCGCTCTGTGCCGCTCGGTACTTCGAAGGGCAGGCCAGCATCGGCAATGGTGCGTTTGGCCCGCACGATGCGCTGGCCGATGGTGGTGTCATTGGCCAGGAAGGCGCGGGCGATCTCTTCGGTGGTCAGCCCCCCGATCAGGCGCAAGGTGAGGGCGACGCGGCTTTCGGGCGGCAGCACGGGATGGCATGAGGTGAAGATGAGGCGCAAGACGTCGTCGCCGACATCGTCATCCAGCTGGTCGAGCAGCCTGGTTTCGGTGTCAGCCACATCGTCCTCCAGGCTGCGCCCGACTTCCTCGAGCTTGCCCGTCGCCATCTTGCGATGCCGAAAATAGTCGATTGCCTTGCGCTTGCCGGCCTGCATCAGCCACGCGCCCGGATTGCGTGGCACCCCGGTCTGCGGCCAGCTCTTCAAAGCAGCCAGCAGGGCCTCCTGCGCCAGCTCTTCGGCCAGGGAAATATCGCGAACGATGCGGGTCAGGCCGGCGACGACCCGGGCATGCTCGGAGCGCCAGACGGCATTGATGGCGCGGTCGGTTTCCGCACGATGGGCGGCCAGGGGCTCTTGGGCAGGGTCGGTCATCGGCACAGAGCATCGTTTTGCAACGTGATCGTCAAGGGGAGCGCTAGGGCGCACCTCTCCGACGTATAACCGGCCGGCGTTTCGACAGCGGCCGGTTGATGCCTATTGCGCAGTGTTGGGCTCTTGCGCGTCCTCTTCGATCAGCGGCTCGAAGGTCAGGCCGGACAAGAGGCATCCTTCTGCTTCCCCGATGATCAAGGCTTCCCCCTCGCGCTCGAGCGGGCAGGACATCGGAAAACTGGCAGTGCCCAGCCGCCCGGTGGCCTCGCTGAGAACAAGCTCGCCGTCCAAGAGTGTATAGCGGCCCTCGACGCTGCGGTTGAAGCGGTCGCTAAGCGTGAAGGTGTCATCTGCCGCGAGGGTCAATTCCATGCCATTGCCCTGGCCTTCGGCCGAGACAACGTAACTCTGCGGTTCGGTGGCGGCCTCGGGCTCTGGTTCGGTGGCTGCGGCCGGAGCCGTCGCGGGCACGGCCTGGGCGATATGGGCTTCCACCTCTTCGAGTTCGCTCGAGCGCTGTGCCAGCGTGCGGGTCAATTCCTCAACCTGCGGCTGAAGGATGGCCAGCTGTTCCTCATAGCCGGCTACGTCACGTTCGAGGCCGGTTCGGCGGGTCTCGAGGTCGCTCACCTGGGTCTGGAGTGCCTGGGCCTGGGCCCCGGCTTCCTCCGACTGGGCAGCAATCGTGGCCAATTGTTCCTGGGCGGCGGTGAGCTCTGTGCGGCTTTGCTGCAGCTGGCTCTGGGTGTCGGCCAGGGAGGTGGTGGCCAAGGCCGCTTCTTCGGTCAGCTGGGCAATGGCCTGGGTATTGGCCTGCTCCTGTCGCCGGGCTTCTTCGAGGCGTGCGCCCACATCCTGCAATTGCCGGTTCGAGCTCTGGATTTCCGCCTGCAGGGCCGCCTGGCGGCTGGCCAGCTCCTCCGTCTGCTCCTTGGCATCGCCGACCTGCTGCAGGAGAGCGTCGGCCTCCTGGCGATTGGCGTCGAGGTTCTGGCTCACGGACGCCAGTTCAGCTTGCCGCGCTTCGAGTTCGGTATTGACCTCTGCCAAGGCGATGTCCGCTTGGCTGCGCTGCTCTTCGGCCGATGTCAGGGCCAGGCTGACATCTTCGAGGCTTCCCTGGGCCGCCTCGCGTTCTTCGAGGACGCGATTGGCTGCGTCGCGCTGGTCTGTGACTTGCGCCATTTCAGTGCGCAGGCGATCAGCCTCGCCATTTGAATTGATCCACATGGCAATGAAGGCCAGCCAGCCGGCTGCGGCGAGCACGAGCAAGGCCATAGCAAGCGGCTCGCGCAGGCGTTTGGATAGGTCTGCCATATTGGTCCCCCTGAAATGTCTCCACTGGCTCCAACGTTGCGCCACGCTCAGGGTTCCGGCAAGACGGGTTTCGGAGTGCAAAGACGAAAAACCCCGCGCTTTGGGCGCGGGGTTTTGATTTCAGCAGGATAAGAATTAAGGGTCAGGCGACGTTTTCGCTGTAGCCTTCGTTCTCGTCCGGCTCGCGCAGCACATAGCCGCGTCCCCAGACGGTTTCGATGTAATTCTTGCCGCCGGTGGCAACCGAGAGCTTCTTGCGCAGCTTGCAGATGAAGACGTCGATGATCTTGAGCTCGGGCTCGTCCATGCCGCCATAGAGATGGTTGAGGAACATCTCCTTGGTCAGGGTCGTGCCCTTGCGCAGCGAAAGCAGCTCCAGCATCTGATATTCCTTGCCGGTCAGATGCACGCGCTGGCTTTGAACCTCGACGGTCTTGGTGTCGAGATTGACCATCAGGTCACCGGTCGAGATGACCGACTGGGCATGGCCCTTGGAGCGGCGGACGATGGCGTGGATGCGGGCCACGAGCTCGTCTTTGTGGAACGGCTTGGTCATGTAGTCGTCGGCGCCGAAGCCGAGACCACGAACCTTGTCTTCGATACCGGCCAGACCCGACAGGATCAGGATCGGCGTCTGCACCTTGGCGACGCGAAGGGTCCGCAGGACCTCATAGCCGCTCATGTCGGGCAGGTTCAGATCGAGTAGAATGATGTCGTAATCGTAGAGTTTTCCAAGATCGACGCCTTCCTCACCGAGATCGGTGGTGTAGACGTTGAAACTTTCGGACTTCAGCATCAGTTCGATGCTCTGCGCCGTGGCGCTGTCGTCCTCAATAAGGAGTACCCGCATTATATTCCCCTTGTCATTCGTTCCTGCTGGAACACGCGGGAGGCAAGGCCAAATTGCCCGTCCCGCTCCAACCCTACTGGATATGACTGAAGCCTAAGCCCAACTAGTTAACAAAGTTTAATTCTGATCCGCAATACGCAAAGCGCGGTAAGGTGAATTTATATTAACTCTTTGAAAATTAAAGATAAATCACCCAAAAAAATCTTAAGGTAAAACATTAAGAAGGCGTTCCAAGCGACTCTTGGGACTCAAGCAATTGAGGCATTTGGGGGGTGTTTGGCCACAATGGTGGCCCGGGGCGGATTCCGCCGATCCTTCATGCCAATAAAGCTTTTCGGTTAACGATCGGTTACATTCTGATTCGTGACGGGGCGCCAGCGATCGATGGCGGAAACCATAATTGTGATCGGTTTTGCCCCAGGCGTTAACGACCAGCGCGAACCGGGCGGATTCATAATCGCATGAAGGCACTGATTTCGGCCATCGATGCCATCGAAGACGTGGAGGTGTTCGGGCGGGTGAAATCCGTGCAGGGCCTGCTGATCGAGGTCGTCGGCCCGGTGCGGGAATTGCGCGTGGGTGGCCGCGTCGTCATCGAGGCCAGTGGCGGCGAGCACCTGGACGCCGAGATCATCGGTTTTCGCGACGGTCATGCCCTGTGTCTTCCCTTTGGCGAATTGCGCGGCATCCGGCTGGGCTGCAAGGCGGTGTTCCGTCGACATGACGGCTCGGTCAATCCATCCGATGGCTGGCTGGGCCGCGTGGTCAATGCCAATGGCGAGCCCATCGACGGCAGGGGACCACTGAGGCGCGGGGCCGTCTCCTATCCCCTGCGCCAGTCCCCGCTTGCCGCGCATGACCGTACGCGCGTGGGCGAGCCGATCGAATTGGGGGTACGGTGCCTTAACACCTTTACGACCATGTGCGAGGGACAGCGCATGGGCATCTTTGCCGGCTCGGGTGTGGGCAAGTCGGTGCTGATGTCGATGCTGGCCCGCAATACCGATGTCGACGTGTCGGTGATCGGCCTGATCGGTGAACGCGGCCGGGAAGTGCACGAATTCATCCAGGAATATCTCGGCGAAGAAGGGCTCAAGCGCGCCGTCGTGGTCGTGGCCACATCCGACGAGGCCGCGCTGATGCGGCGACAGGCCTGCTATATCTCCATGGCGCTCAGCGAATATTTCCGCGACCAGGGCAAGCGCGTCCTGTGCATGATGGATTCTCTCACCCGGTTTGCCATGGCCCAGCGCGAGATCGGCCTTGCCATCGGCGAACCGCCGACGGCCAAGGGATATCCACCCACCGTCTTCACAGAATTGCCACGATTATTGGAACGGGCCGGTCCTGGTAAACCGAATTCGGGCTCCATTACCGGACTATTTACCGTTTTGGTGGAAGGTGATGATCACAATGAGCCCATTGCGGATGCCGTGCGCGGCATTCTTGACGGGCACATCGTGATGGAGCGCGGCATTGCCGAGCGGGGACGTTACCCGGCTGTCAATGTGCTCCGGTCCATCTCGCGGACCATGCCAGGTTGCGTGCCGGAAGACGTCCGGCCGACCCTGTCTCGGGCGCGGGAACTCATGTCCATCTTCTCGGACATGGAGGAACTGATCCGGCTGGGGGCTTACCGGAAAGGGTCAGATCCGAATGTGGACCGCGCGATCGCCATCAACCCGCGGCTGGAGGCCTTCCTGGGCCAGCGGCGGGATGAAACGACTACGATACTGGACGGCTATGACCAGCTGGCCCAGATCGTCGCCGAGGCGGATGCGGGGGCCTAGCGGGGCGGAGCCGAGTTGTGGACCGTTCCGGAGCTGACTTGATGTGTAAGGAGTACAGGTCTTGAAATCGCGCAGCGAGAGCCTCATCAGGCTCAAGAAGTTCCAGGTGGACGAGAAGCGCCGTCAGGTCGCCCAGATCGAGATGATGATCGCCGATTTCGAGCGCATGGCGTCCGAACTCGACCAGCAGATCGAGATCGAGCACACCAAGACCGGCATTTCCGATGTGGCGCACTTCGCCTATTCCACCTTTGCCAAAGCCGCCCTTACACGGCGCGACAATCTTCTGGCATCGGCCAACGACATGAAGTCCAAGCTTGAGGTGGCCCAGGATGCGCTGGCCGAGGCGCTCGAGGACCTCAAGAAGGTCGAGCTTCTCGATCAGCGTGAACATCAGCGCGAGCGCGACGAGCAGAACAAGGTCGAGCAGGCCGAGTTCGACGAAGTGGCGCGGCTGCGCTTCCGACGCCAATAATCCTGCGCTCTGAACACGAAAAAGGCCCGCCGAAGCGGGCCTTTTCCATTTCAGCCTTGTCTGCCGACTACTGCGGCACGGCCGGAGCGGCAGGATCAGCCGGGGCCATGGCCGGATCGGCCGGAGCCATTGCGGGGTCCATAGCCGGGGCGTTCGGATCTTCCCAGACGAATTCCGGAGCGGCTTCAAGAGCCTCAGCGGTCGTGGGCAGGACCCAGCGCCAGGTGTTGTCGGCAGCCATGGTGTATTCAAGCGACATGTAGTCGACGGCAACGTTCTTTTCGCCGATGCCGAGGAAGCCACCCACGCCGATCACGACGGCATTGATATCACCGCTCGAGGTAATCACGAGGTCGTTGACGGTACCGATTTCCTCGGCGTCATCGGCAGCGCTGGAATAGACCGGGGCGCCGAGCAGCTCGTTGACGATGATATCGTCAGCGCCGATCGTATAGCCATTGGCCCAATCCCAGGTGGTTGCGCCGGACATGGCGCTGTCAGCGGCAGGAGCCGTCGTGGTGGCGGGGGCCATTGCGTCTGCCGGAGCGGCAGGATCAGCCGGAGCCATCGAGTCGGCGGGAGCCATCGAGTCAGCGGGGGCCATCGAGTCGGCCGGAGCCATCGAATCGGCCGGAGCCATGGTGTCGGTCTGGGTGGTGGTGTCAGCCGGAGCTGCGGGATCGGTCGTCGTGGTCTGGGCGAACGCGCCAGTGCTCAGGACGAGGGCCACGGCCGAGGTGGTCAGAAGGGTGCGGATCATTGTATGCTCCTAAGGTTCATCGTTGCGGTGAACAGGGCCGTGCGGTGCAAAACTTTGCCGGTGCTGTACCGTGCGGCCCATTTATGGCTGCTCAACGCCTCGACTCGCCGAGCCGTTCCGAAGCTTTTTTCTTTCCTTTGGGGGAACCCTGATGCGCAGGGCTCAATCGACGAGCACAGCGCTGTGCTTGTCGTAGTCGCGCATGGCCCGGTGCGGCATGCCGCCATCGATGATTTCCGGACCGAAGGCAACAAAGCCCAGGCTCTCGTAGAAACCGAGCTTGTCCGATTGCGCGGTGAGATAGAAGCGGTCACGCCCGGCCTTGCGGGCATGGTCCATCGCCGTGTCGATCATCGAACGGGCAATGCCGCGGCCGCGATAGGCCATGCGTACCGCGACCCGGCCGATCTTGACATGCTCGTCGAGAGTGATCAGCCGCAGCGTCCCAACCACTTCCCCGTCGGCGAGCGCGACGAAGTGCGTGGCGCTCAGGTCATAGGCGTCGTGCTCTTCTTCCTGGGGAACCTTTTGTTCCCAGACGAAGACTTCGCGCCGCAGGGCAAAGGCGGCGTTGCAGAGGGTGGAGAAGGCGGGAACGGATAGAATGGTGATGGTCGACATGCCCATATTCTAGCGGCTGGCGTCAGGGGCGACAATCTCGGCCTATATTCTCTCCAGCGCAGAAAGATGCTGCAGCGAGGGCGCCTGGTGAATGAGGCCGTTGATGAATCCCAGCTTTTCGATCACCGGCGGCGTCAGGATGAAGGGATAGGCATCGGGCTGGCCCACGGCGCGATTGAGATTGTTGATCAGTCCCGCCAGGGGGATCCATTGATCGACGATGGCGCCCATGTCGGGGGCCATATAGGGGTCGAAGGTGATCGCGGGCACGACGAGCTTGTCGTCCCTTGTGCTGGGACGCGCCCGCAGGCCGAAGGAGGCTGCCATTTCCACCGTATCGGTGATGTGCAGGTAATGGGCGAAGCTTTCGGCAAAGTCTTCCCAGGGGTGGGCGGTGGCATAGGCGCTGATATGGTTCTGCTCCCAGCCCAGAGGCGCGCCATTGGCGTAATAGGTGCCCAGGGCAGCGCCATAATCTTCCCGCTCGTCGCCGAACAGCGTGCGGAACTGCTCCAGCGCCGGCGTGCCATCGACCAGCAGGTCCCAGTAATGGTGTCCGATTTCGTGGCGGAAATGGCCCAGCAGCGTACGGTAGGGCTCGCCCATACCGACGCGGCGGCGTTCCCGTTCGGCGTCGTCGGCCTCGGCCAGCGCAATGGTGATGATGCCGTTGTCATGCCCGGTCATTACCCGCTCGAAGGCAGTCTGGTCGTCGGCGAGAAAGCGGAAGGCCAGGCCATGCAATCCGTCCTCGTTGCGCGTGTGCAGCGGCAATCCCAGCCGCAGCAGCGAATAGAACAGGCGCTTCTTGGCACGCTCGATGGCCTGCCATTGCAAGAGGTGCAGAGGGTCGCCGATGGGAGGAATGGTTTCATTGTGCCGACAGGCCACGCAATAGACGTCGCCGCCGGGCTGGGCGGGCACGAGCCAGTTACAGGCGCCATGGGTCGCATTGGCGCAATAGACATAGGCCTCGCCCTCAAGGGCGGGACTGGTCCAGACACCGTTCTCCGCATTGAGTGACACCAGAGCATTATGCTCGGCGGCATAGCCAAGGGCATGGCCGCAATTTTCGCAGAGGGCGTTTTCGAAATAGACGCTGTTGCCGCAATGATCGCAGGCGAAGAGTTTCATGCTGCTGTCTCCCGGCCCTCGGGGGCCCGACGTGGCCAGATAATGCCGCGCCTCACATCCGCGTTCCGTCAGCAACCGCAAAGCTTCTGCTCCGTTACTGCATGGTGATGAGGAGGAGTGCCATGCACAATATCGACGAGCAGAAAATTCGCGACCGCGCTTTCCAGCTCTGGGATGCGGCCGGCCAGCCCGAGGGCCGCGAGGAGGAATTCTGGTACGCGGCCGAACTGGAACTGGCCGAACAGGGCGAAGCCGATGTGTCCGAGGATCGCAGCGAGATCAGGAAGCCGCCGCTGGTGCCGGGCGGCATAGCCTGAGAACTGGCGGTCGAGTTATCCGGGGAGCGTCCATTGGGTCGCTCCCCTTTTTCGTCTAGACGCTGCCCACGGTTTTGAGGCGAATGCGCGGGTGCACTTCGTTCTGGCTCATGATCACGGTCTGCGGCCGGAACCGCTCGATGATGGAGCGCACCTGCGGACGGATCGAGGGCGAGGTGATCAAGACCGGGATTTCCCCCATCTGCGCGGCCTTTTCGTAGCCGGTCTGCACGGCGCCGATGAATTGCTGCAGCTTGCTCGGCGCCATGGCCAGGTGCCTGTCCTCGCCCGCGCCCACCATGGCCTCGGCAAAGTCGCGTTCCCATTGCGGGGACAGCGTCAGCAACGGCAAATTGCCATCGGGTCCCAGATTGGCGGCGCAGATCTGCCGCGACAGCCGCGAGCGCACGTGCTCGGTGATGGTCTGCACCGAGCGGCCATTGCCGGCAATCTCGGCGACGGCCTCCAGGATCGAGGACAGGTCGCGGATGGAAATGCGTTCGGTCAGCAGCGATTGTAGCACGCGCTGCAGGCCCGATACCGTGATCATGCTCGGCACGATGTCTTCCACCAGTTTCTGCTGGTCCTTGGGCAGGCCGGACAGCAGGCTCTGCACATTGGCGTAGCTCAGAAGGTCGGCGACATTGGCCTTGAGGATTTCGGTCAGGTGCGTCGAGATCACCGTTGAGGGATCGATGATCGAAAGGCCCCGCAATTCGGCCTCGTCGCGCAAGGCCGGCTCGATCCAGGTCGCCGGCAGTCCGAAGGTCGGCTCGGTGGTATGGGTACCCGGCAGGTCGATCTGGTTGCCATAGGGGTCCATGACCATGAGCTGGTTGGCATAGATCTGGCCGGCGCCCGATTCCACTTCCTTGATGCGCACCTTGTAGTCATTGGGCTCGAGCTGCATGTTGTCGAGAATGCGCACCGGCGGCATCACGAAGCCCAGTTCCAGGGCGAGCTGGCGGCGCAGGGCCTTGATCTGCTCGGTCAGCCGGTCGGTGCCGTTCTCGTCTTCCTTGACCAGGCTGAGCAGGCCATAGCCCAGTTCAAGCTTCAGATCGTCGATCTTGAGGGCGTCGGTGATCGGCGGTTCGCTGGGCTGGGCAGGCGCGCCCGGTGTGCCCATGGGACCGGCTGCAGCCTTGGCGAGAACTTCGGCGGCTTCGGTCTCGTCGCGCACCTGCTTGGACTTGCCGGCGCGGTAGGCGGCATAGCCAACGCCGCCGGCCAGGGCCAGGAACGGCAGCATGGGCATGCCGGGCAGGAAGGCCAGGGCGCCCATGACGGCCGAGGACATGCCCAGGGCACGCGGATAGCCGGCAAATTGCTTGGTCAGTGCCTTGTCGGCGGCGCCGGTCACGCCGGACTTCGACACCAGGATACCCGCTGCGGTCGAAACGATCAGTGCCGGAATCTGGCTGACGAGGCCGTCACCGATGGTGAGCAGGGTATAGACGCTGCTGGCCTCCTGAAAGCTCAGGCCTTCCTGCAGCATGCCGATCAACATGCCTGCGGCAATGTTGATGAAGGTGATGATGAGGCCGGCAATGGCGTCGCCGCGCACGAATTTTGACGCACCGTCCATGTTACCGAAAAAGGCGCTTTCGCCCTCGAGTTCGGCCCGGCGCTTCTTGGCGGTGTCCTCGTCGATCAGGCCCGCGCTGAGGTCGGCGTCGATGGCCATCTGCTTGCCGGGCATGGCGTCGAGGCTGAAGCGGGCGGCCACTTCGGCGATACGACCCGAACCCTTGGTGATGACGATGAAGTTCACGATCATCAGGATGAGGAAGATCACCGTCCCGATGACGAAATTGCCGCGGGTGACGAAATTGCCGAAGGCCTCGATGACATGGCCCGCGGCCGCGGTGCCGTTGTGACCCTCGGCCAGAATGAGGCGCGTCGTGGCCAGGCTCAGGCCCAGCCGCAGCATGGTGGCGATCAGCAGCACCGTGGGAAAGGCGGAAAATTCCAGCGGCTTCTGGATGAACAGCGCCGTCATCATGATCATGACCGAAAAGACGATCGAGATCGCCAGGAGCATGTCCACCAGGAGCGGCGGCATCGGCACGATCAGGATGACGATCAGGCCCATCACGCCTGCGGCCAGGGCAATGTCGCCCGAGCGCAGGGTGTTGAGGACCGTTGCGACGCTGGGCGGCTCGAAGCCCGAGGGGCGGCTGGATGGGATGTCGGTCATCTCGGTACTGGCTTACGCCGCACCCCGCTTTTCGCCGGGTTCGGGCACGGCAACGCCCTCGTCGGCATATTGGTTGAGCTTGTTGCGCAGCGTACGGATCGAAATGCCGAGGATAGTGGCCGCATGGGTGCGGTTGCCCAAGGTGTGGTCCAGCGTGTCGAGGATGAGGTCGCGTTCGACGTCGGCCACGGTACGGCCGACCAACGCCCGGTTCATGGCCTCGGCGGTCTGCGCTGCCATGGCAGCGGGGCTGGTCGCCCTGGCCGCTTCAGCCAGGCCCATGCCGTCGGGCAAAACGATCGCTTCGGGTTCGATCGTATCGCCAGAGGACAGCAGCACGGCGCGGTGCAGGGTATTTTCCAGTTCCCGCACATTGCCCGGCCAGGGTGCCTTGACCAGAGCCTCGCGCGCCGCTGCCGAGAGCGCACGGGGCGGAATGCCATTGGCCTTAGCATATTTGGCCACGAAATGCTCGGACAGCGCGACGATGTCGCCGGGGCGGTCGCGCAGGGCGGGGAGCCGGAGATTGACCACGTTGAGGCGGAACAGCAGGTCTTCGCGGAAGCTGCCTTCACGCACAGCCTCGTTCAGATTGCGGTTGGAGGTGGCGAGGATGCGGATGTCGACGGGCACCGGCTTGGTGCCGCCGACCCGGTCGATGACGCGCTCCTGGATGGCGCGCAGCAGCTTGGCCTGCAGCCGCACGTCCATTTCGGAGATTTCATCGAGCAGGAGCGTGCCGCCCGAGGCTTCCTCGAACTTGCCGATGCGCCGGGCGACGGCGCCGGTAAAGGCGCCCTTTTCGTGGCCAAACAATTCGCTTTCCAGCAGCGCCTCGGGGATGGCGGCGCAATTGATGGAAATGAATGGCTTGTTGGCGCGGCGGGACCGGGCATGGACAAACTTGGCCACGACTTCCTTGCCGGTGCCGCTTTCCCCGGTGATGAGGATCGAGGCTTCCGAGCCGGCAATCTGCTCGGCCATCTTCACCACACGCTCCATGGCCGGGTCGCGGTAGAGGAAGTCCGAGCTTTCCCGCGCCACGGCGGCGATCACGGCAGCGATCAGCTCGGCATCGGGGGGCAGGGGGATATATTCCTTGGCGCCGGCGCGGATGGCATTGACGGCGGCCGCTGCATTGGTCTCGACGCCGCAGGCGACGACGGGAATGGCGATGCGCTCGCCTTCGAGCCCGGCGATCAGGCCGGCAATATCCATCATCACGTCGACCAGGAGCAGGTCGGCGCCCTTGCCGGCGCGCAGGGCCGCCAGGCCGATCTCGATCGAGGGGGCATGGGCCACCTTGGCGCCCCCGTCCATGGCCATTTTGGTAGCGGTCGAGAGCTGGCCTTCCAGGGCTCCGATGATGAGCAGGCGCATGATGATGCTCCCTATTGGGGCTTGATGATTTCGGTCATGGTGACGCCGAGCCGGTCTTCGACCAGCACGATTTCCCCACGGGCGACCAGGCGGTCGTTGATGTAGATTTCCACGGCCTCGCCAACCTGTCGGTCGAGTTCGATCACCGCGCCCGTGTCGAGCTTGAGCAATTGCGACACCGGCATCTTGGTGCGGCCCAGGACGACCGAGACGCGCACGGGCACGTCGAAGACGGCTTCGAGGTCTGCGGCATTGCGCTCGATATGAAGCTCGGTAATGTCCTCGCGGGCATTGGGCTCCATGGCGTCGAAGCTGAGGCCTTCGGTGGTGGTGATGTCGTCTTGGGGATCGGTCATGCCCCGTTCTCCTCGTCATCATGGCGGCCGTGAGCCGAAAGATAGGACGTGATCTGCCGGTCGATTTCGCGGGCGGTCTGGGCGATGTCGCGGACGACGCCGCCATCGACCCATTCGATCCGCCCGTCGCCCAGGCGAATGTCGGGGTCGCCCATCACCACCAGGCGCCCCGAAAAGCCGGAATGGGCCATCTGCGCGGTGGCATTGTCGCGAATGGCGTCGGCCAGGTCCGGATGGCAGCGGATAACCAGGTGCGGCACCCCGCCCAGGCTCGAGAGGCATTCCGACACCAGCGCCTCGAGTTCGGCCTGCGGATAGCGGGCGACCAGGTGCAGGGCGAGCTTGCGGCCGATCCCGAGCGCCAGTTCCACCGCTTCGCTGCGATGGCGGGCCATTGCCTCGTCGAGCGCGGCAGCCATCGGGCCGGCCTGGGTGGCCAGGGTGCCCGAAGCGGCGGCGATGGTCTGGGTTGCCGTATTGGCGGCATTGCGCTGCCCGGCGGCCATGCCCTCGGCATAGGCTTCCTGGCGCGCTGCAGCCACCAGCTGGGCGACCACGTCCTCGGGAATGCCGACCATCGGCAGCGACTGGGGTGGATCGTTGGCCGGGCGGGCGGCGCGGGTTCCGTCTTCCAGGTTGAGATCGAAGGTGAAGCGGGCAAGCTGGGCCATGTCTTACGCCACCATCTGGTCGTCGGACTTGGTCTTGAGGATGACGATCTCGCCCTTGGCGGCGAGGTCCTTGGCGATGCCGACCATGCGGGTCTGGGCCTCGTCCACGTCCTTGAGCCGCACCGGGCCCATATCGGCCATGTCGTCCTGCAACAGCTTGGCGGCGCGGCCGGACATGTTCTTGAAGAAGGATTCCTTGACCTGCTCGTTGGCGCCCTTGAGCGCCAGGGCCAGTTCGCGCTTGTCGAGCTTGGACAGCAGCGTCTGGATCGAGGACATTTCGAGCCGGGCCAGATCCTCGAAGGTGAACATCAGCTGCTTGATGCGGTCGGCATCGTCGCGGTTGACTTCTTCGAGGCTGGTAATGAAGCGCGCTTCGGTCTGGCGATCGAAGGCGTTGAAGATTTCCGCCATCTGCTCATGGCTGTCGCGGCGCTTCTGGTGATTGAGCGTCGACATGAATTCGGTGCGCAGGGTCATCTCGATCTTTTCGAGGATTTCCTTCTGCACAGGGTCGAGGCCGAGCATGCGCTGCACCACGTCCATGGCCAGTTCCTCGGGCAGCACGGCCAGCACCTTGCTGGCATGCTCGGTGGCGATCTTGGAGAGGACCACCGCGATGGTCTGGGGATATTCGTTTTTGAGATAGGCGGCGAGCACGTCGGCCTGCACGTTGGAGAGCTTTTCCCACATGTTGCGCCCGGCCGGACCGCGGATTTCCTCCATGATCGCGTCCACCTTCTCCTGCGGCAGGAAGGAGAGCAGCAGGCGCTCGGTCGAGTCGGTATTGCCCGAGAGCGAGCCGTTCGAGGACACGGTGGTGACGAATTCGATCATCAGGTCGTCGAGCATTTCCTGGGTGATCGGGCCCAGCCGCGCCATGGCGCGCGAGAGCTGGCGGATCTCGAGTTCGTCCAGTTCCTCGAAGATGGGCTTGCCGTAATCGGGGCCGAGCGCCAGCATCAGCGCCGCCGCCTTTTCGTCGCCCTTGAGCACGCGGTTTTCCCCGCCCACCTGCAATTGCCGGCCGGCCGAGAGGAGCTTTTCGTCGTCGGGGAGGGATTGGGAAACCAGGGCCATCGGACTTACGCTGCGCTACCGAGCCAGTCGCGCACGATGAGCGCGGCCTGCTTGGGATTTTCTTCGACCAGATTGCCCACGGTCTTGAGCGTCTGGAGCTGGGTCTCGCCCATGGACTTGGCGTTGGCCACCCAGGCGGGGGTCTTGTCCCTGGGCACTTCTGGGAGGGTCTCGGGCTGGTTGGCGACGCTGCCATCGGCCAGCAGCGTGCCGTTCTGGCCGAGCTCGGCGGCGGCGGGCAGGGCGAGCGGCTGGGTTTCGGGGGTCAGCGCCTTCTTGATGAGCGGCCGCATGACGAAGAACACCAGCGCCAGCGCGATGAGCAGGGTCACCGCCATTTCGGCGCCGCTCATCAGGTCGTCGCGGGTAAAGTCGAGCAGGCCCGCATTCTGGTCGGTGCCGGGCGCCAGCAGGTCGGGCCGCTCCGCGAACTGCATGTTGATGACCTCGACGCTGTCGCCGCGATCGGCATTGAAGCCGGCAGCGGAGCGGACGAGGGTCAGCAGCTGGTTGATTTCGTCGGCGCTGCGCGGGGTATAGGTCTGGTTGCCGGCGCCGTCATCGGCATAGGTGCCGTCGACCACCACGGCCACGGAAAGCCGCTTGATCGCGCCGGCTTCTGTCACGGCCGTCTGGGTGGTCTTGGAAATCTCGTAATTGACGATTTCCTCGTTGGAGGTGCCCTGTTCAGTCGCGCCCTGGCTGGCGGCATCCTGGCTGGCGCCGGGCAATTCATTGGCCACGGTAACCTGGCCGGAATTGGCTCCGCTCAGGTTTTCGCTGTCGCGCGTCTGGGTCGAGCGCACCACCTGCCCGTCGGGATCGAAGCGTTCCTCGGTGGTGGTGGAGCGATTGAGGTCGATATCGGCAGCCACTTCGACGCGGGCGCGGCCGGCGCCGACCACATTGGCCAGCATATCCTCGATGCGAGTGCGCAGGCGGTTTTCGATGCCCAGCCGGCGCTCGTCGCTCTGGGCCGAGATGATGCCCGCTTCGTCTTCGCCGCTGCCCGAGGCCAGAAGATTGCCCTGGTCGTCGACGATGGAAACGCGCGAGGGGCTCAACCCTTCGATGGCGGAGGCGACGAGGTGCTGGATGGCGCGGATTTCCCCGCCGGCCAGCGCACCGCGCACCGATAGCACGATGGAGGCGGAGGGGTCCTTGCGCTCGCGGCGGAACAGTTCGCGCTCGGGCAGGACCAGGTGCACCCGCGCGCCCTTGATGCGATTGAGCGAGCTGATGGTGCGGGCAAGCTCGCCTTCGAGAGCACGCACATTGTTGATGTTCTGTACGAAGCTGGTGGCGCCCAGCGTCGATTGTTGATCGAAGATCTCGTAGCCGACCTGACCGCGCTGCGGCAGGCCCTGGCCGGCCAGCGACATGCGGGTCGTGGTGATCTGATCGCGCGGGACCAGGATGGTGTCGCCTTCACCGCGCAGTTCATAGGGAATGTTGAGCGTCTGCAATTCGGTGATGATGGAGGAAGAATCCT
>NZ_JZEY01000060.1 GCF_000969445.1 Devosia chinhatensis | reverse complement strand
GGGAAAGGAAGGGGGGACGGAAAGGACGAGGAAAAGGGGGGAGGCGAGGAAAGGGCGAGCAGGGACGGCGAGGACGAGGCAGAGGACCACAACAGCGTGTACACGGAGGAACCGGGGAGGGGGGAGGGGGAGGTAAGGAGAGGGGGGAGCGAGATGGTGATGAGAGAGGGCAGCGGAGGAGACAACAAAAAAGAAGAAGAGAAAAGGAGGGGTGAAGACACAGAAGAGGAGGGGAGGAAAGAAGAAAAAGGGAAAGGATAAAGGCAGGGGGCGGTCGGAGAAGACGAAGGAAAAAAAGAAGAAAGATGGTGAGAGAAGGAATAAATCGGAGAGAGGGGGAAAAAGAAGGGAGGGATGGAAGATGAAAGAAAAGAAGAAAGGGAAGAGAGGGGAGAGGATGAAAGAAGGGGTAAGAAAAAGGAGGAAGAGGAGGGAGAAGAGAGGAAGAAAAAGGAGGAAAAAGAAGGAGAAGAAAAAAGAGAGAGAAAAAGAGAGGGATGAGGGTGAGGGCGAAGAGGAG
>NZ_JZEY01000059.1 GCF_000969445.1 Devosia chinhatensis | reverse complement strand
ATGCGGCTCCTCGAGCAGCTTCTGGCCATGGCCGGCCGCCACCTCGACGGCACCGCCCAGCTCGCCTTCGTGCTTGCTCCTTAGTCACCGCAGCTCGCTCCCTGCCATGCTCCGCCCCTCGGGCACCGCCATCACCGCACGCGTTTCCCGTCCCAGCGCCCCCCGCTCGTCGTGCGTGCCAGCCTGACCGGGCCGCACCAGACACCCCTACCGCCATTACCGCGCTCCGCTACCGCCCCTCGGCAACGCGCGCTCCGAGCCCTGCCCCTGCCCCCCCCCCCCGCCTTCCTGGGCAAACGGCGCGGTCGCGCTGCCGCCCCTGGCGCTCCCTCCCGTCGCCGCCGCTATTCTGGCTGCCGCCCCCCCGCCCGTCTATCACCCCCTCGTCCATCTCACGTGGCTCCCAACCCACCGCGGCTCTGACATCTCCCGCCAGCAGACCACGCTGCCCGACGCTCTCCCTTCACCGTCGGTTCGCGGCCACGTCCTCCTCAACTCCCTAGCTGCTCTCCCTATCCGCACCCACCACCGTCCACC
>NZ_JZEY01000058.1 GCF_000969445.1 Devosia chinhatensis | reverse complement strand
AGGACGACGAGCGACGACGCGGGGAAGGGGAAGAGCGAGGCGGGCGGGGAGGCATGACGGTGACAGAGTCGCGGCGTAGGGAGTGTAGATGGAGACGTGGAGGGAGCGGGAAGTAAGACGGGACGGGAGCGGAGAATGCACGAGGGAGGGGGAGGGGCGGCAGAGGGGGGTGGGGGACGATGGATGTGGGTGGGGGAGGGGGGGAGAGGGAGCGGGGCGGAGGAGAGGCGGAGGGGAGAGAGGGGAGGGAGGAGGGAGAGGGCCGGGCCGCGAAGCCTAAGCGGGCGACGTGTTCGACCTGCATTCCCGTCTGCACGAGCGAGATGCGAAGATGAACGAGGCACAAGGTCTTGGCTCGCTGACAGCGCTGCCGGTTATAGAAAACCAGGCGAACGACGTGTCGGCGGTGGAGGAAGGTGTCCAGGATGATGGGGGACTGGCAGGTCTGGCGATCAACGATGACGAGCTGGAGCTGGCCGCGGCCGATAGGGATCAGGGCGTAGATGGCATTGAGGCCGGTGGACATCGGCTCGTGCAC
>NZ_JZEY01000057.1 GCF_000969445.1 Devosia chinhatensis | reverse complement strand
GTTCCAACTGGCGTATCTGGCCGCAAAGGGCGGCGTGACCTTCGCCGGGCCGCACCTGTGCTCGGACTTCGCGCTGGCGGAGGTGGATACCTACATGGTCGAGCACTTCTGGGGCATCCTGCGCGACCCGGCTTATACGCTGCGTGTGGATGTGCCGCAAGCAACGGCACGTTCAGGCCGCATCGCTGGCACGCTGTGGGGCGGCAATCTGGCCATGCTTTGCAGCCTGCTCGGTACGACGCACCTGCCAAAGATCGATGGCGGCATCCTCTTCGTCGAAGACATCAACGAACACCCCTACCGCGTCGAGCGCATGTTGCTGCAATTGGCGCAGGCCGGCGTGCTGGAGCGCCAGCAGGCGCTGGTGCTGGGGGATTTTTCCGGCTACCGAACCACGCCATACGACGCAGGCTATGACTTCGAGCCGATGTGCGCCTATCTGGCCTCGCGGCTGTCGATCCCGCTCGTGACCGGCTTGCCGTTCGGCCACTGCCCGACGAAGGCGACGCTGCCGGTCGGCGCGCTGGCTGAGCTGGATATCGAC
>NZ_JZEY01000056.1 GCF_000969445.1 Devosia chinhatensis | reverse complement strand
ACGGCAAAGTGTGTGGAGAACACGCAAAAGATGACGTGAGTCAATTGACGCAAACGCATGCCCACAGACTACAGGTGACCACGACTCAGAGCTCCTAGGGCGCGTCTCGCTCGTTGGGGGACCGGCGAGCGAATGACCCGGTCAAGGCGCGTCTGCGGCGACAGGAATGGCCGCGCTCCGCCTTGTGTCGGCGTCCCCGGGAGGAGCGTGAGCTCCGCACGCGACGTGGGCGGGGGGCAGGCATGAATATGGTCTCCAAGCGGCCCGGCCCGCGGGCCGGGCCGCTTGGAGACCATATTCATGCCTGCCCCCCGCCCACGTCGCGTGCGGAGCTCACGCTCCTCCCGGGGACGCCGACACAAGGCGGAGCGCGGCCATTCCTGTCGCCGCAGACGCGCCTTGACCGGGTCATTCGCTCGCCGGTCCCCCAACGAGCGAGACGCGCCCTAGGAGCTCTGAGTCGTGGTCACCTGTAGTCTGTGGGCATGCGTTTGCGTCAATTGACTCACGTCATCTTTTGCGTGTTCTCCACACACTTTGCCGT
>NZ_JZEY01000055.1 GCF_000969445.1 Devosia chinhatensis | reverse complement strand
CCAATCGCCCACCATCCCGCCGCCCACCACCGATACCCCCCCCCCCCCCCCCACCGCCCACCTCCCAACCCCCCCCCGCGTCCAGCCCCCCCCCAGCCCCACCCCCCCCATCGCCCCCCCCCCCGCCCCTCCACCCACCCCCTCCCCCACCCTCTCCGCCCCCCCCTCCCCCGCTCCCCCCACGCACCCCCCCCACACACTGTCCCCCCCCACCCTCCACCCGCCCCCGCCTACCCCCCGCCCCAGCCACTCTCCCGCCACCTCCCCCCCCCCCCCCCCCCCCCACACCCCCCCGGCCCCCGCCCCCACCCCCCGCCCGATCACCGCCTCCCTCTCCCCCCCCCAGCCCAGCCCCCGCACCCCCCCCCTCCCCCCCGGCTCCCCCCCGCCCCCACCCCGCGACACGCCGCCCCCGCCCTTCTTCCCCGGCCAGCGCTCCGCCCCACCGCGCTCCTCCAGCCCCTCCCCCCGTTCGCTGCCACCCCCACCCCGCCCCTCCCCTTCCCCCACACCCCCTCCGCCTCCCCCCCCCCCCTCCCACCCCTCCCTC
>NZ_JZEY01000053.1 GCF_000969445.1 Devosia chinhatensis | reverse complement strand
AAAGCAGATGGAGAAGAGGATGACAGTCACGAGTACGATGACGGCGGAAAAGCAGAAAAAGCTGACAACCGGAGGAAGGAAGTGGGTAGCGGGGAAGGCGAACAGCGACTGCGAGAGATGAAAGAAGAAAAGGAAAGAGGGAAAAAAGCGGAGAAGGGAGAGGGGATGGGGGGGAAGAGAGGGGGAAAAGAGGCAGGGGGGGGGAGAAGGGGGGGGGGAAGGGATGGCGAAGGGGGCGCTAGCGCAGGCCGGGGAGGGCGAGAGGGAAGAATGAAGAGGCACGGGAGAGTAAGAAGTGGGATAGGTGAAGGAGGTGGCAAGGGAGAGAGAGAGGACGTGGGCAGGGGTGAAGCGGATGACAAGGAGGATAGTAAGTGGAAAAGATGGGTTAGGAAGGTAGAAGAGAGATGGGGGAGGAGTAAAGGGGATGGAAGTTAGACGTTGGGGGAGGAAAAAGGAAGAGAAGAAAGTTGAGGAAGGAGAAAGGAGAGGAAAGGAGAAAGGAAAGAAGAGGAAAAGATAAAAGAGGGAAGAGAAAAGGAAAAGAAAAAAAAAAAAAAAAAAAAGAAAAAGAG
>NZ_JZEY01000052.1 GCF_000969445.1 Devosia chinhatensis | reverse complement strand
CTGCCTTACCTTGTCCACTTTTATTTTTCTTTCTTTCCCTCCCACCTCTCTACAGCCCCTTCCCCCCTACTTCAACCCTTCCTCCTTCCTTTCTCTCTCCTCCTCCCCGCCCTTTCTCTCCCCCCACTTTCCTGCCACCTTTTCCTTCCCCCTCATCTCTTTCGTTTCCTCTTCCCCCCCGCCCATCTCCCCTCCTTTTCGTCCCCTGTCCTTCCCTGTTCTTTCCTCCTCTTCTGCTCTCTCTCCCATCGTCCCCTCCTTTCCTGTTCCCCTGTCCCCTTCCTCCTCTTTTCTCCTTTCTGTATTCTCCTCCTTTCTCCCTTCTTTTTCCTACCTCCATATCTTTCTTCCCTTCCTTCTGCCAATTCATCCTCCTGATTTCTCCCCAGTGTGTGTGTCTCTGTCTTATTTTGCATCCTCTTTCCCAGCGTTTCGCTGTCGCCCAGTACTAGTCCTTTTTGCCCCTTCTATTCGCGCCGGTTCCTGTTCTCGCCGGTTCGTCTTTGCCCCTTTCCTTCTTCGGCCAGTTCCACCTCCCCCCCTTCCTTTTTTGTCTCTTTCCTTTCCCCCTCCTTCCCTC
>NZ_JZEY01000051.1 GCF_000969445.1 Devosia chinhatensis | reverse complement strand
TCGCTATACGCGTGCCTTTATCCGGCATCTTCACGCAGATGCCGGATAAAGGCACGCGTATAGCGACTCGCCGCCTGCCCCTCGAGATCACGGCCAAGACCGCGCAGGCCGCTGGCTCCAAAGCTCAGGCTGGTTGGGGACATGACGCTTCTCTCCTTCCGGGCCGGCATGGTCGGCGCGCTAATTAAGGCTATTACGTCCCGGCGGTCAACTCGCCCCGCAAGGCCTCGCTGCCGGCCTCTCCGCCCCGCCCCGCCCGCGCCGCCGCAGCACGGCGCCCTGCCACCGCCCTTGCTCCCCTTTCCCCCTCCACCCCAACCTCCCACCGCGCAGCTCTTCCTCTACCGCCCCGGCCTCCCCCCCAGCAGCCCCCGCCCCGCACGCACTACACCCGCCCCCCACCCTCCCCCCGAGCCATTCGGTCCTGTCCGCCTTCCTACGGCCTTTTCCCGTTCACAGCCGCTCCATGCCCATGGATCGCACCATCTTCCCCATCTGCTCCCACTCCTCCTCGTACCCCTCGCCCCACCGACGCCTGTGGTCCACCTGCCGCCTCCGCAGGCCCAAGACCGTCGCCTCGTGCCGGCC
>NZ_JZEY01000050.1 GCF_000969445.1 Devosia chinhatensis | reverse complement strand
CGATTGGTCATGCCGAAGGGCACGCCGGTGAAAATGCTCCGTCCCTGTCTCTTTTTCTCTTCTCCTCGCCCTCGTTTCCTCTCTCCCTCTCGTTTGCCCTCTTCTCCTTCCTTTCCTTCCTTTTCTCCTCTCCTCTCTCTTTCTCTTTTTTCTCCTTTTTTTTTCTCTCTTTTCTTTTTCTCTTCCCCTCTCTCCTTTCTCCCTCTCTTCCCTTCTTTCTTTCCTTCTTCTTTCCTCTCCTTCCCCCCCTCTCTTTTCTTTCTCTTTTTCTTTCTCTTTTTCCCCTTTTCCCTTTCCTCCCTCCCCTTCCTCTTCTTCCTCTCCTTCCCTTTCTTCTCTCTTTTCTCCCCTCTTTTTTCCCCTTCTTCCCCTCTTCTCCTTCCTCCCTTCCTCCCTCCTCCTTTTTCTCTTCCCCCCCCCTTCCTCCTCTTCCCTCCCCCCCCCTTCTCCTCTCGCCCCCCGTCTCCTTCGCCTCTTTCCCTACCTTCCTCCCCTCTACCCCTTCCTCTCCCACTCTCCCCCCCTCTCTCCCCTTCTCCCCGCTCTCCTCACCCTTCCCCCTCTCTTCTCCCCCCTTACTCTCTCCTC
>NZ_JZEY01000049.1 GCF_000969445.1 Devosia chinhatensis | reverse complement strand
AAAATGGCCGGCGCTTCGTGCGCCGTCCTCCCCCACCCAGATCTGTTGTACCTGCGTTGTCCTTCAACCAGCGTCTGGGCGCGGATTTCTATGCGTCCGTCCCGCGTGATCTCCGCACCGCGATGGCCCGCTATGTCATTGATGTTCTGTTGCTCGATAGCCATGACGCCATCATCTATACTACCGGCTTTTCCCTCTACACCACCGAACGTCCCGTGGTCTTTTCCCTTCCGCCGGCCATGCCCCTCCTGCTTGTTCCTTTCCTCTTCCCCCTCCCTTCCCCCCCCCCTCCTTCTCTCCTCCCTCCTCTCTTCTCCCCCTCTTTTTTTCCTCCTCCTCCTCCTCCCTCTTTCTCTGCCTGTTCCCCTGTCTCTTTTACTCTTCTCACTCTTCTACCTCTCCTTCTTTCTTTCTCGTTTTTCTTTTTTCCTCTTTTTCCTTTCTTTTTCATTCTTTGTTTTTCTTCTCTCTTTCCATTTCTTTTACTACCACTCTCCCCCTTCTCCCATTCCCTTTCTCCTCTTGTCTTTGCTCTCCCTCTTGCCTATTTCTTTACCCCGTCTCCCACTCCTATCTATTCCCTTCTCTACCTTCCCCTCCCCTTTTTCCTCCCTTTCCTCCCCCTCTCCCCTCCCTTTCTTTCTTCTGCCCATCCCTCCTCTCCTCTCTCCCCTTCACCTTTCTTTTTCCCCACTTTCTCCCTCTTTCCCCCTTTCAGCTGCCTTCCCTTCTTCCCCACTCCGTTTATCGCTTCCCTCTCCCTTTCCCCGTCACCCCCCTC
>NZ_JZEY01000048.1 GCF_000969445.1 Devosia chinhatensis | reverse complement strand
TTCCCGCCATCTCGTTGGCCTAGCGCCAAAGAGAATTGCGGTCGTCATCGGGGCATTCGGCATCGACCGGGCGCGGTAAGCCCCCGGCAAGGGCGGCATCGACGACTTGGCCGAAGGCGCGCTGCAATGCCTGCATCCTCGCCGCTCGCTCTGCCGGATTGGCGATGATCCGGGCCGCCTCGGCCTCGGTCATCTCGTTGACCTTGAGCGCGTTCTCGCGGAACACGTCCACCGTGCGCGCCATGGCGCGCACGGTGGACGTGTTCCGCGAGAACGCGCTCAAGGTCAACGAGATGACCGAGGCCGAGGCGGCCCGGATCATCGCCAATCCGGCAGAGCGAGCGGCGAGGATGCAGGCATTGCAGCGCGCCTTCGGCCAAGTCGTCGATGCCGCCCTTGCCGGGGGCTTACCGCGCCCGGTCGATGCCGAATGCCCCGATGACGACCGCAATTCTCTTTGGCGCTAGGCCAACGAGATGGCGGGAA
>NZ_JZEY01000047.1 GCF_000969445.1 Devosia chinhatensis | reverse complement strand
AGGGGGAGGGGAAGAGGAGGGAGGAGAGAGGAAAGGGGGGGAAATGAGAGCAGGGAAAAAAGGGGGAAAAGGGCAGGGAGAGGGGCGGAAGAAGGAAGGAGGACAGGGGATGGGGGGAGGGAAATAAAGTGCAGCGAAGAGGAAAGGGAGGAAAGGAAGAGGATGGGGGATAAAAGGAAAGGGAAAGAAAGGAAGGAGGACGAAGGGGAGGGGAAGGGGGGGGGAATGGGAGAGAGAAAGAGGAACACGAGGGTGAAGGGGTGGGGCAGGGGAAGGGCAAGGGGGAAGACGTGATAGCAAAGGGGGCGGGGAGACAGGAGGAGGGGAGGGCGGGTATGATAGGAAACGGAGGAGACATGGGTGAAGGAGAGGGAGACGGAAGAGCGCGAGACCACGGGGGTATGAGCGACCAGGCGGGGGAAGACGAAGGAGCGAGGGGGAAAGAGGGAAGAGACGGGAAGGGTGACGAAAGTGCGGCGCGCAATGG
>NZ_JZEY01000046.1 GCF_000969445.1 Devosia chinhatensis | reverse complement strand
CTCCCTTTTCCTCCTCTGCCTTCTTCTATTCCTCCTCCCTCTCTTTTCCCTCCTTCTCTCTTCCTTCCTTTTCTTCTTCCTCCTTTCCCTCTTTCCCCTTTTCCCCTTCTCCCCTCACTTCCTCTTCCTTTTTCTCCTTTTCTTTTTCTTTCTTTTCTCTTCTCCTTTCCTTTTTTCCCCCCTCCCTCTCCTCTTTTCCCCTCCCTTCTGCTTCTTTTCTTCTCTCTCCTTCCCCCTTCCCTCCTTCTCCTTTCTCCACCTTTCCCCCTCCCCCCCTCCTCCCTCTGCCTGTTTTCTCCCGTTTCCCACTTCCTCCTTCCTCTCCTGTCTCCTCTTGCCCACCTCTGCCGCCCTCCCTTCCCGTCCGCTCTCCCACCCGTCTCCGTTGCCCCCCCCTCCCTCCCCCCCTTCCCCTCCCCTTTCCCCCTCCTTCTTCTCCCCTTCCTCCCCCTCTCCCCCCTCCTCCCTCTCCCCCCCTCCCCTCCCCC
>NZ_JZEY01000045.1 GCF_000969445.1 Devosia chinhatensis | reverse complement strand
GACTACCAGGGTATCTAATCCTGTTTGCTACCCACGCTTTCGAACCTCAGCGTCAGTTACAGACCAGAGAGCCGCTTTCGCCACTGGTGTTCTTCCATATATCTACGCATTTCACCGCTACACATGGAGTTCCACTCTCCTCTTCTGCACTCAAGTCTCCCAGTTTCCAATGCACTACTCCGGTTAAGCCGAAGGCTTTCACATCAGACTTAAAAGACCGCCTGCGTTCCCTTTACGCCCAATAAATCCGGATAACGCTTGCCACCTACGTATTACCGCGGCTGCTGGCACGTAGTTAGCCGTGGCTTTCTGGTTAGATACCGTCGAAACGTGAACAGTTACTCTCACGCACTTTCTTCTCTAACAACAGGGTTTTACGATCCGAAGACCTTCTTCACCCACGCGGCGTTGCTCCATCAGGCTTTCGCCCATTGTGGAAGATTCCCCACTGCTGCCTCCCGTAGG
>NZ_JZEY01000044.1 GCF_000969445.1 Devosia chinhatensis | reverse complement strand
ACACCACGAACGGCGGATGCGAGCGCGCGCGACAGGAGTTCGCTGAGACGGGGCGCATAGATAGACGGGCACGCTACGACGGTGCTGAAGCCAGCGCGCGCGCTGTGGCGTAGTCGGGGAGGCTGTGTGGCTCACCGCGTCAGCCCGGCGTGGCACTGCGAGACCGTGGACCGCAGCGACGGGATGGTAGCGGCGGGACGCGTGGTGGTGTTGCGTGTCGGCGAAGTAGGGACGGGTGGGTGCAAGGGCGGCCGGCGGCGCCAGACAGCGTCGAGCGCGCAGGCCGTTGTGGGGGTGTGGGTGATCGTACGGCGGGCGCGCCATGGCGTTGGCCTGAGCCGTGGTGTGGAAGAGCGCGCGAATTGTGTCTAATCACCGCGTCCAGGGATAGGTTACGGGGCGCTGACAGTGCGGGAGGGAGCCGGTTACGTGACCTCCTCGGGCGAGGGCAACGAGAAGCTCTACAC
>NZ_JZEY01000043.1 GCF_000969445.1 Devosia chinhatensis | reverse complement strand
GTGCACACGGTTGGGCGGGGAGACACACAGCAAACACATGCTGTACCGGACTGTCGACACGAACTGGAACGTGAGCGGCGCCGTGAAGCGCCGAGGCGACATCGGGCGAACACGCGCCTGCTGCGGGCTGGTATTCCTGATAGGTTGCATAATTGTGCCCCGGCGCCCAGGAGAGGATGGAATTCAACCAAGCGGACAGGAAAAAGCTCGGCTGGCTGGTGTGGATGGTGCGGCGCAAGACCTCGGACCGGGCAAAGATATGGACGATGGCCAGGATGAGCAGGCAGCCATGGGAATAGATGCGGGCACGGGGGCGGGTGGGAGTGATGAGGTTGCGAAGCAGCGGGGAGACACGCGCCGGGATGATGGGAAAGTAAAGGCTAGGGTAGAAAGAGGAAAGCGGGGAAACATTGGACCGCGGGGCATTCAGCAGGCGGTCGGGATTGATCGAGATGATGTCGCTGTCC
>NZ_JZEY01000042.1 GCF_000969445.1 Devosia chinhatensis | reverse complement strand
GCGTACTTTAATTCCTCCTTTACCTTCTCGAGAAAATTTGACCGCATTACTCGCTATATTTGTCAAAACTTGACGTAGACGAATCTCGTCTCCTACTACGTAGCTTGCTTTTTGGCCATTCACCTCCATGCTCTGTGGTAGATTATCAATAGCTTCATCGAGCTGAACATCAAGTTGAAGACGTTTGGCTGTGGCTGCGACCTTGAGACTAGCTACGAGGGCATTGATAGCACGATGGAAATTGAAGGGTTGTGAAGAGGACTCGAATTTACCAGCGTCCATACGTTGCAGACTAGTCACAAAAGAAAAAGGAAGAATCAGCTCTGCTTGTCAAATATGCAAAGGCTTATAGGCAGGATTTGCGATGACTCACTCCAAAACATCATTCAGAACCTGTTGTACTTGTTGTAAACTAGATTCCAAAGCATAAACTTCAACCATTTGATCTTCATCTTGTCTATTAAAAC
>NZ_JZEY01000041.1 GCF_000969445.1 Devosia chinhatensis | reverse complement strand
TTTGTGTGGGGTGTGTGGGGGGGTGGGAGGAACTGGCGGTGCAGGTGTCGGTGGCCGTGGCTTCCTCCAGCGAGAGAGTGCACTCGCGCTCGCGAGAACGTCTGGGTTGCTCCAGCCGCGGCAGGTCTGGCTGGCTGACGCGCACGGTGGCCAGCGCCACCCGCAGCCGCCGGCCGCCCGACAACTGCGGTGTCGGGGCGTTTTGCCGGTCCTGCTCGAAGCCCAGACCCTTGAGAATGGACGAGGCGCGCGCCTCGTCCATTCTCAAGGGTCTGGGCTTCGAGCAGGACCGGCAAAACGCCCCGACACCGCAGTTGTCGGGCGGCCGGCGGCTGCGGGTGGCGCTGGCCACCGTGCGCGTCAGCCAGCCAGACCTGCCGCGGCTGGAGCAACCCAGACGTTCTCGCGAGCGCGAGTGCACTCTCTCGCTGGAGGAAGCCACGGCCACCGACACCTGCACCGCCAGTTCCTCCCACCCCCCCACACACCCCACACAAA
>NZ_JZEY01000040.1 GCF_000969445.1 Devosia chinhatensis | reverse complement strand
GCGGACGGAAAAGTTGGCGTGGTAAGTGTCGGCCGGGGCCGACCGGCCCTGGCCGTTAATGGTAGCTCCGTTGAGTATGTAATCGAAGTTCGGGTGCGCGGAGACTTGCTGGGTAGCCTGCTGGTCCAGCTCAAGCGCCGAAATCGGCAAGCTCGGCATGATGGCCTGTGCGGCAACGGCATTCCAGGCAATGGCAGTGCGCAGGCGCGCCTGCAGGGAATCGCTGTTCACGCCACCCTGCTGCAGCATATGCTGCAGCAGGGTGGCGTGAACAGCGATTCCCTGCAGGCGCGCCTGCGCACTGCCATTGCCTGGAATGCCGTTGCCGCACAGGCCATCATGCCGAGCTTGCCGATTTCGGCGCTTGAGCTGGACCAGCAGGCTACCCAGCAAGTCTCCGCGCACCCGAACTTCGATTACATACTCAACGGAGCTACCATTAACGGCCAGGGCCGGTCGGCCCCGGCCGACACTTACCACGCCAACTTTTCCGTCCGC
>NZ_JZEY01000039.1 GCF_000969445.1 Devosia chinhatensis | reverse complement strand
AGGGAGAGAGTGTGTGGAGAGTGAGGGAGAAGCGGTGGAAGGGGAAAGGCAAGAGAGGGGAGAGGACGGAAGAGAGGGTGAGGTGGGAGGGTGGCAAGAGGGGAGCAGAAGGAGAGGGCGGAAAGGGGAGAGGGGAAGAGAGAGAGAGGTAGGAGGCAGGAGGTGAGGGTGTGAGGAGAAGAGGGAAGGGGGGAGGAAGTGAGAAGGAAGAAAAGAAAGGAGATGGAAAGGGGGAGGGAGGAGGGGGAAGGGGCAAGAGGAGGGAGCTGACAGGATGTAAACAACACATGACGACCGGAAAAGTGGGCCGAGTGCGGGGCAAAGGGGATCAGAGGATGCAAAAGGATAGAATGGGAGAAAAGCGAAGGAGCGGCGAAAAGAAAAGAAGAAAAAATATGGGAAACGGTGGAAGAGAAAAGAACGAGGAAGAGAGAGGGGAGGAACGAAAAGCAAAAAAAGGAGACAAAGAACGAAAGTAGGAACGTGCGAGGTGCGAGGG
>NZ_JZEY01000038.1 GCF_000969445.1 Devosia chinhatensis | reverse complement strand
CGGGTGGGGGGTCGCCGCCGTGTCCGGACAAGAGATGCGGGCGGAGGGCTTGCAGCGCGTTGCGGTCGGGCCGAACGATGGTCGCTCCCGCGATGTCGAGGCTGGCGCTCAAGGTCTGGCCCTCTGGTGCCCGCTCAGCCGCGAGGCTGTGGCCGGAGCGGTGCGCAAGGAGGCATTCGCGCGCTTGCTCACGGGGCCGGTCCAGGTCGCCGACGATCTGGCCGAACTGCCCGAATTGCGGCTCCGGCAGCGCCTCCTGTCCGCCTTAGGCATGGCGCGCAAGGCCGGCCAGTTCGTCATCGGTGCCATGAAGGTCAAGACTGCGCTTGAAGGTGGCGGGGTCATCGCCCCGCTCACGACCAGAGACGCGGCCCTGGATGGTCGACACAAGATGCGGGGCCGTTGACCGGCCCAGAACCACACGCGGAGCGACGCGGGACTGCCCGCGACGGAACGAGCGCCGTGCAGCATAGCACCACGCAGCAGAAAGCGTGAGCAA
>NZ_JZEY01000037.1 GCF_000969445.1 Devosia chinhatensis | reverse complement strand
CCGTTCCCAAATCTGCCCATGGCGCGCCCACGTCCGTGCCGGCCTACACGACCCCGCCCCACGTCTCGACCGACTTCCACCATGATCCACCGCCCCCCACCATGGCGCTCGACCAGACCAAGGTGATGGACGGCAATTCCGTCCCGGTCCTGTCCTGGTACGACAATGAATGTGGCTTTTCCAACCGCATGGCGGACACCGCCGTGGCCCTGGCCAAGACGCTCTAGACGCGATCAATGTCTTTTGGAAAAGGGCGTCCCGCGGGACGCCCTTTTCCAAAAGACATTGATCGCGTCTAGAGCGTCTTGGCCAGGGCCACGGCGGTGTCCGCCATGCGGTTGGAAAAGCCCCATTCATTGTCGTACCAGGACAGGACCGGGACGGAATTGCCGTCCATCACCTTGGTCTGGTCGAGCGCCATGGTGGGGGGCGGTGGATCATGGTGGAAGTCGGTCGAGACGTGGGGCGGGGTCGTGTAGGCCGGCACGGACGTGGGCGCGCCATGGGCAGATTTGGGAACGG
>NZ_JZEY01000036.1 GCF_000969445.1 Devosia chinhatensis | reverse complement strand
CTTCTTTCTTTTCCTTCTCCTTCACTGTCCGTTCGCTTTTCTCCTCTTCTCCCTTTCTTCCCTTGCGCTCTTCCCTTTCTTCTTCTTTTTTTTCCTCCTCTTTTTCTTTTCCCTTCTTCCTCTCCTTCTTTTTCTCCCTCCCTGCTCTCTCTCCGCCTTTTCCCCTTCTGTCTTTTTTTTTCCTTTTTCTCTCCTCCCCTCTTCATTTTCTCTTTCTTCTTCTTCCTCCCCTCCTTCTCCTCTTTTCCCCTCTTCCTCCTTTCCCCCCTCACCTCTTCCCCTCTTTTCCCTCCTTTCCCCCTTCCCCGCTTCTTCCTCGCCCTTCTTTTCTTCCCTTCTTCTCTTCCCTCCTTCTCTCTTTCCCTTCTCGTCTTCTCCTTTCCCTCCTTTTTCCCTCCTTCTTCTTTATTCTTCACTCCCTTTTTGTCCTTTTTCTCCTTTCTTTCTCTCTCCCTTCACTCTTGTTTCTCCTCCCTCCTCTTCCCTCTTTTCCTTCCTCTCTTCTTCTTCCTCCCTCCTCTT
>NZ_JZEY01000035.1 GCF_000969445.1 Devosia chinhatensis | reverse complement strand
CAACTACATCGGTATGAGCCCGAACGGGCTCGCACAGCTTTACCAAGTCACCGCCTATGGCTTTGGCGGTGATGCAACGACAGCAGCAGTGGTGCAGAGCACCTATCGCATTAGTTCTGGCGCCAAAGATCTGGGACAACAGTGATGAAAACAATTCAACGGGTGGGTTTGCTGGCAACCGCTGCGCTACTGCCGGGGGTTGCCAGGGCGCAGTTGGTGATCAGCGACACGCTGACGGGGGCGTCATCTTCGTACAAGTGGCAGGCGCTGAACGGCGCATGCCTGACTGCGGGCAACGGTACAGGCACGATTCCGGCCTGTTCGGGCCTCAGTTACTACAGCGGTAAGACGCTTGTGGGTGGTGTCACGGGTACGCTTCCTGACGCGGTGGGTTCTGGGGCTCTGCGTCTGACCAATGGTGATACAACCACCGGTAGCAACGGTAATAACCAGACGGGCGCTGTCGTTTCGAACTTCACCTTCCCGACCAATCAGGGCATACAGGTAACGTTCACGACGGTGACGTAC
>NZ_JZEY01000034.1 GCF_000969445.1 Devosia chinhatensis | reverse complement strand
CAAGGAGAGGGGAGGGGGGGAGAGAGGGGAAGGCAGGAGAAGGAATAAGCAAGGGAGGAGTGGACGAGGGAAGAAGGGGAGGAGGCAAAAAGAGGGACATAGAAAGGGGCGGGGAAAGAAACGTGGGGAGAAAAGCGAGGAAAGAAGGAAGTGAGGAGAGGGAAGGGAAAGGGAGAGGGAGAAAGAAGAAAGGAGGTAAGGAAGAGGGGGGAGAAAAGAGGGAGAGGGGACAAGAAGAGGAAAAGGCGGGAAGAAGAAAGAGAGAAAAGGAGAAAGAGAAAGAAGAAAAAGAAGAGAAGAAGAAAAAGGAAAAAGAGAGAAGAAGAGAAGAAAGAAGAGAAAAAGAAAAAAGAGAAAAAAAAAAAGGAAAAGAGGAAAAAAAAAAAGAAGAAGACGGAAGAAGAGAAGAAGAGAGGTAAAGTGGGAAGGGAGATGTGTAAAAGAGAGAGGAGAAAGAGAATAAAGAGAAAGGAAAGAAAGAACAAGAGATGTTCGAGCGTGCGCACGCCGATCAGCGCCGAAGTCATCTCCTTG
>NZ_JZEY01000033.1 GCF_000969445.1 Devosia chinhatensis | reverse complement strand
GAGGGGGAAGGGAAGGAGGAAAGAGAAAGGGAGTGGAGAAGGAGAAGGGATGAAGCGAGGAGACAGAAAAGGAGGGAAGGGAATGGAGGAGAATGACGAAGAAAGAGGAAAAGAAAGGAGGAGAAGAAGGAGAGAAGAAGGGGAGGAAAGGGGGTGAAGAAGAGAAGGTAAACGACAAGGGAAAGGGGGGGGCAAAGTGAAACGAACAGTAGGAACGGGAAGGGAGAGAAGCAGAGGGGGGAGGGAAAAGGAGGGGGGAAGAAGAGAAGAGAGGAGAGGGAGAGAGGAAAGGGGGGTGGGAGGGAGGAGGGAGGAAGGGGGAAGTGGAAGGGGTGGGGAAGGAGAGGGGAGAGAGAGAGGAAGGAAAAGGCGGGTGAGAGGGGGAGAAGGAGAGACCGGAAGGGGAAGAAGAGCGGAAGGGCGAGGAAGAAGAGGACAAGCAGACAGGAGCTGGCGAGATAGGCAGGATGAAGAACGGGGAAAGGGGAATGGAAGAGAGGAGGTGAGCGGGATGGAGCGGGAAAAAAAGTGAAAAAATAAGGAGAGTGGAGGGAGGGAATAGAGGAAGCGGAATGAGGAAAAGATAGAGAAGATGGAAGAGAAGAGGAATGAAAATGGGAGTGAGGG
>NZ_JZEY01000032.1 GCF_000969445.1 Devosia chinhatensis | reverse complement strand
AACGGACAGACATAAAGACAGCGGACAGCACGAAGAAGAGATACAGGGGGGTGACGAAGGGATAGAAAGAGGTGTGGAGAATAAAGGGAACGAAAGAGGAAAAGAGGACAGAAAGAGTGACAAAGAGGCAGAGAAGACGAGAAAAGAAGAGGGAAAACAAGAAAAGAAAGAGGGGGAAGGCAGAGAAGGAGGAGGGGAGGAGAGAAGGGAGGGGAGGAAAGAGAGGGGAGGGAAGAGGATGGAAAAGGAAAGGAGAGGGGAAGGCAGAAGGAGAGGAAGGTGGCGGAGCAGGGGGTAAGAGGAAAAGGAAGAAGGGAGAGGAGGAAAGGGAGCAGGGGAAGGAAAACGAGAGGAAGAAAAGAGAAGAGGGAGAGGAAGGAGGGGAGAGAGGAGGAAAAGGAGAAGAGAAAGAGGGGAGAAGAAAAGAAAAAGGAGGGGAGAAGAAAAAGGGAGAAAGAGAGAAAGGAGAAGAGAGAAAAAGGGAGGAAAGAGGAGGAAGAAGAGGGGGGAGAGAGGGGGGGGGGGAGAGGAGGAAGTGAGGTAAAAGGAGAGGAGAGGAGAGGAGGGGGAGAGAGAAGAGGGGAGAGAGGGAGAGGAAGGGAGGGGGAGGGAGAGGGAAAGGGGAGAAAAAAGAAAGGAAGAGAAGAGAAAGGAGGGATTGGACGTGTTGGTGCAG
>NZ_JZEY01000031.1 GCF_000969445.1 Devosia chinhatensis | reverse complement strand
CACGGAGCGGGCCGCGGGCCCCTCGCCGATGATCAGATCACGCTGAAAATCCTCCATTGCCGGATAGAGCACTTCCTCGTTGGCCGGGTTGAGGCGGTGGATTTCATCGATGAAGAGCACGTCGCGCTCTTCGTGATTGGTGAGCAGCGCCGCAAGATCACCCGCCTTGGCACTGACCGGGCCGGACGTGGCACGAAAGCCGACGCCCAGTTCCTTGGACACGATCTGGGCCAGGGTGGTCTTGCCCAGGCCGGGCGGGCCGACGAACAGCACAGCGTCCAGCGCCGAGCCGCGCCGTCGGGCTGCCTGGATGAAGACCTCCAGATTGGCCCGCGCTGCAGCCTGGCCCACGAAGTCCGAAAAGCCGGATGGACGCAGCGACACATCACCACTCTCCTCCCGCTGGCCGCCACCCGACGCCCTGGACGA
>NZ_JZEY01000030.1 GCF_000969445.1 Devosia chinhatensis | reverse complement strand
TCTCGCGCGCTGCGCAACGGCGTGTCCGTGGTCTCGCACCAGGTTGCAAGACGCGACCCCACCAGCGCGGCGGTGCCCGAGTTCGTCGTCGCGGCGTCGCGCCAGTTTGCCGCCAGGGGGGGATTGGTCAGGCCAGGAGCCTTGGGGACCTGCGCCATGCGGTCGCGCGTTCCGGCGCTCCAGCAGGCTATGCTCGCGCGCCGCCACTCCCGGCGCTCGGCCAGGAGGCGGTTGACCACAGCCTCGAACAGGTTGCCGTCCGAGGCGGCGCGCTCGGCCGCAAAGCTCGGCGCGATATGGCCGCGCATGTCGTCGCCATTGCGCGTCTGCGGCGAGAGGAACGGCGAAAGCTGGATCAGCGAAGCCCCGGCCAGCGCCGCGGGCGGCACGTCGAGATCGTAGAGCAGATCCGGCTGGATGGGTTTATAG
>NZ_JZEY01000029.1 GCF_000969445.1 Devosia chinhatensis | reverse complement strand
CCCCCCTTTCTCTTCCTTTCTCCCTTCCCTTTTCCTTTCCCCCTCCTCTCTCTCCCTTCTTCCTCCCCCTCTCCCTCCCCTCTCCTTTTCCCCTCCTCCCCCCTCTCCCTCCTCCTTCGCTTCTCTTCCCCCCCTCCCTCTTCCCTCTCCTCCCCCTTTTCCCTTCTCCCTCCCCCGCCTCCTCTCCCCTCCCCTCCCCTCCCCCCTCCCTCCCCCCTCCTTCTTCCTCTCCCTTCCCTCCTTTTCTCCCTTTCCACCCTTACTTTCACTCTCCCTTTTCTTCTCTTCCTCCTTTTCCCTTCTCCTTCTTTCTGCCTCCCCTTTTCTTCTCTATCTTTCTTTCTTTCCCTCTCTTCCTTCCCCTCTCCCTTCCCTTTCCCTCTCCTCCCTCCCCGCCTCCCCTCTTG
>NZ_JZEY01000028.1 GCF_000969445.1 Devosia chinhatensis | reverse complement strand
CTGGCCCTGCCCCCCCTCACCCGCCCCCGCCCCCTCGCCTGCCTTCTCACCCCCCGCTTCGCCGTCCTGCTCCTGGTCGCCCCGGCCATCTCCCTGTCCGCAAGCCTGCCCGGCGTCTATCTCAGCTTCTTCCTCGACAGCGCCCCCGCGCCCACCATCGTCTTGCTGATGAGCCTCTGCTTTGTCGTGGTCCTCCTCGCCACCCAGCGCAAGACCGTCGCGACGGTCTTGCGCTGGGTGGCGAGGAGGACCACGACAAAGCAGAGGCTCATCAGCAAGACGATGGTGGGCGCGGGGGCGCTGTCGAGGAAGAAGCTGAGATAGACGCCGGGCAGGCTTGCGGACAGGGAGATGGCCGGGGCGACCAGGAGCAGGACGGCGAAGCGGGGGGTGAGAAGGCAGGCGAGGGGGCGGGGGCGGGTGAGGGGGGGCAGGGCCAG
>NZ_JZEY01000027.1 GCF_000969445.1 Devosia chinhatensis | reverse complement strand
CATCTGAGCGTCGTGCGCATCGAGCGTACCCGCCTTCCCACCGTCCATCCTGAAAGCCGCTTCGTGGTTTATGTCTCCAACTTCGTTCACGCTATTCCCTACTATGCCTCCTATCTTGTCAATTTGGCCGACTATCACCTCACCCATCGCTCGGTCGTTTTCTCCTCCTTCACCTCTTTCTCCAACCCCTCCACTCCCTCCTCTCTCTTCCCCTCCTGTCTTTCTCCTTCATTCTCCCTCTCCTTCTCTCCCCTTTCCCCCTCCCTCCTCTCTTCTACCCCGTTTTTCCCCCTTCCTTTCCTCTGCTTTCTTCTCTCCCTTGCCCCTTTCTTCCCCCTTTGCCTTTCCTTTTCCTCTTCCCCTTCCTCCTTTGCCCCTCTTACCTTCCTCTCCTGCTTGTTCTTCTCCTCCTTCTTTTCTTCCTCTTCCTCCTCCCCCTTT
>NZ_JZEY01000026.1 GCF_000969445.1 Devosia chinhatensis | reverse complement strand
TTTCTGAGCGAGCCGAGGCTGGGGACGACGCGGTGATGCGCCCGCTGCGACATCAGTCTGCCGTTACCGCGGGGGCTGAACCCGACTCGGGCGTGGCGGCCGGATGTGAGGAGGGGGCGGCTGCAGCCGGTGGTGTACGCGAGCGGTTGGGTCTAGGAGCGCTCGATCGTCAGGATGGGACTGCGCGTGGGGCCGATGACGCGCGGCCCGGCGCAGCTTGCGAGCGGGCCATCGATCGCCTCGTTCAGCGCAGCGAACGTCTAACGACGACGGCCGCGCCGAGACCTCGCGCCGACGGATACGATGGTGGCGAGCCCGAATCGGTCAGAGGGGTTGCACGGCGCCGGGGTGGGGAAGGCGCTGCAGACCATGGACCGGACCATGACCGTGTAGGCGACGGAGGCGACTAGCCAGGAGGGTGGCTGGCTCCCCAGCGCACCA
>NZ_JZEY01000025.1 GCF_000969445.1 Devosia chinhatensis | reverse complement strand
TGAGGATATCGTACGATGCATCCCCCGACGACAACGACAGCGCTACCACGAACGGTGCCAGACCAGTCGTCAGCGCCGTCGCCGCGCCGGCCTGCCTCGTTGCCTCAGGCGTCGTCGCGGTCCTGCAAGCCGTCCTGGCATCCAAGCTGGTCTCGCTCGCCGATCTTGGACTGGGCCTGCCGTCCAATATCAAGCTCGACAAGCTCCTCTCGTTTGGCATCGATGCCAAACGAGAGGAGCTTGTCGAGCTTGATATTGGACGGCAGGCCCAGTCCAAGATCGGCGAGCGAGACCAGCTTGGATGCCAGGACGGCTTGCAGGACCGCGACGACGCCTGAGGCAACGAGGCAGGCCGGCGCGGCGACGGCGCTGACGACTGGTCTGGCACCGTTCGTGGTAGCGCTGTCGTTGTCGTCGGGGGATGCATCGTACGATATCCTCA
>NZ_JZEY01000024.1 GCF_000969445.1 Devosia chinhatensis | reverse complement strand
GGGGAAGGAAGAGGGAGGTAGGGAAGAAAGAAAAGAAGGCAAAGGAGGGAGAGAAGAGGAAAGCAAGCAGGAGGAGGAGGGACGAAGGGAAAGGAGGAGGGGGGGAAGAAGACAGAGAATGACAGGGGTGAGGGAAGCGGAGCAGGGAAGAAGAAGAAGGAGAAAAAGAAAGAAGAGAGGAAAGAAGAGGAAGAGAAGGGGAAGGAAGTGGGAGAGAGGGAAGAGGTGGAGGAAGGGGAAGGAGGAAGAAGAGAGGGGGAGGAGGGGGAAGACACGGAGGAGGGAGGGGGAAGGGGCGAGAGGGGGGGGGCGGGGGAAGACACGCAGAGGGGGAAGCGCGGCTGGAGGATGAGAAGGGAGAGGAGGACGAGCAGGAAGAAGAAGGTAACGAAGATAGAGAGGAGGACGGGAAGGGGAGGGAAGGCGGAGGAAGTGAGGCGGACGAAGGCGGTGTTGTAGGTGTGGATGATGAG
>NZ_JZEY01000023.1 GCF_000969445.1 Devosia chinhatensis | reverse complement strand
ATTTCAGACTCACTGCAGTGGGGCCCGTGCGTGCGGGCCGTTGAGGGAAGCGGTTCTAGGACGCTGGTCTCGAACGGAGCCTGAGGGGCGGGTTCAGCCGGCGTTCACAGTGGTCAGAGCGCGGAAACTGAGTCCGCGCGTTGATCTAACAAATTTGAAGATAATAAGTTTTATGCGCCATAGCGCGTACGCAGATGCGCCTTGAAGTGATCGGCGTTGAGCGGCTCACCAGTGGCGCGGTTGATGAGGTCGGGCGTTGCGTAACCCGACGCCTGTTTCCAGACCCTGTCCCCGCGCCATTGTTTGATGTCGGCGAACTCGCCCTTGCCCTTCTGTGTCCCGCCTTTGCGAATATCCTTGCGCATCGCAGTGTCGAGCTGGGCAGCGATTTTGCCCCCCAACGTGTTGCTGGGTGTATAGGCGACGGTCGGCCCGGAGGCGGGTCTGTCCGCACGCGGGACGTCGTTGGCGTCC
>NZ_JZEY01000022.1 GCF_000969445.1 Devosia chinhatensis | reverse complement strand
TGAGTGGAGTATAGGGGACGGGCGTGCAGCCGTCCCGGGTACTGGTATCATCGCCGGTGGTCCGATGCGCGCCGTGTTCGAAACGCTTGGCATCAACGATATCGTTGCCAAGTCGCAGGGCACTGCAAATCCCTACAACATGGTTCGCGCCACGTTCGATGCGCTCAAGCGCGTCGACAGCCCCCGTTCGGTGGCTTCCCGTCGCGGCCTCAAGGTTTCCGAACTCCAGGCTCGCCGCGGCGAGCCTGGAGTTCGGAAACCTTGAGGCCGCGACGGGAAGCCACCGAACGGGGGCTGTCGACGCGCTTGAGCGCATCGAACGTGGCGCGAACCATGGTGTAGGGATTTGCAGTGCCCTGCGACTTGGCAACGATATCGTTGATGCCAAGCGGTTCGAACACGGCGCGCATCGGACCAACGGCCATGATACCAGTACCCGGGAAGGCGGCACGCCCGTCCCCTATACTCCACTCA
>NZ_JZEY01000021.1 GCF_000969445.1 Devosia chinhatensis | reverse complement strand
ATGTGCTGCTGTTTTCCAATACCGCCAAGTATCGGCCTGAATTGTCCCAGGAAATCCTCGATATCCTGCTGAGCGAGGACGACGCCGCTCCCGAATTCGCGGCGCGAATCGAACAGAGCTACGAGCGGATTGTGGCGCTCAAGACGCGAGCGGAGTAGGGCCGCGCGCCCGTGGCGCGATGTGTCACGCTGGATGGCCCGAAGTTTCCCCGGCTTTCTCCACGGGTGTGTTTGCATGGCCAGTGGCAACTCGTAATGTGCCCGCGAACCAGCAGGAGGCCATGGGGCTGATTGCGTAAGACCGCGAGGACCGGCGCGTCCGGGCGCTGTTCCTGTCCGATGTTCATCTGGGCATGAAGCCGATCCGCAGCAAGCAGCTGATCGAGTTCCTGCGCGTGCACGATGCGGAGACGATCTACCTGGTCGGCGACATCCTCGCTGGATGGCGGCTGGCCAACCAATGGCACGGGCCGCCCGGACAA
>NZ_JZEY01000020.1 GCF_000969445.1 Devosia chinhatensis | reverse complement strand
CGATAACGGGTCTGGCTGCGCGACAGGTGACCTCGCATCGCCTCGCGCGCCCTCGTTCCGTCGGCCGTGGGACTGGCGGCCCGGACCCGTTTGTGCTCCTCGTGCAACCCCGCCTGGCTCCCGTCGGTCCGCACGCGTTCCGCCCCCCACGGGCAAGCACCGTCGCACGCGACACGGCGGCGGCCCCAGGCACCCAGCCCGCCGCCACACAACGGATTGCGGGGCGCTGCGCCGCGCGCGCGGTGACAGGCGTAGATGGCCATGCCCGTCCGCGTGCCCGGCATCGGGCCGGTCGTTGAGCGCTGGCAGAGCCTGGCCCTGGGCGGATTCCTCATGACGCGGGCCAATGAAGTTTTGACATCCGCGGCTTCCCCGGCCTATCGCGATCTGCTGACGAAGCGCATTGTCTAGGTGGCGTAAGCCGTCATCTCCTGGCGATCGTCATTGCCGTCGTCTTCCGGGTAATGACACTGGACAGAGCACCTACTGCGTACTCCGGGTGCGCAAATT
>NZ_JZEY01000019.1 GCF_000969445.1 Devosia chinhatensis | reverse complement strand
CTGCCGTTCTCGGGTGCATGCTCAAAGTGTTCAGGGGCGATTACCAGCGGTCCAGAGCGGCTATCGAAGCCGCCTGTGCCCGGGCGTCACTGTAGCTTCGTGCCGCTTTCTGTCTCGAGAAACACAGCGTCCCCCGCCACCCTGATCGTGCCGTGGAGGAAGTTCATGGCGGGTGAACCGATGAAGCTGCCGACGAACATATGTGCAGGAAAATCATAGAGATCGAGCGGTGTTCCACTCTGTTCCACCACCCCGCCGCGCATCACCACGATCAGATCCGCCATGGTCATGGCCTCGCTCTGATCATGCGTCACATAGATGGTCGTCGTCTTGAACCGGGCATGCATGTCCTTGAGCTATGCCGGCATCTGCACCCGCAGCTCGGCATCGCGGTTGGACAAATGCTCGTCGACCAGAAAGACCTTCGGCTGGCGACCCACTGCGCGCCCACTGGCCCCGCGTTGCCGCTCGCCGCCAGCAAGCTCCTGTGGCAACGCGCTCCAGCCGTCG
>NZ_JZEY01000018.1 GCF_000969445.1 Devosia chinhatensis | reverse complement strand
CCGCATCCGGAATCACCCCGAGGCCGGCCACTCGCTCAGGGGGGGTCGCCCGCTAAAGTCGAGGCGGGAGCCTGGTCGTCGCGGCGACGGTTCCGAGGCCCGATCGGGTGTCGGCGGACGCGCTTATTGTGTGCGGCGGCTGGCAGCCGGACCTGTCCCTTTGGCACATGGCTGGCGGCTCCAGCCTCTGGCAGTCATTGCGCCAGCGTCTTGAACCCGTCGGAAACATCGACGGCATTGCCCTGGCCGGCAGCGCTGCCGGCCAGGGCAATGCCGTCGATGTTTCCGACGGGTTCAAGACGCTGGCGCAATGACTGCCAGAGGCTGGAGCCGCCAGCCATGTGCCAAAGGGACAGGTCCGGCTGCCAGCCGCCGCACACAATAAGCGCGTCCGCCGACACCCGATCGGGCCTCGGAACCGTCGCCGCGACGACCAGGCTCCCGCCTCGACTTTAGCGGGCGACCCCCCCTGAGCGAGTGGCCGGCCTCGGGGTGATTCCGGATGCGG
>NZ_JZEY01000017.1 GCF_000969445.1 Devosia chinhatensis | reverse complement strand
AATGTGCAGGAATGTGTGTATGAGAGTGGGCTCAGCCGGGGACACGGGGGAGGCCTACCAGCAGCGACTGCACGAGGGAAAGGGAGTTATGGCAACTGGCACCGTTAAATGGTTCAACGGGCAAAAGGGTTACGGCTTCATTCAGCCGGATGAGGGTGGGGCGGACGTGTTCGTCCATATTTCGGCTGTCCAGCGCTCCGGCCTCAACGGCCTGGACGAAGGCCAGAAGGTGACCTACGAGATCGTCAAGGACAAGCGGACCGGCGAGTCCGCCGCCGACAATCTCACTGCCGCCTGATCAGAACGACGACATCGTCACGGGCGCGCCTCCTCGGGGGCGCGCCCTTTTGTTTGCCCCTCCTAGTCGGCCGGCTCGATGCGCATGCGCGCGCCATTGGCCGCATCGGTGAGGGTGTGGATCGCCCCATCGGGACTGGACCGTGCGTCGCGGAT
>NZ_JZEY01000016.1 GCF_000969445.1 Devosia chinhatensis | reverse complement strand
CGCTGTGGGTGCTGTGGATTCACGGCTTGCCGAGCTCGCTGTCAAGATCGCTGCCCGGCTCAGCGTCCGGTGACTCGTTGCGAATCACGACTAGACGGCATGGCGAGCGCCCGGCTTCACCCCCGCCTGAACCAGCACCGGGCCGAGCCGCGTCCCCGTCCATTTGGCACTACAGCTCCATCCCTCGACGCAATCATGGCGCGTGATCTGGGTGCGGCTGGGCATGTTGCGCACTTCGGCCAGCGAAAAGCTGACCTCGCGGTCGACCATGCCCTTGATGGTCAGCCGATAGGGCTCGAATTTGGCTTCGCGCAGGCACATGTATTCGGGCGTTGTCGGCTCGGTCGAACCATTCGGCTTCATCCCCTGCCGGATTTCGCTTTGCGCCTATTCCCGCGCCAGCACCTTATCGCCAATCAGCGCACGCTGCGCGGAATAGGTCAGCACATTGGCGCG
>NZ_JZEY01000015.1 GCF_000969445.1 Devosia chinhatensis | reverse complement strand
TCGACACTCAAGTGCTAGATGAAGTACCACCTTGAGTATCCGGCCGACTCCCTGTTACATTGCAGCTATCATCATTGTGATCGTGTTCTCCTATTTCATCCCGCTCGTCACGTCCTCTGTCACGGTTGCCATCGTTGTGCGAGCCGGCCTCACCTGGCCCTTCACCGCCTAGACGCTCCAGCATGCCGCGCTGCCGTGCTTGTCGCTCGTGATGGTCGAGTTCGGCGACTGGTTCGTCGGCATGCGGGGGCTGGTCAGCAATGTCGCGACCGAGGGCTATGTGACCTATGCAGAACTGTCAGCCGACGACAAAACGACGAGCGTGGGCGGCTATGGGATCCGCCACGCCACCCTGCCACGGCTGACGGCTCTAGCGATGGCGCTGGGTGGAGGCTTCTCGGGCACCGTGATTACCGAACAGGTCTTCAAGTATCCCGGCATCGGCACGCTGCTGATC
>NZ_JZEY01000014.1 GCF_000969445.1 Devosia chinhatensis | reverse complement strand
AAGAGAGGGAGGAAGAGAGGGGACGAGGGGGGAGAATGAGGAAAGAGAGAGGAGGGGGGGGGAGGAGGAGAAGGGGAGGCAGTAGAAGGAGGAGGAGATAGGAGAGGGCAGGAAGGTAAAATGGGAAGAAGTGGGGGACAAAGAAGGACAAGAGAAGGAGAACGGGGACGGGGAGGAAGAGAAGGGGGGAAGAGAGGGAGGAGGAGAGAAAGGAGGGGAGGAGGAAGGAGACGAGAACGGGAAAAAGAAAGGAGAGAGGAAGGAGGAGGAAGGGAGAAAAGAGAAAAAGAGAAAAGGGGGAGAGGCGGAAGAGAAAGAGGGGTATAAGAGACAGACGTGAAGTGGACGCTATGCTACGGCTGTTTGGCAGACCTAATCGGAGCGTGAATGAGTGAAAGAGTGGCCGCTAAATTAGTAGGCCAGGCAAAGAAAACAGTAACGATACAAAAACGAGAGAACAGCCGAAACGACAAACAAGAAGAAAAGCGGGAGGGAAGGTGGAGGGAGGAAGAGAGAGCAAGAAGAAGGAGGAAAGGTAAACGTACCGATCTTGCG
>NZ_JZEY01000013.1 GCF_000969445.1 Devosia chinhatensis | reverse complement strand
CAGGTTGCCGATCCGAATGGTCGTGGTCGGCGTGGCGGCGTGGCGAGGTGCGGGATGACGTGCTTGGCCTGGACAGCGGTTGTGGACGTCTGTCACAGCTTTACCAGCAGCGCGGCGGCGCTGGGCGTCTAGGCATAGACATCGCGCATTACCGCTGCGCAGATCTTTCAAAGTTTTGCCGAAGCGCGCAAAAGCCAAGCGAAATTGCTGCGACTGCTTTCCGCCCTGCTGCTAATACTGCGCGGCCGGAGGCGGAGGCTGTCATGAAGAGTGCAATGGTTGGGGCAGGATATATCGAGCTCGTGAGCGGTGTGGGTCTGGCCGGTTGCGGCCAAGAGGTCGTCTATCCCGACCGCGGCGCCTACAAGACCTGGGCGCTTCAGGACGGCACCAACTCGACTTACGCGCCCGGACTCACACTGTTGGTGAGATCAACTGACGAAGAGGGCTGGCAGTCGAGCTCATCCGGCAGGTGGGCTGCGGTCAGCTCAGCGGGCAGCGTAGAGGTGCGAGGTGGAGCGTCGGCAGGTGGATGGTGGGGATGCTGGTAACAGAC
>NZ_JZEY01000012.1 GCF_000969445.1 Devosia chinhatensis | reverse complement strand
GTGTCTTACCGGGACCTCGCCGGGTTTGGTCGCAACTTCATCGACGTTGACCCTGGACGGTTGCGCGATGAGGTCATTTACCAGTTGTCGGCACTGCGTGGAATTGCTGCAGTCCATGGCGCCTCGGTGCGCTACGTCAAGCCTCACGGCGCCCTGTACAACACGATCGTTCACCACCAGGCTCAGGCCAAGGCAGTCGTCGAGGCGATTGACGCTGAAAACTCCGCCACGGGTGCCGATATGGCCATTTTAGGCTTGCCGGGAGCTCTTGTCCTTGACCTCGCTGAGCAGCAGGGCGTCCGGACGCTGAGGGAGGTGTTCGCCGATCGGGCTTACAACCCCGATGGCACCTTGGTATCACGTCGCCAGGAGGGGTCAGTGTTGCATGATCCGGGCGAGGTCGCTGAGCGCGTTGTGACGCTGGTGACTCAGGGATCGGTAACGGCTATCGACGGCACCAAGGTACCGATTAAGGCAGATTCGGTGTGTGTTCATGGTGACACCCCGGGAGCTGTTGCGATGGCTACGGCAGTGCGTGATCGCCTTGCCTCCACCGGGATCGAAC
>NZ_JZEY01000011.1 GCF_000969445.1 Devosia chinhatensis | reverse complement strand
GAGAGAGGAGGGGAGGGGAGAGAAAAAGGGACGAGGGAAAGGAAAAGAGGAAGGGGAGAAGGGAAAAGGCCTGGAGGAGGAGGAAAGAAAGAGACAGGGGGGGCAGGAAGCGCAGAAATTGGGAAGTGAGAGAAGGACAGGGAGAAGAGGGAAGAGAGAGACAAGAAGAGAGAGCGAAGAGCAGGAGAGATGAGCGGAAAGGAGAAGGGAAAGGAGGCGAGGGTGAGCGGGGAGGAGGGGAGGGAGAGGAGGGAGGGGGAGGGAGGGAGGAAGAGGGGGGAGGGGAATGGGGAGAGGGGAGGTCGAGGAATTAGGTGGGCGTAATGACAGAGAGATGAGCCCGCGTGTCGATGAGGAAGACGAGGTAGTAGGCGAGCGGGAGAAGATGGCGGAGCGGGCGAGACGGGGAGCGGCCGATCTCGGTGATGGCCTAAAGACGACACGTGAAGAGGTTCAGGGCATAGGGAGGCGCCATGGCGAAAGGGGGGAAGACGCAGAAGGCTTTGCTCTTAAGGAACTGGCCAACGAAATGGAGGAGCGTATAGACTACCAGATGCGCCTTGCCGCAG
>NZ_JZEY01000010.1 GCF_000969445.1 Devosia chinhatensis | reverse complement strand
ACGCCAGAGGGGCAGAGGTTCCGACAATCGAGGCCATCACCAGGATGGCCAAGCCGGCAGCCGATCCGACCCGCGTCCGCACAGAGCTGCACCAGCACGAGGTCTTCGTGGAATCCATGGGCGGCGACGTGCTGGTCGTGGAAGTCTCCGCCAACACCGAGGCCGGTCTCGACAAGCTGCTCGAAACCATCCTGGTGCAGGCCGAAGTGCTCGGACTCGAGGTGGCCCGCGATGGCCGTGCCGAGGGTCTGGTCATCGCAGCCAAGCTCGATCGCGGTCGGGGTGCGGTAGCCACCGTTCTGGTCCAGCGCTGTACGCTCAAGCTCTGCGACATCCTCGTGGCCGATACTGAGTTTGCCCGTGTGCGCGCCCTCATCAACGACATGTGCGAGCAGGTCCAGGAAGCCGGTCCGTCCGTCCCCTTCGAGGTTCTCGGCTTCACCTGCATGCCGTGCGCGGGCTACCGGTTCTCCGTCTTCGAGAGCGCT
>NZ_JZEY01000009.1 GCF_000969445.1 Devosia chinhatensis | reverse complement strand
GTCCTCGGCCCAATCGCTCACGAAACGAAGCATCGTTCGACGCACGTCGTCCCCACCGAGCACCAGTGCATCGCGCAGTTCGGCGTCGAACACGATCTGCTGGGGTCCCTCTGATGCCCACGCGCTCAAGAGGTAGCCGATCAGGTTGCTCTCTTCCCTGCCACCACGCCCCACTCGGGCGAGCATCGGAGCCTTGAGCTGGGCAACGAGATCCGGAGGAGGCACCCTGACCATCCTGGCAAAGCCGGACCAGAATGCATCGGCATCTGGACCATCTACGATTGCTTTGGCCAAGACGCGGTCCTCGGTCCACGCGGGCTCATGGAACTGGAACCATGGAGTTCGCTGAGCGACCAGGTGAAGGGCATGTCGGGCGTGGTCGCCGGGCAAAGCCAAGACCTTGTCCAACCGTTCGAGCCACGCCGCAGGTACAGCGTGGCTGCCGTCAGGGAGCGGCAGTTCGAGCAGCGCGAGCACCAGCCTTCCGA
>NZ_JZEY01000008.1 GCF_000969445.1 Devosia chinhatensis | reverse complement strand
GGATCTAAACAGCCCGTCCCGAAGTCGTCAATGTGCAGCTGCTGGTTCTCGATGACGGACGGCTGACCGACGGTAAGAGCCGCACTGTTGATTTTCGGAATACGGTGATCATCCTGACCACTAACCTGGGGGCGGAATATCTTGTCGAACTCAGGGATGGTGAATCGGTCGAGCTAGTGCGCGGCAAGGTCCTAGACATGGTCAAGGCCTCGTTCCGTCCCGAATTCCTCAACCGTATCGATGAGATCCTGCTTTTACACCGGCTGGGCCGCGAACATATGGGGTCGATCGTAGATAGCCAATTTGCCCGCCTCGCTAACCTGCCCAAGGATCGGGTCATTGTGCTCAACCTCGACCCATGGGCGCGGAAATGGATCGCCAATGAAGGCTACGCTTCACCGTATGGCTTGCGTTCTCATAAACGCGTGCGACAGCGCGCAGCATCTGAACAGCTGTCATATGAAATCCCGTCGGGACGTGTGGTGGAC
>NZ_JZEY01000007.1 GCF_000969445.1 Devosia chinhatensis | reverse complement strand
AGAAGGGAGACGAGAGAGAAAGAGGGGGGGGAGATAGAGAAGGAGGAAAGGGAGGCGAAGGGCGTGGCGGAAGGGAAAACGGAAAAGGGATAGAGAGGAGGGGGGGGAAGAAGAGGAGAAGAGAAAGAAGGGGGAAGAGGGGGCGGAGGGTAGGGAGCAGGAGGAGGGAAGCGAGGTTATGATCAGGGGTGGAGTCTGAAAGGAAAGAAACGACAACGGGAGAGGAAGCGAGGGAAGAGGAGGTAAAGGGAAAGGAGAAGGTGAACAGAACAGAGAGGAAGAACAAGGAGAGAAGGGAGGAAAAGCGAAAAGAGATGAAGGGAGAGAAGAAGGAAGAGAGAAGGAAGAAAAGGAGAGGAAGGAAAAGGAGAAAAAAAGGGAAAGAGAGAAGAAAAGAAGAAGAGGAAGAAAAAGGAGAAGAAAGGGGATGGAAAGAAGGAAAAAGGGAAGAAGAGGGAAAGGATGGCGGGAGAGAGGTAAGGAAAAAGGG
>NZ_JZEY01000006.1 GCF_000969445.1 Devosia chinhatensis | reverse complement strand
TATACTCAGTAGAATATGCTCCCACGCTGCCGCCGGTATGCAGTAATCGCGATCAGCTCATCCATAATTCTCTCACTCACATAAAGAACGCGTCTGAAGCGCTCGAACGGACACCGAAGCCCGAAATCCTGATTTCGACCGCGTTTCGACCGGGTATTCGCATCAGCGTGGCTGGCGTCGCCGAACGGATCTCGCTACCGCTCGAAATCCTCATCGAGGACAATGGACCGGGCGTGCCGCAGGATATCCTGCGGCACGCCCGGTCCATTGTCCTCGATGAGGATTTCGAGCGGTAGCGAGATCCGTTCGGCGACGCCAGCCACGCTGATGCGAATACCCGGTCGAAACGCGGTCGAAATCAGGATTTCGGGCTTCGGTGTCCGTTCGAGCGCTTCAGACGCGTTCTTTATGTGAGTGAGAGAATTATGGATGAGCTGATCGCGATTACTGCATACCGGCGGCAGCGTGGGAGCATATTCTACTGAGTATA
>NZ_JZEY01000005.1 GCF_000969445.1 Devosia chinhatensis | reverse complement strand
GGGCACCAAGGCCTAGGCAGGAATGCACGGAGTCAATGCGATCCTCGACCCCGAGGGGCTGCTCAACACGGGCGAGCTGCTCAATGGCGACAAGAAGGTGCACATCAAGAACCTCAAGATCATGCCGCTGGCCGACGAACTGGACGACCTGTGCATCGAGTGCGGCTTCGGCGAACCCGCCTGCCCCAGCCATCACATGACCCTGACCCCGCGACAGCGCATTGCGGTAACGCGTGAGCGCGCACGCGTGCGCGCTCACGCGTTACCGCAATGCGCTGTCGCGGGGTCAGGGTCATGTGATGGCTGGGGCAGGCGGGTTCGCCGAAGCCGCACTCGATGCACAGGTCGTCCAGTTCGTCGGCCAGCGGCATGATCTTGAGGTTCTTGATGTGCACCTTCTTGTCGCCATTGAGCAGCTCGCCCGTGTTGAGCAGCCCCTCGGGGTCGAGGATCGCATTGACTCCGTGCATTCCTGCCTAGGCCTTGGTGCCC
>NZ_JZEY01000004.1 GCF_000969445.1 Devosia chinhatensis | reverse complement strand
ACATGAAGAGAGCGATAGTAAAAGGATTGTGGTACGGACTGCGGTAGGGTAGCTAGGTACGCCGAGCCTAGACGCAGCTCTGGTGATGCAGCCCGCCCGCAGTATCGGTGCGGCGGCAGGCGCTGCCGGCGTGGCAGCGGCGCGCACGGTAGTGGCCGCCGGCAAGCCGTTTTGCGGGATGATCGGCCCGATCCTTGTCGACGAGCCGATCCATTTCGCCTGTGCAGGATCAGTGGTGCGCGAGGGTGCCAACGCCGCCTGGACCTGGGTGACGCGCGATCTCTGTCCCGACCTCATGTCCCAGGATGGCCTCCAGTCGGGCAGCCTCAGGGCCGCCGAGCTCGAGCCTGCCCTGCCCGAATTGAGGCCATCCTGGGAAATGAGGTCGGGACAGAGATCGCGCGTCACCCAGGTCCAGGCGGCGTTGGCA
>NZ_JZEY01000003.1 GCF_000969445.1 Devosia chinhatensis | reverse complement strand
GAAAGAGAAAGAAAGAAGAAAAAGAGAAAGAAAGAGAGAAAAAAAGAGAAGAAGAGAAAGAAAAGAAAGAAAGAAGAAAAGAAGAAAAAGAAAAAGAGAGAGAAGAAAGGAAAAGGGGAAAAAAGAGAAAAAAAAAAGGAGGAAGGAAGGAAGAGGAAGAAGAGAAAAAGAGAAAGACGAAGACGAGAACGGGGTGAAAGGTAGAGGGGAGAAAAGGCACAGAAGGAAAGAAGAAACAAGGTAGCGAGGTGAAAAGAGAGAAATAAGAAACGGGAAGAGAAAGAGAAGAAGAAAAAAAGGCATGCGATTTGGGAGATGGAAAATTAAATGGATGGTAGCTGGGGGGCGTGAAGAGGTAAAGGAAGAGAAGGAGGGACGGAGAGGAAGATGGGTATAAGGGACAGGCGGACGTAACATGCGCGAAGAGAAAGAG
>NZ_JZEY01000002.1 GCF_000969445.1 Devosia chinhatensis | reverse complement strand
CCTTTTTACTCTTCCTTCCTTTTTCCTTTCATTCCCCCGCTTCCTTTCTTCTTCTTCTCCTCCGGTCTCTACTTGCTTATGCCTGTTCGTTCACGTTCTTCCCTGCCCTCTCCTCCTTTTTCTTTCCTGTTGCCGGGTTTTTTTCTCCTCTTTCTCCTCCCTTCTCCTGTTTTCTTCCTCTCTCCCGTTTCATCGGGCCTGTCTCTTATACCCCTCTTACTCTCCCTCCCTTTCTCCTTCTTTTTTTCTCTTTTTTCTCCCTTTCTTTTTCTTTTCTCTTCTCTTCTCTTTTCTTCCTCCTCTTTCTTTTCTTTTTTTCTTTTTCTTTTCTTTTTCTTTCCTCTTTCCTTCTCCTCTCTCTCCCTCTCTTCTCTTCTCTTTCTTTCTCCTCTCTCCTTCTTCTCTCTCTCTTCTTTTTTCTCCCTTTCTTCCCTC
>NZ_JZEY01000001.1 GCF_000969445.1 Devosia chinhatensis | reverse complement strand
CGGTATACTGCCGCCATGGCAGCGACGGTGCTGCTCACGCTGATGTGCAGGTGCGTGCGCACGGCTAATCTGCGGGAAGTCATGGACCGGTCCGGGTATACGGTGACCGTCGCCGGCACGTATAGCGGGGCTGTCGACGACAGGTAGCGGCGCTTGCTGAGGACGCGGACTCGAGTGGGCGACGCCGTGGGGGAAATGTAGGTGCCGGTAACGGTGGAGTGGGCGAGCGGGCGCGACCTGGGTGCCATTTTCGGGCTGTTCTACGTACAGGACGCGCAGAACTATGTCTTCACTGTGTGGCTGCGCGCAAAAGAGGCCGGTGCGGTCTGCCGGCTGGCCCTGGCGCAGAATGGGGACGATCGGGTGCCGGCGCGGCAGTCGGGTCAATTGGCGCAGGGCGGGCATGCGGCGCTGGTCGACAGCGACAATCTGGTCA